>NZ_SMKN01000122.1 GCF_004348675.1 Micromonospora sp. KC606 | reverse complement strand
CGGTGAACGCGCACCGTCGCCGACGCGCCACCTGCCGTGCTTCCCCGGTCCCCTTCGGACGGTCATAATGGGCCGCATGGTCGCTTGGGAGTACGCCCTGCTGGTCCGCCGCTACCAGGGGCAGGGACGCAATTTCCACGTCTCGTTCGTCTGGTACGGCCCGGAGGGGTCGCGTACCGACGTCACGACGTACGGCGACACCGCCATCGCGCACCTCAACCGGGTCGGCCGGGAGGGCTGGGAGCTGGTCTCCGCCGCCGAGGACGTGAACAACGTGCAGGGCAGCACCGAGGTGCACCGCTACCACCTCAAGCGCCCGATCTCCTGATCGGCCCCGGTCCCGGGGCGGCGTGGTGGGCGCCACCCCGGGAGCGCCCGGTCAGCCCAGGTCGACGGCGGGGTAGAGCGGAAAACCGGCCAGCAGCTCGCCGGCCTGCCGGCTCACCTTGTCCGCCAGCGCCGGGTCGAGGACGTACTTCGCCTTCGACGGGGTGCCGTCGGCGTTGGCGCCCGGCGTGGTCTGGCTGAGCACGGTGTGGATCAGCTCGGCGGTGGCGTCCATCTCCGCCGTGCCCAGGCCCCGGGTGGTCAGCGCCGGGGTGCCGACCCGGACGCCGGAGGTGTACCAGGCGCCGTTCGGGTCCTGCGGGACGGCGTTGCGGTTGGTGACGATTCCCGAGTCGAGCAGCGCCTGCTCGGCCTGGCGGCCGGTCAGGCCGTACCCGGAGACGTCGATGAGCACCAGGTGGTTGTCGGTGCCGCCGGTGACCAGCTTCGCGCCCCGGCGCAGCAGCCCGTCGGCGAGCGCCTGCGCGTTGGCCACGATCCGAGACGCGTAGTCGGCGAAGTCGGGGCGGCGGGCCTCGGCCAGGGCGACCGCCTTGGCGGCCATCACGTGCGGCAGCGGGCCGCCGAGCACCATCGGGCAGCCCCGGTCCACCTGGTCGGCCAGCTCCGGCCCGCAGAGCACCATGCCGCCGCGCGGGCCGCGCAACGACTTGTGGGTGGTGGTGGTGACGATGTGCGCGTGCGGCACCGGGTCGAAGTCGCCGGTGAAGACCTTGCCGGCGACCAGGCCCGCGAAGTGCGCCATGTCGACCATGAAGGTCGCGCCGACGGAGTCGGCGATCTCCCGCATGATCCGGAAGTTCACCTTCCGGGGGTACGCCGAGTAGCCGGCGACCAGGATCAGCGGCCGGAACTCGCGGGCCGCCTCGGCGACGGCATCGTAGTCGACCAGGCCGGTGACCGGGTCGGTGCCGTAGCTGCGCTGGTCGAACATCTTGCCGGAGATGTTCGGCCGGAAGCCGTGGGTGAGGTGGCCGCCGGCGTCCAGCGACATGCCGAGCATCCGCTGGTCGCCCAGCTCCCGGCGCAGCGCGAACCAGTCCGCCTCGGTGAGGTCGTTGACCTGGCGCACCTGGGCCTTCTTGAGCGCGGGGGACTCCACCCGGTCGGCGAGGATCGCCCAGAACGCCACCAGGTTGGCGTCGATGCCGGAGTGCGGCTGCACGTACGCGTGCGCGGCGCCGAACAGCTCCCGGGCGTGCTCGGCGGCGAGCGCCTCGACGGTGTCGACGTTCTGGCAGCCGGCGTAGAAGCGGCGGCCAACGGTGCCCTCGGCGTACTTGTCGCTGAACCAGTTGCCCATGGCCAGCAGGGTGGCCGGGGAGGCGTAGTTCTCGCTGGCGATGAGCTTGAGCGACTCGCGCTGGTCGGCCAGCTCGGCGCCGATGGCGTCGGCCACCCGGGGCTCGACGGCGCGGACCACCTCGAGCGCGCTGCGGAAAGCGGTGGATTCGGCGTTCGGCGACATGCGACCTCCTACTGACGTGCGGAAGGCCCAGGCGCTCGGCGTGCGTCCTCGTGACGGGACCGCTTCCCGATGGTGCTCCATCCCCACGCGCCAGTCACGGCCCGCCACGAATCCTACCGGGTCGCCGTCGGGCTCTTCCGCTGCACCTCGCCGTACGACGTGCCCAAGATCGACTCTTTTTGCGCCACATGGGCGCATCCCGCCCGACCAACACCCCCGGTTGCCGGCAATCGGAGTTGATCACCCGCCCGACCCCCACTCCGCTTGACCCACTCCGCACGGGCGAGGCCGCACGGCCCGTCGCCCGTTGCGTACGATCGGCGGATGGTGAGGGAGGAGCGCGACGGGAGCCTGCTGGCCATCAGCGACCTGCACGTCGGGTACCGGGAGAACCGCGCCCTGGTCGAGGCACTGCGGCCGTCCTCGCCCGGCGACTGGCTGATCGTCGCCGGCGACGTGGCCGACACCGTCGCCGACGTCGAGTGGGCGCTGGGGCTGCTCGCCCGGCGGTTCGAGAAGGTGCTGTGGGCGCCGGGCAACCACGAGCTGTGGACCCCGCAGGGCGACCCTGTCGCGCTGCGGGGCCAGGCCCGCTACGCGCACCTCGTGCGGTGCTGCCGGGCGCTGGGGGTGGTCACCCCGGAGGACGAGTACCCGGTGTGGCGAGGGCCGGGCGGGCCGGCGCTGGTGGCCCCGCTGTTCCTGCTCTACGACTACAGCTGGCGGCCGGAGGGGCTGGACCGCGCGGCGGCTCTCGCCGAGGCGTACCGGGCGGGCATCGTCTGCACCGACGAGTTGCTGCTGCACCCCGACCCGTACCCGAGCCGGCAGGAGTGGTCCGCGGTCCGGGTCGCCGAGACGGCCCGGCGGCTCGACGCGCGCGAGCCGGGCCTGCCGACCGTGCTGGTCAACCACTGGCCGCTGGTCCGCGACCCGACCCGGGTGCTGCGCTACCCGATATTCGCCCAGTGGTGCGGCACCGAGGCCACCGCCGACTGGCACCGGCGCTTCGCCGCCGCCGCCGTCGTCTACGGGCACCTGCACATACCCCGCACCACCTGGTACGACGGGGTGCGCTTCGAGGAGGTCTCGGTGGGCTACCCCCGGGAGTGGCGGACCCGCCGGATGCCGCCGGGGCAGCCGCGCCGTATCCTCCCGGCGCCCGACGGGGTGCCACCGACGGCCTGGTGACCCCGGGACGGCCCGGCCGCCGGCCGGGCCCCGGGTCATCCCTGTCAGGCGGTGACCGCGTCGACGGCCTTCTTGGTCGCCTTCGGGGCGGCGGGGGAGCGCGGCGCCGACGGTCGCCTGTCGATCATCCGCTGGCCGATTTCCTGGAGCTGGTTGCGGCCGAGCGCCTCCCGCACCTTCGGGAACCACTCCTGCTCCTCCTCCTCGACGTGGTG
Organism: Micromonospora sp. KC606; assembly: GCF_004348675.1. Lineage (GTDB taxonomy): Bacteria > Actinomycetota > Actinomycetes > Mycobacteriales > Micromonosporaceae > Micromonospora. Next base: position 14,269 of record NZ_SMKN01000122.1, on the reverse strand, counting down.
CTCGACGTTCTCGATCAGCACCGTCGTCTTGGCCACGAAGCGCTCGTCGGAGGGGTCCATGATGGCCAGCTCGGCGCAGAGCAGATCGGCCACGTGGTGCTCCTCGTACGACTCGAGGATGGCGTCCTCCAGGTCGGGCAGGAGCTTGCGGACCTCCGGGTACATGACCTCGTTCTCGAGGTAGGTGTGCACCGTCAGAGCCTCCAGGATCTGCCGCACCAGCTTCCCGCGCTCGGCGGCCGGGCCGTCCTCGGCCTTGGCGAACTGGCGGAACAGGCGACGCATCTCCTTGTGGTCCTCCTTGAGTAGGACGATGGCATCAGTGGACACCGACGGACCTCCTTGGTTCGGCTGACGCCTGTCCCGTACCCCCATGGTGAGCTGCGAAAACGAACGGGCCCGGCGGATGTCCGCCGGGCCCGCCGCTGCCGTGCGGCTACCGCACCGCGTGGAACGCGTTGACCAGGCCGGCGCCGTAGAAGCCGTTGCGCTCACCGCCGGAGCAGGTCGCGTCGTAGGCGTGCGGGCCGGTCGGGATCAGCGGCACCGGGTTGTACACGCCCTCCGGGCAGGACTGCGCCACCGACGTGCGCTCCAGGAGGGACGCCAGCTGGCCCGGCTTCATGCCGGGGTGTGCCGACAGCGCCAGCGCCGCCACGCCGGTGGCGTGCGGGCCGGACATCGAGGTGCCCTGCTTGTAGCCCCAGCCGTTGGTCTTCGTCGCCGTGTTGAAGGTGGTCGACAGGACACCGTCGGTGAGGGTGGAGCGGACGCCCCGGGTGCGGAAGCGGGTGTCGCCACCCGGCGCCGTCACGTCGATGACACCCTGGCCGTACGAGGAGTAGTAGCTCTTCGCCCCGGTCGGGCCGACCGCCGCGACGGTCACCACGCCCGGCACCTCGGCCGGCAGGTCCAGGCAGGCGTTGGTGAGGTTCTCGCGCGTCTCCGGCGTTCCGTTGTTCGGACTGCCGTCGTCGGTGATCTTGTGGGCGAGGTCGTAGTTCGAGTTGCCCGCGGACGCCACGTGGAGCACGCCCCTGCTCTGCGAGTAACGGATGGCGCGCTGGACGGCCTGCCACACCGGCCGCTGGCGCGCGTCGTTGCGGCAGTTGAGCTCCCACGGGTCGATGTAGTAGCTGTTGTTGGTCAGCTGCATCCCGTGCTCGGCGGCCCACAGGAACCCGCAGACCGCGGCCTCCGGGTAGATGTAGCCGTCGTTGTCGACCACCTTCACCGCCGCGACCTTGACGCCCGGCGCGACACCGGTCACCCCGACGCCGTTGACGGCGGCGGCGATGGTGCCTGCCACGTGCGTGCCGTGATCGGAGGCGGTGGGGTTCCAGGCCGCCTCGGCGGTGTCGGTGACGCCGCCGAGGCAGGAGGCGCTCTTGTCCTTGGCGATCTGGCTGGCCAGGTCCGGGTGGCTGCTGGAGATGCCGCTGTCCAGCACTCCCACCACCACATCGGCGCGGCCGGCGTTGACGGCGTGCGCCCGGGGCACGTCGATCATCGACATGTCCCACTGCTGGCCGAAGAGGGGCTCCGCGGTCGGGTCGGCGGCGGTGTTCGCCACCTGCGCCGCGGAGACCTCCAGGGTCTCGCCCTCCTCCAGGGCGGTGCCCAGGCCGGCGGTGGACGCCACCGACTCGACGCCCGTGCCCGCCACGTCCGTGACGAAGTCGGGGTTGGTCGAGCGGACGACGAGCACGCCGATCTGGTCGTACGTGGCCACCACGGTGCCCTTGGCCGCGGTCACCCGGGCCGCCGCCTTGCCGGTCGTGGCGCCCTGCGGGGCCAGAACCAGGAACGTGGTGTCCGGACCGGCGGCCGACGCCGCCGGGGCCAGCCCGCCGGTGACGGCGAGGCCGACACCGAGGGTCACGGCGGACGCGGCAGCCAGTGTCTTGCTGCGGAGGTTCTTCACACAGACTCCCAGGGGCTGTCTCCAGCCGGGCACGCCCCCGGGTGGGGAGCGGCCGGCGGGAAGAGGGCAGGTTGCCCACTTCCGAACCAACAGCGCCGCAGCCCGGTGTGGCGTTACGCACGTCCGTGCCGTGCGCCGGAGCGTGTCACACCATGGCGAGGGTGTACGGGATCTCGTCGAGCAGCTCGCGGGCGAGGAACCCGACCCGCCCGAACCGGGGGACCAGCCGCTGGCCGCTCACCTCGTGCGCCCAGGCCGCCCAGCAGACGGCCTGGGCCGGCTGCGTTCCCCCGGGAGAGCAGCCCCGCCAGCAGGCCGGCGCGGACGTCGCCGCTGCCGGAGGTGCCCAGCCCGGCGTCGCCGCTCTCCTCCCGCCACGCCTGCGCGTGCGGGGTGGCGATGTGGCCGTACAGGGAGACCACCGCGTCGTACCGGCGGGCCAGCTCGTGGGCCTCGGCGTCCAGGTCTCGCCCGGCTCCCGGCCGAGCAGGTGCCGCGCCTCGGTCAGGTTGGGGGTGAGAACCACCGGCCGGCGGCGAGCTGGAGCACCCCGGCCCCCGCGCGCAGCGCCGCCACCCCGGCCAGCAGCACCGCCCCCGGGGTGGAGCGGGAGTCGCCGACCACCAGCACCGTGCCCCGCTGCTCCCTGCCGCCGGTGGGTACGGGCAGTGCCCAGTCCCGCAGCAACGCGGGGGTGATGGTCGGCACGTCAGACCGGTTCGGCATGGACCTCGTCCTCCTCGGTGGGCCGGGCACCCTGCCGGCGCAGGTGGCGTACTTCGTTGAAGGTGTCCGGGACGAGCCGGCCCCCGGCGTCGGCGAACCAGCCGGTCACCGAACAGTCGGCGATCACGTGGCCCCTGGTCAGGCCCATCAGCTCCGCCTCGGTCAACCCCTCCACCAGGTACCGGAGCAGGAAGACGAGGGCGTCGTGGCCGAAGAGCAGCACCCGCCGCCCCTCGTGGTCGCGACGCAGGTCGCCCAGTAACGCGCGCAGCCGCGACGCCACGTCCGGCCGGTGCTGCCCGGGGAGGCTGGCGAGCCAGCGGGCGGTCGCCCGGGCCTGCTCCTCGCCGGTGGCCGAGAGCGGCACGTCGGCGTCCCGGTGGGACAGGTCGATCCGCTCCGCGCCGGACGCCTCGGCCGCCGTGGCGGCGACGTTCGCCGTGCTCTCCCCGTGCCGCACGATCCAGAGGGCCGCCAGTTCCGCCATGGCCGCATGCCTACCCGGTAGCCGCGCCGGGTAACCGTGCGGGCTGTCCGCCGCCGTCCCCGCCGAGCCGCCGCCAACGGCGGCGCGTGAACCGGACGGTGGCGGGTAACCGCTGGCTCCACCGGAACGACACAGGGGAGGTACGCCGTGGCGACCATGGTCAGGGAGCCGGCCAGCCCGGTGAAGGACAAGAACTACGACCTGATCCACGCCCTGCAGATGTCCTTGCAGCACATCTGGCAACTGGAGACGTACATCGCCGACGCGGACGCCCGGGGTGACGACGAACTCGCCACCTGGTTCCGCAAGCTCCAGGAGAACAACCGCAAGGCCGGTGAGCAGGGCAAGCGGATGCTCGCGGAGCGGCTGGGGGAGAACGGCTGAGCGCAGTCGTGAACGGTTGGGCGGACCGCACGGTCCGCCCGGCCGCGCCCGGCGCCGGCGCCGGGCGCTACCCTGCGGCCATGGACGGCGCGCAGGACGGCGAACGGCTCGCCGCGTCCCTCGGGCGCAGTCTGGCCCGGCTCACCTTCGCCGGCCTGACCACCGACGCGGTGACGGCCCGGATCATCGACGCGGTGGTCGCCTGGGGGCGTGACCAGGGCTGGCGGGTCTACCGCCGGGCACCGAGCGTGGTGCCGCCGCCGCCGCCGCTGTCGGATCGGCGGTCCGTGCTGGACGTCGGCTGCGCCCGGGCGGACGGGCCACCCGTCGTCGTCGAGGTCGACCACACCGACCGGCGTCGTACCTGGGACAAGCTGGCGGCGGAGGCCGGGGCCGGGCGGATCGCGATCTGGGTGCGCTGGGGGCCGGGCCGGTTCGGTGCGCCACCGCCGCCGGTCCATCGGGTGACCTGCCAGGTGGACCGCCGCCCGGGGCCGGCCGGGGCGGGCCGGTTGCACGACCGGACCCCGGACCGGCACCTGCCGCCACCCGCGCACTCCGCGCCGCCGGCCGGCGGCGCCGTGTTGCCGCTGCCCCTGCCCTCGGCGGACACTCCGACGCCCTGAGGTGGCCTGCCTACTCGAAGCGGGACGGGTCGCCCGCGCCGTGCCGGACGATCTCCGGCTCGCCGTGCGAGAAGTCGACCACGGTGGTGGGCTGGGTGCCGCACTCGCCGGAGTCGAGCACCGCGTCGACCGCGTGGTCCAGACGCTCCTTGATTTCCCAGCCCTGCGTCATCGGCTCGGTCTCGTCGGGCAGCAGCAGGGTGCTCGACACCAGCGGCTCGCCCAGCTCGGCCAGGAGCGCCTGCGTCACCGCGTGGTCGGGGATGCGGACCCCCACGGTCTTCTTCCTCGGGTGCAGCAGCCGGCGCGGCACCTCCTTCGTCGCCGGCAGGATGAACGTGTAGCTGCCCGGTGTCGCCGCCTTCAGTGACCGGAACACCGCGTTGTCGATCTTCACGAACTGGCCGAGCTGGGCGAAGTCCCGGCACACCAGGGTGAAGTGGTGCCGGTCGTCGAGGCGGCGGATGTCGCGGATCCGGTCGATGCCGTCCCGGTTGCCCAGCCGGCAGCCGAGGGCGAAGCAGGAGTCCGTCGGGTAGGCGATCAGCCCGTCCCGGCGGACCAGGTCGGCCACCCGGCTGATCGTCCGCGGCTGCGGGTCCACCGGGTGCACGTCGAAGTACGTCGCCATGGCGGCAGCCTACGAGCGGCGGTGCCGACCTGCCCAATCAGTGGCCACCCATCGTCCTGGACCGGGTTACGGTGTGAGGCGTGGCGGCGGCCGAGGAGATCCGGGTTGGAAACCGGTTGGTCCGGGTCTCCAACCCGGACAAGCCCTACTTTCCCGAGCGCGGGCTGACCAAGCTGGACGTGGTTCGCTACTTCCTCGCCGTCGGCGACGGCGTCCTGCGCGCCCTGCGGGACCGGCCGACCATGCTGGAACGCTGGCCGCGTGGGGTGTTCGAGGGCGCGAAGATCGGCACTCGGCAGGACAACCGGGGCGACGCTTTCTACCAGAAGCGGCTGCCGGCCGGCGCGCCCGACTGGGTACGCACCGCCCACCTCACCTTTCCCAGCGGCCGGACGGCCGACGAGGTCGCGCCGAGCGAGCTGGCCGTGGTGATCTGGGCGGCGAATCTCGGCACCCTGCGGTTCCACCCGTGGCCGGTCACCGCCACCGACGTGGAGCACCCCGACCAGCTCCGCGTCGACCTGGATCCGATGCCGGGCGTCGGCTTCGACCAGGTGGTGCCGGTGGCCCACGAGGTCCGCGCGGCACTCGACGAGGTGGGGCTGGTCGGCTATCCGAAGACCACCGGCGGTCGAGGGCTGCACGTCTACCTGTCCATCGAGCCGCGCTGGAGCTTCGGCGAGTGCCGGCGGGCGGTGCTGGCGTTGGGCCGCCGGGTGCAGCGCCGCCGCCCCGACCTGGTGACCACCACCTGGTGGCGGGAGCACCGCGACCGGCCGGTCTTCGTCGACTACAACCAGATGGCCCGCGACCACACGATGACCTCGGCGTACTCGATCCGACCCACACCGGCGGCGCTGGTCTCCGCGCCGCTGGACTGGGCCGAGCTGGACGACGTCCAGCCGGAGGACTTCGACGTGGTGAGTTTGCCGGCCCGGTTCGCCGAGCGCGGCGACCCGCACGCCGGGTTGGACGGGCCGCGCTTCTCGCTGGAGCCGCTGCTGGAGTGGGCCGACCGGGAGGGCCTGGAGGCCCCGCCCGAGCGCTGAGCGTTACGCCCAGGGGCTGCCGGCGCTGTCGAACTCCTCGAAGACCAGCCAGCTGCGGGTGGACAGCACGCCGGCGATGCCCTGCACCCGGTCCAGCACCACGTCCCGCAGGGTGGCGTTGTCCGGCGCGCGGACCAGGGCCAGCACGTCGTGCTCGCCGCTGAGCAGCGCGACGTGCTCGACGTAGCGGACCCGGGCCAGCGCCGCCGACACCTCCCGCCAGGTGTTCTGCTGGATGGTCAGGGCGATGTAGGCCGACGTGCCCAGCCCTGCCGGCTCCGGTGCCACCCGGGCGCCGAACCCGGTGATCACGCCGTCGCGCAGCAACCGCTCCACCCTCGCGTACGCGTTGGTGCGGGAGACGTGCACGCGTTCGGCGAGGGTACGGATGGAGATTCGGCCGTCGCGGACCAGTTCGTCCAGGATGCGCCGGTCCACCTCGTCCAGCGCGGCGGCCGAACGTCCCGTTCCACCCGGTCGGTCCGCCTCTGGGCTGTTCTCCTGGCTCACCAAAGCCTCCCCCTGCTGCCATTCATCCCGCGTTGACCGCACATCTTGAGTCAATCATCCGACCGCAGGAGCATAGGTCCACCACACGTCCAGGAGGTCCCCGCCGTGACGACCACACCCCAGGCGGTTCGCAGGGCATCCCCGCGGAAGCGCCGGCCGGCCACCCCGGCCGCGCCCGATCCGTCCGCCGGCCTGCTACCCCAGCCCGCGCCGGTCCGACTGCTGAACCCGGACGGCACTTCGCTGCCGTCCCGCGACGACTACCCCGAGCCGCCCGTCGAGGTACTGCGTGAGATGTACCGGCGGATGGTCGTCGGCCGCCGCTTCGACGCGCAGGCCACCGCCCTGACCAAGCAGGGCCGGCTGGCCGTCTACCCGTCCTCGCGTGGTCAGGAGGCCTGCCAGGTCGGCGCGGTCCTGGCCCTGCGCGACAACGACTGGGTCTTCCCCACCTACCGGGAGTCGGTGGCGCTGACCGCCCGGGGCATCGACCCGGTCGAGGTGCTCACCCTGCTGCGCGGCGACTGGCACTGCGGGTACGACCCCGCCGGCCGGCGCACCGCGCCCCAGTGCACCCCGCTGGCGACCCAGTGCGTGCACGCCGCGGGACTGGCCTACGGCGAGTCCTACCAGGGGCGGGACACGGTAGCGCTGGCCTTCATCGGCGACGGCGCCACCAGCGAGGGCGACTTCCACGAGGGCGTCAACTTCGCCGCCGTGTTCAAGGCCCCGGTGGTCTACTTCGTGCAGAACAACAGGTACGCCATCAGCGTCCCGCTGTCCCGGCAAACCGCCGCGCCCGCCCTGGCGTACAAGGGTGTCGGCTACGGCGTGCCCAGCGAACAGGTCGACGGCAACGACCCGGTGGCCGTGCTCGCGGTGCTCACCCGCGCGGTGGCGCACGCCCGCGCCGGCCACGGCCCGTTCCTGGTCGAGGCGCACACGTACCGGATGGAGCCACACACCAACGCCGACGACGCCACCCGCTACCGCGACGCAAACGAGGTCGAGGCGTGGCGCGACCGCGACCCGGTCGTCCGGCTGGAGGCCCACCTGCGTGCCCGGGGTGTGCTCGACGACGCAGGCGTCGCCGCGATCGCCGAGGAGGCCGAGGCGTACGCCGCCGGCCTGCGGGACCGGATGAACGCCCAGCCGGCCGTCGACCCGCTCAGCCTCTTCGACCACGTCTACGCCGAGCCGACCCCGCAGCTCGTCGAGCAGCGTGAGCAGGTCCGCGCCGAACTGGCCGCCGCCGAGGAGGAGGGCGCCTGATGGCGACCATGACGATGGCGAAGGCGCTCAACGCCGCGCTCGCCGACGCGATGCTCGACGACGACCGGGTGCTCGTCTTCGGCGAGGACGTCGGGCAGCTCGGCGGCGTCTTTCGGATCACCGACGGTCTTCAGGCCCGGTTCGGCGACAAGCGCTGCTTCGACACCCCGCTCGCCGAGGCCGGCATCGTCGGCTTCGCCGTCGGCCTGGCCATGTCCGGGCTGCGCCCGGTGGTCGAGATGCAGTTCGACGCGTTCGCGTACCCGGCGTTCGAACAGATCGCCTCGCACGTGGCGAAGCTGCGCAACCGCACCCGGGGCGCGCTCAGCGTGCCGATCGTCATCCGGGTGCCCTACGCGGGCGGCATCGGCGGTGTCGAGCACCACTGCGACTCGTCCGAGGCGTACTACGCGCACACCCCGGGGCTGAAGGTGGTCACGCCGGCCACCGTGGAGGACGCGTACTCGCTGCTGCGCGAGGCCATCGACGACCCGGACCCGGTCGTGTTCATGGAACCGAAGAAGCTCTACTTCACCAGCGCCGAGGCGGAGTTGCCGGCACGCAGGGAGCCGTTCGGCACCGCCGTCGTCCGCCGGCCCGGCACCGACGCCACCCTGGTCGCGTACGGCCCGGCGGTGCCGGTCGCACTGGCGGCGGCCGAGGCCGCCCGCGAGGAGGGCTGGGACCTTGAGGTGGTCGACGTCCGCACCATCGTGCCGTTCGACGACGCCACCGTCGCGGCCTCGGTGCGCAGGACCGGCCGCTGCGTGGTGATCCAGGAGGCGCAGGGCTTCGCCGGCGTCGGCGCGGAGATCGCCGCCCGGGTGCAGGAGCGCTGCTTCCACGCCCTGCACGCCCCGGTGCTGCGGGTGTCCGGTCTGGACATCCCGTACCCGGCGCCGATGCTGGAGCACACCCACCTGCCGTCGGTGGACCGGGTGCTCGACACCGTCGCCCGTCTCCAGTGGGACGACCAGCCGGACTCCCGCTGGCTGGCGCGGGGGAGCGCGGCATGACCGCCGTCGAACGCGCCCAGGTCTTCCTCCTGCCCGACCTGGGGGAGGGGCTCAGCGAGGCGGAGATCGTCGAGTGGCTTGTCGCCGTCGGTGACGTGGTCACCGTCGACCAGAGCGTGGTCGAGGTGGAGACCGCCAAGGCGGTAGTCGACGTGCCCTGCCCGTACGCCGGACGGGTCGTCGCCCTGCACGGCGCGGCGGGCGAGGTACGCCCGGTCGGCCAGCCGCTGATCACCATCGCCCCGGTCGACGGCGACAGCGGCGCGGAACCCACCGGGCACGCCACCGATCGTGAGCAGGATCGGGCCGGCTCCGGCAACGTGCTGGTCGGCTACGGCACCGGTCACGGCGGCACCGGCCGGCGACGCCGCCGGTCCCGGCTGGCGCTCGCCGCCGAGCCGGCTGCCGGGCCGCTCCCGACCCGTGATCCCACCGCGGACGCCCCTGCCGCCACGGTGACATCGGCCGGCGGCGGTGACCCGGTCGACGGCGTGGATCCCGCTGCGGGCGCCGGAGCACCGCTCGGCCCCTCCAACGGGGCCGCCACCCTGGTCATCTCGCCGATCGTGCGGCGCCTGGCCAGGGAACGCGGCGTCGACCTGGCGTCGCTGCGCGGCACCGGGCCGGGCGGGGTGATCCGGCGCGCGGACGTGGAGGCGGCGACGGCGGCCCCGGCGTCCCGGCTCGCCGCCGTGCCGGAGCCGGACGCCACCGCGCCGGCCAGCGGAGTGCCGGCCGTTCACGAGGGGCTCGCGCCCACCGGCGACGAGGACGTGGTCATTCCGCTCACCGGCATCCGCAGGGCGATCGCCGACAAGCTCTCGCGCAGCCGGCGGGAGATCCCCGAGGTGACCATCTGGGTTGACGTTGACGCCACCGCACTGCTGGAGACCCGCGCGGCGATCAACACGGCCACCCCGGACGCCCCGGTGAGCATCCTCGCCCTGCTGGCCCGGATCTGCCTCAGCGGCCTGCGGAGGTATCCGCAGCTCAACGCGCACGTCGACACCTCAGGGCAGCGGATCGTCCAGTCCGCCGGGGTGCACCTGGGCGTCGCCGCGCAGACCGACCGGGGTCTGCTGGTGCCGGTGCTGCGCGACGCGCAGCGCCTCACCACCCGCGAGCTGGCCGCCGCGCTGGCGCAGACCACCGCCGAGGCCCGGGCCGGCACCCTGCCGCCGGCCCGGCTCACCGGCGGCACCTTCACCCTCAACAACTACGGGGTGTTCGGGGTGGACGGTTCCACCCCGATCATCAACCATCCCGAGGCGGCGCTGCTCGGCATGGGCCGGATCGTGGACAAGCCCTGGGTGGTCGACGGGCAGCTCGCGGTCCGCAAGGTGACGCAGCTCAGCCTCACCTTCGACCACCGGGTCTGCGACGGCGGCGTGGCCGGCGGCTTCCTGCGGCACGTCGCCGACTGCGTGGAGCAGCCGGCGTTGCTGGTGGCGAACGTCTGAGCCGGAAACGGCGGAGCCGGCCAAGCCGGCTCCGCCGTCGTTCGGGCGCATCGTCGGGGATGCGGTGGCGTCAGGTGCCGTCTTCCCCGTCGGCGAGGTGGGAAACCGGCGCCGGGGGAACGACCCGGTACGCCCGGTACGCCCGGACCCAGGACGACCGAACCCGGACGGGCAGGTGCCGGGGGAACGTCCGCAGCACATCGGCGACCAAACATCCGCCCGTTTTCCAGCATTTCCCGCAAAAGAGCGGCACGCCCCGAGAAGGGCCGTACAGAATGTGGCCAAGGGGAGCGGAAATGGGGGGCTGAACATGGATGTGAGGCGGCGATTGACGCTATTGGTGGTGACCGTCGCAGCCACACCCTTGATGCTCGGCGGGTGCACCGCCGACCGGAAACCGGGCGCCGGGCCGGCGCCCGGCCGCACCGCGGTGGACCTGGCGGTCACCCTGACCCCCGGAGACCGGGCCAGGGACGTGCCGGTCAGCGCGGAGGTCGGCACCACCGTGACCGGAGGACGGGTCACCGCCGTCAAACTCACCGACGACAAGGGGAAACAGCTCGCGGGGGAGCCCCGGGAGGACGGGTCGAGCTGGGTGCCGGCCGCCCCGCTGGCGAATGGCCGCACCTACACCGCGGAGGTCACCGCGACCGGTGACTCCGGCCGCACCGCCGTGCGCAGGACGACGTTCACCACGGCGCCGAAATCAACCCGGCAGGCCGTCACGAGCACTCTCTATTTCGCGGGGAATCAGACGTACGGCACGGCGATGCCGGTGACCGTCGCATTCGATCCGGGAATTCCGACAGAAGCCAGGGCGACGGTTCAGCGGCGATTGTTCGTGAAGACGGATCCGCCCCAGCCGGGCACCTGGTCGTGGCTGGAGGACGGCACGCAGGTCTACTACCGGGCGCCGGACCTCTGGAGGCCGGGCACGAAGATCAGCGTCCGTGCCGGGCTCGAGGGGCTGCCGATCGGCACGCGGTACGTCGGCGACGAGGACCGGCGGGCCACCTCGAAGATCGGTCGTCAGGTCGCCCTCGAGATCGACAACGCCACCAAGCAGATGTCGGTCTTCCAGGACCACAAGCTGGTTCGCAAGATCCCGGTGAGTCTCGGCAAGCCCAGTACGCCGAGTTCCAGCGGCAAGATGGTGATCATGGAGAAGCACCAGCAGACGACCTTCGACACCCGCGGCTCGGCCGACCCCTACGTGGTCGACGTCGAGGATGCCCAGCGCTACACCTGGGGCGGCGAGTTCATCCACGCCGCGCCGTGGTCGGAGGGGGACCAGGGCCACACCAACGTCTCGCACGGCTGCGCCAACATCTCCTCCACCGCCGCCGACTGGCTGATGGGCGTCACCCAGGTCGGCGACCTGATCACCGTCAAGGGCACCGAGGTGCAGTTGCAGCCGGGCAACGGCTGGACGGCCTGGAACGTCAGTTGGGACGAGTTCGTCAGGGGCAGCGCCCTGCCCGTGCCGCCGGGGCTCAGGCCGGCCCCGACCCCGACCCAGCCGAACCCGGGAGCGGTGGCGGGCGGCTCGTCACCCGAGCCGGCGCCGTCGGTCAGCGGCGGCTGAGAGCCAGGGGAGGAACGACCGGGAGCGACCGGCCCGCCGCACGGCGGGCCGGTCGCGGTCGTCGCCGCCCGGCTTCTGTCGCGCGGCGGGCACCGGCGCCGGCGGCACCCGACCACCGGGTCGTTGTCATCCGCCGCCGTGGCCGGTCGTCCCGCTCCGGCGGCGCGTCCGGTCCTCCCTGAGGGGGATCGGGGCATCCCCGGGGCGTACCCGGGGGTTGGCCCGCGACAGGGCGGATTGTCGGTGATCGGGAGTAGTTTCGTCGGCATGGGACAGCACGGTGACCGGCTCCACATCCAGCTCGACGTGCGCGATGAGATGACCGAGGTGCGGGTGGTCGGTGAGATCGACGTGGCCTCGGTCGGCGAGTTGCGGGCCGCGCTCTGGGCCGCGCCGGCCCGGCCGGTGCTGCGGGTCGATCTCTCCGGGGTGCGGCTGCTCTCCGCGGCCGGGGTGCGGACGCTGCTCGCCGCGCGGCTGCGGGTCCGGGCCAGGGGCGGCGAGCTGGTGCTGGCGGATCCCGATCCGGTCGTCGCCCGGGTGTTGCGGGTCACCGGTGTTCACCGGGTCGTCCCGGTGCAGGTCGGTGGCGTCCCTGCGGCCTGCCGTCGCAGCGATCTGGTGGCGTGCGCCTGAGGCGTGACCTACAGCGTCGACCGAAAGGCCCGGCAGCAAGACGCCCTGTCCGACCGCGGCGGCATCCCCTTGTCGGTCGTGGGTGTCCGTAGCGAACACCGACGACAGTCGCTGCCTGGAAACGCGCGTCCAGACCTTCCACGCCGTGCGCTCCTGGCGCGGACCCCGCCGGCCCACCACGTGACGGTGCTGCGGACACACCGGGAGCCGCCTGCGAAGCTGACCCCCGCCCCGTCAGGGCGGGTGTCCGTTCGACGGAGACCGCACTGGCGGATCATCGCCGTGGCACCGCCCGTTGTCGGGAGCCGGAGCGCCCGCACGCATGTGAGCATCATCTAAATGTCTCGATGTCCCGTGCCCTGGCTCGACGAGGAGTCGTCGTGCACTGTGGACGACAGTAGGAGGAGGCTTCATGCGCGGGCGCAGGTGGACGACGCTGTTGGCGGCGGTAGGACTCGCACTGGGCGGGCTGATCGGGGTCGGCGGCACCCCGGCCGCTGCGGACCCGCAGGGGGGTACGTTGCGCGGCGTCTACTACGACTCCCAGTTCTGCAACAGCTACGGCCGCCAGGGGGCGCAGTCCGGCCAGTGGAGTTGGTACTACTGCGAACATCGCCAGCCGAATCCCACCGGTCCCGTTCTCTACTTCCTCTGGACCTTCACCTACTAGTTGCCTCCTCATGCGGCCTTGAACGGGTGATCCGGGTGGCGGATCTTGGATCTGGTGGCGAAGCCGGAATTCGGGTGGGTCCGTATTGGTTCACCGGCTCCGGGCCGGGTTGCGGCCGGACTTTGCGGGTCTCGCGGCCACCGGAGCGTGGCGTCGGGATCCGTGGGTGAGTCGGCGCAGCAGCTGTTCAGCTGGACCAGGGGTGTGGGCGCGGTGCAGGAGTGCGGCCAGTAGCACGGTGGTCAGCCAGGTGAGCACGGCGATCCCGGACGCTGCGGCGGTGCCCAGCTCCGTGCCCATTCCTCCGGCGTACGGCACGAACACCGCCACGAAGACCACGGACTGTAGGAGATAGCAGGTCATGGAGCGTTGTCCGCAGGCGGCGAGGGCGGTGACGATCCGGCCGGGTGTGGCGGTGGCGCGGCGTGCCACCAGCCCGACCAGCGCGGCGTAGCCCATGCCGCCGAGGCCGGTGAGCCCGTGCAGGACGTAGGCGGGCACGGCCAACGAGGCCGGCGCCCCGGTCCACAGCTCCGAGTCCATCAGCGCCAGCGGAAGCCCGCCGATGACCGCGGAAGCGAGTCCAGCGGCGGCGGTGATCCGAAGCGTGCGCCGATTCCCGTCCAGGTCCTCCAGCAGGCGGCGCCGGGCTGCCCACACCCCGATCAGGAACGGGGTCAGCACTTCGATCGCCAGCATGACCGTGAGCACGCTCCACAGCGCCAACCGCCCGCCGGCGGCCGCGACCGGGTCCGAGGTCGCCATCGCGTCGGCTGGACCGCCATACTCCGCGATTTGCGCACCGTTGAGTGCGTAGACCGCGCCGTAGGCCAGGATCCACCCGGCGGCGACCAGCAGAAGGGTGCGGTCACGCCAGCGCAGTACTCCGACTACCAGCAGCCCCAGCAGCCCGTACGCGCCGAGGATGTCCCCGAAGAAGAGCAGCAGGGCGTGGCAGAACCCGAACGCCAGCAGCCACCAGCTCCGGCGGCGCAACAGCCGCCGAGTGCGGGGCCAGTCGGCGCCGGCTGCGGCACGACTGGAGGCGAACTGGACAAATCCGTACCCGAACAGCGCGGCGAACATCGGCAGCGCCCGTCCGTCGACCAGGGTCACCTGCAGCCCCGCGACGATCCGGTCGATGACGCTTCCGTCCCTGGCGTACCCGCGGAACCCGACGTCCTGCCCGGACAGGTACATATGGGCATGCGCGAGTGCGATCAGCAACAGCATCGTGCCTCGGGCAAGGTCGGGCGCGAGGGCCCGCGGACCCCGGGGGGCGGGGCGGTCGGC
>NZ_SMKN01000121.1 GCF_004348675.1 Micromonospora sp. KC606 | reverse complement strand
GGGAGGGGATGTGCCAGGAGGGCCTGGAACGGGGCGGTGAGCGGGCTGCGTGGCAGCGTCACGCCGTCCAGGGCGCGGATCTCGACCAGGCCGCGCACCGACGAGGTCAGCCAGCAGCCGTCGGCCGCCCGCAACTGCGCCGGGGTGACCATCCGCTCCTCGGCGGTGAGCCCCAGCGCGTCGGCGTGGGCGAGGAGCCAGGCGCAGGTGGTGCCGGGCAGGACGCCGGTCGACGCGGCCGGCACCGTGCACAGCACCTCCCCGGCCAGCCAGACCAGGCTGGCGCTGGGCCCCTCCAGCGCGTACCCGTCGGAGGAGACCCAGAGCACGTCGTCCAACCCGTTGCGGGCCGCCCAGCGGCGGGCCGCGCCGCTCACCCCGTACGAGGTCGACTTGGTGCCGGTGGGCAGCCAACCCAGCCCGGGGCGGGCCGTCGCCGGCAGCCCGAGGGGCAGGGTGGCAACGGTCACGCCGTCGCGCCGGGCCCGCCGGGACGCGGTCGGAACCTCGGCGAGCGTCGCGTAGACCGTGGGCGGCCCGCCGCCCTCCGGGCCGCGGGTGCAGACCAGCCGCAGCGCCCCCTCCACCTGCGCCGGCCAGTTGGCGGCCACCGTGTCCAGCAGCCCGATGAGGGCGTCCTCCGGCGGAAGCGGCAGCTCGATCGCGGCGGCGCCGGCACGTAGCCGGGTCAGGTGGGGCGTCCGCAGCCATGGTCGGCCGTCGCGCAGGTGCATGGTTTCGAACAACCCGTCGCCGTGCAACGCGCCGAGGTCGTCGCCGCGCAGCACCCGTTCTTCCGTCGGTACGAGCCCTCGGCCCAGCACCGCGATCCTCGACGCCTCCATGACCGCCGAGCGTAGCGGCGTCCACCCGCGTCCCCCGGTCCGGTTCGGCGGCCGAACTATGATCGGGCGGTGTCCGAATCCTCGCTCGCGGAAATGCTCCGCTCCCGTGGGCTGCGGCTGACGGCGCAGCGGCAGCTCGTGCTCCAGGCCGTGCACGATCTGGGCCACGCGACACCGGAGCAGGTGCACACGGCGGTCCGGGAGGTCGCCGCCGGGGTCAACATCACCACCATCTACCGGACGCTGGAGCTACTGGAACGGCTGGGGCTGGTGACCCACACCCACCTGTCGCACGGTGCGCCGACCTATCACGCCGCCGGTGAGCACCAGCACGTCCACCTGGTCTGCCGGGAGTGTGGCGCGATCGACGAGATCGATCCGGAGCTGCTCCGCCCACTCGCCGACCGGCTCGCCACCGAGCGGGGCTTCCGGGTGGACATCGGGCACGTGGCGCTCTTCGGCGTCTGCGGCAACTGCGAGGACGGGGAACCGAAATGATCGACATCGCGGGAGCGGTGGCCGTCGAGGCGATCGACGAGGCCAGCCGGGACCAGCCGGCTCCGGAGCACCGGGCGGCCGGGGTCCGGGGCGTGGCCGCGCACTACGGCGACCCGATGCGCGAGCAGCGCACCCTGGAGGCCGCCGTCGGGTTGGTGGACCGGTCGCACCGGGGTGTCGTGGCGGTCGGCGGCGCGGAGCGGATCAGCTGGCTGCACACCCTGACCAGCCAGCACCTGGCCGCGCTGCGGTCCTGGCAGGGCACCGAGTTGCTGGTGCTCAGCCCGCACGGCCACGTCGAGCAGCACGCCATGGTCACCGAGGACGGCGAGACCACCTGGTTGGACACCGAGCCGGGGATGACCGCCGGCCTGCTGGCGTACCTGGAACGGATGCGGTTCTTCAGCAAGGTCGAGCCGCGCGACGTGACCGCCGACCACGCGCTGCTGTCGCTGGTCGGCCCCGAGGCCGAGGCCGCCGCCGCGGCGCTCGGCGTCACCGGGCTGGCCGGACCGGACGTGGTGGCGGTGCCGGGTCCGAAGTTCCGCTCCGGCGAGCTGCCGCCACGGCCCAGCGTGGTGTACGACGCGCGGTCGCTGCCCGACGGTGGCTGGGCCCGCCGGGGCCCGCTCGGGGTGGACCTGCTGGTGCCTCGTCCCGCGACCGGGCAGGTGGTGGCGGAGTTGCGCGGCGCCGGGGTGCCGGTGGCCGGGCTGTGGGCGTACGAGGCGGTGCGGGTGGCCGCGCGGCTGCCCCGGGCCGGGGTGGACACCGACCACCGGACCATCCCCGCCGAGGTGGGCCTGATCGGCTCCGCCGTCCACCTCGACAAGGGTTGCTACCGCGGCCAGGAGACGGTGGCCCGGGTGCACAACCTGGGCAAGCCGCCCCGCCGGCTCGTCCTGCTGCACCTGGACGGGGTGACCACCGACCAGCCGCCGGCCACTGGCACCCCGGTGACCCTGGACGGTCGGGCGGTCGGTTTCGTCGGCACCGCCGTGCACCACCACGAGCTGGGTCAGGTCGCCCTCGCGGTGGTGAAGCGCAACGTGGCCGACGACGCCCGGCTGCTGGTGGGGGAGAGCGCCGCCGCGATCGATCCGACGTAAAGGTGCCGCCGGTGCATGCTGACGGCGGGAAATCTTCCTCCTTTCTGTGATTTTCAGGGAGATTTTTGCGTCATGGCGTGCGGCGGCTGTCGACCGGATGTGGCGGGGCCGCTACCATCCCGGCATGACCACAGGGACGTTGATCACGGTTGCCCCCACCGGCGCGGAGTCGGCCAAGGCGGAGGTGCCGGCCCTGCCGGTGACCCTCGACGAGCTGCTGTCGACCGCGAAGGAGTGCGAAGCGCTCGGCGCCGCCGTGATCCACGTCCACGTTCGTGACGACGAGGCGAGGCCCACCCTCGACCAGGGGCGGCTGCGGGAGACCGTGGCGGCGCTGCGGGAGAACACCAACCTGGTCGTGCAGCTCTCCTCCGGCGGCGCGGTCACCGACCCGGAGGCCGACCGGCTCGCCGTCCTCGACGCCCGCCCGGACATGGCCTCCTGCACGATGGGCACGGTCAACTTCGGCGACGACGTCTTCCTCAACCGGTGGGGGTTCATCGTCGACCTGCACACCCGGATGCAGGAGAGGGGCATCGTGCCCGAGTACGAGATCTTCGACCTCGGCCACCTCACCGCCCTGCAACGGCTGCTCGGGAAGTACGGCCTGCCGCACGGCGGGCACGTGCACGTCGACTTCGTGATGGGTGTCCCCGGCGGCATGCCGGGCACCGCCGCCACCCTGGTCGCCGCCCAGCAGATGCTGCGCGACCTGCCCGACGGCACCACCTTCTCGGCCACCGGCATCGGCCGCAGCACCCTTCCGGTCCTGCTCGCCTCGCTGTCGACCGGTGGGCACCTGCGGGTCGGGATGGAGGACACCGTGACGTACGCCAAGGGGCAGCCGGTGGAATCCAACATGCAGCTGGTCGCACGGGCCGTCGGTTTCGCCCAGCTCGCCCAGCGCCCGCCGCTGACCACCGCCGAGGCCCGGCAGCTCCTCGGCCTGTAGGGGCGGGTCCGCCCCGCGCCCCGGTACGGCACGGGACCGCGCCCTGGTCGGCCCGGCGGCGGGCCCGGCCGGTACCGTCCACGAAGTGGCAGAGACGTACGGGGGCGGCACGCCCCTGGTCGAGGTGGTCCGGTCCGGTTTCGTGGAGGGTGTCCACCGTGGTTCCGTGGTGGTCCTCGACGCCGCCGGTGCGCCGGTGGCCGGCGCGGGAGACGTCACCTCGCCGATCTTCCCGCGTTCGTCGAGTAAGCCGGTGCAGGCGGTCGGCATGCTCCGCGCCGGGCTGCCGCTGACCGATCCGGCCGACCTCGCGCTGGTCTCGGCCAGCCACGCCGGCGAGGACCTCCACCTGGCCCGGGTCGGCGCGCTGCTGGCCGGCGCCGGCCTGGACGCCGACGCCCTGCACTGCCCGCCGGCCCTGCCCGTCGGCGAGGCCGCCCGGGTGGCCGTCCTGCGCGCCGGGGGTGGGCCGACCCGGGTGCAGATGAACTGCTCCGGCAAGCACGCCGGGATGCTGCTGACCTGCCTCGCGGCCGGCTGGCCGCTGGACGGCTACTGGCAGCCCGAACATCCGTTGCAGCAGCGGCTCACCGCCACGCTCGAGGAGTTCACCGGCGAGAAGGCGGCGGCCGTCGGGGTGGACGGCTGCGGCGCCCCTGTGGTCGCCGTATCGCTGACCGGGCTGGCCCGGGCGTATCTGCGGCTGGTTCAGGCCGAGCCCGGCACCGTCGAGCGGACGGTCGCCGACGCGATGCGGGCGTACCCGGAGTTGGTCGGCGGGACCGGGGCGGACGACACCCGGCTGATGCGGGGCGTACCCGGGGCGCTGGCCAAGGTGGGCGCGGAGGGCGTCATCGCGGCGGCGGTCCCCGGCGTCGGCGCGGTCGCCCTGAAGATCGACGACGGCGCGGGCCGGGCCCGGATGCCGGTGTTGGTCTCGGCGCTGCGCCGGCTCGGCGTCGAGGCTCCGGTGCTGGTCGAGTTTGCGCGGCTGCCGCTACTCGGCGGCGGCCTTCCGGTCGGTGCCATCCGCGCCACCTGGTGACCTCGGCCGCCGTTTGTGGTCCACTCGGCGCGGCCCGGCCGCTCCCGTGCTTGGCGCGGTCCCGGTGGTCGCGGTCTCGGTGGTCGGTCTCGTTGGTCGCGGTCCCGGTGGTCGCGGTCTCGGGCTTGGGTCGCGGTCTCGTGCTTGATCGACTCAGGATGCCGCGAACGGCGGTGACGCCGGGCCGCTACACCCCCGTTCGCGGCAAGTGGAGATGATCAGGGGCTGTCAGGGCAGGAAGTTGAGTAGGGCGGCGTTGACTGCCTCCGGGCGTTCCAGCGGCAGAAGGTGGGCGGCATCCGGGACGTCGGGGAGGCGGACCGCGCCGGGCACCTCGGCGGCGATCCGGTCGGCGAGCCGGGCGATGTCCCGCACGTCGTCCGCGCCGGCGGTGACGAGCACCGGCAGTCGCAGCTCGCCCAGCCGGTCGATAGCGGGCGGGTCCAGCTCCTCGATCTCCACCGCGCTGAGCGCCAGCTCGGAGGCGAGGGCCCGATGGTCCATCTCCTCGGCGAACGCGACCAACTCGGGGTCGACGTCCCCTGGGGCGCGACTCGGGCCCACCACCCAGAACCGAACCTCACCGGCGGCGCTCGCCGTGAGGTCCTCCGGGTCGACCTCACCGACCAGCCTCTCCCAGAGATCCTCGGTCTCCTCGGACCACTCGTTGCCGGAGACGGCCGTGCCGAGCAGCGCGAGCGCGCTCACCCGCTCCGGGTGGGCCAGCGCGGTGTCCACGGCCACCGCGCCGCCGAAGGAGCAGCCCACCAGTGCGGCCCGCTCGACGCCGAGCGCGTCCAGCAAACCGACGACGTCGTCGTGGTGGGCGAAGGGCTCGGGGGGAAGCGCGGAGTCGCCGTACCCGCGCAGGTCGAGGGCGACCACCCGGTGCCGTTCGGCGAGGGCGGGAAGCTGGCCCCGCCACATCCGCCGGTCGGCGATCCCGGCGTGCAACAGGACCACCGTGCTGCCGCTGCCCAGGTCGTCGTACGCCAGCGATGCCCCGTTGATGTCGATCTTCGTCACGCTTAGCAAGCTACGGACCGGACAGCCGGCCCGCAACCTCCGCTGTGGCGTTGCTAACTGCGGCTAGCGCTTTGCTTGCTGGAGTTAGCAGCGTGGACTACCGTTGGGGTATGGCCGCACCCAAGGATCTACCCGACGTCGGCGGATTCATCCGTGACCTGCGCCGGAATGCCAAGATCTCGCTGCGTCAGCTCGCCGAGCAGGCCGGGGTGAGTAACCCCTACCTCAGCCAGATCGAGCGGGGCCTGCGCAAGCCGAGCGCCGAGGTGCTCCAGCAGCTCGCCAGCGCGTTGCGGGTCTCCACCCCGGCCATGTACCTGCGGGCCGGGCTACTCGACGACAAGGAGGGACAGGGGGTGCTGGCGGCGATCGCCGTCGACCCCGACCTGACGATGGCGCAGAAGCAGTCGTTGAGTCAGATCTACGAGACCTTCCGCCGGGAGAACCTCCGGCTCGCCGAGGCCACCGCAGGCGGCCAGGAGTCCGCCCCGCCGACCGCCCCGCCGGCCTCGCCCGCAGCACCGACCCCGCCGGCAGCACCGACCCCGCCGGCGACATCGACTGCGGCGGCGACAGCGGCCCAGCCGACCGCAGCGGTGACGCCGGCCGAGGCCGCCGCCACCGCCGCGCCGGCCGCCACTGGCCCGACCACCCCCGACGGCACCCCGACCGAGGCCGTCCTCGAATCGGTCGCCGTCACCGAGGCGGGTGCGGCACCCGCTCCCAGCACCAGCGCCCGAACCAGGAAGGCCGCCACGAAGGCGGTCCCGAAGGCCGCCTCGGCGGCCGAGGAGGAACAGTCATGACCCAGCCGAAGACGAACCGCATCCCCGCCCCGCTCTACGCCGCCGCCGGCGCCGGCGAGCTGGCCTACCAGCAGCTGCGCAAGCTCCCCACGGTGGTGGGCGAGCTGCGCGACAAGGTGGTCGCCGATGGCGCCAAGGCCGTCACCGAGTTCGGCGGAAAGGCCGTCGTCACCGGTGGCGAGCTGCGCCAGAAGGCCACCGAGACCTTCAAGACCGCCAACCTGACGGCGGCCGAGCTGCGCGCCAAGGCGATGCCGGCCGACCTCGAACTGGACAAGCTGCGCGAGGTCGCCACTCGCAACGCCGCCGCCGTCCTGGCCGGCGCGCAGGCCGCCCAGGAGCGGGCGCTGGCCGCGTACGGCTCGCTGATCGCCCGGGGCGAGCGGGTGGTCGGCGCCGGCGTCCTGGAGGCCGCCGACACCGTCAACACCGACATCGAGACCACCGACGCCAGCGTGGCGCCCGAGGTGAAGACCGAGGACAGCGCGCCCAGCCCGGCCGAGGTCGCCGAGGCCGTGGCGTCCAAGCCGAAGGCCGTCCGCCGGACCACGAAGGCCGCCGCCGAGCCGACCACCCCGTCGGCCAAGCTGCCGAAGGCCACCCGGCGGACCCGCCCGGCCGCCGAGTAACCCGGGCCGTACCGGCACAACCCCGGAAGCGTCCTGTGGGACGTTTCCGGGGTTGTCGCCGTATGCTGGCCGTCATGGCCATCGCCGCGCCGATCTTCGTCTTCGCCGTCGTTGACGTGATCAACCTGATCCTGCTCGTCTTCGCGCTGATCGTGCAGGGCGTCGCTCTGGTGCACGCGATCACCCAGCGGGGCGACGGGTTCGCGGCGATCGGCACCCTGCCCAAGGGGGGCTGGGTGGCGATTCTGGGGGTCTGCCTGGTGCTCACCCTGCTCGGCTTCGGCGCGCTCAGCATCTTCGGGCTGATCGGCATCGCGGCCGGCCTGATCTACCTGCTGGACGTCCGGGTCGGGCTGCGCGACCTGCACGACGGCAAAGGGTCCTGGTGAGGGATTTCCGCTGGCCGCCACCGCCCGACGGCGGCCCCCGCACCTGGGGGCCGGGGCCGGGCGGCCCGCGTACCGGGCGACCGGCGCTGCCCGACCCGGAGACCGAACTCGTCACCACGCCGCACGGCGTACGGCTGGAGCGGCTGGTCGCCGGTGCCGGTGACCCGGTCACCGTCTTCGCGCACGGGCTGGGCAACGGGATCGCCACCACCCGCCCGTTCGGCAGTGCGGTCACCGGCCGCAAGATCTTCTTCCAGTTCCGTGGGCACGGCCGCTCCGACGCGCCGCCCGGCCCGTGGAGCTACCTTGACCTCGCTCGCGATCTGCGGGCCGTCGCCGACCTCGGCGGCGCGACCCGGGCCTTCGGGGCCAGCCTCGGGGCCGGCGCGCTGTGCCGGCTGCTGGCCGACAGCCCGGACCGTTTCGAGCGGCTGGTCCTCCTGCTGCCCGCCGGACTGGACACTCCCCGGGCGCCGGTCGCCCGGCAGCGGCTGATCGACCTGCTGGACGCGGTGTCCACCGGGGACGCCTCGGCTGTCGCCGACGTCGTCTCGCTGGAGCTCCCGCCCCCGGTGCGGAACACCCCGGCCGGCTGGGCGTACCTGCGGCAGCGGCTGGACCAGTTGCTGCGTGACGGGCTGGCGCCCGGTCTGGCCGACCTGCCCGAGCAGGCCCCACTGGCGGACGTCGCGGCGCTCACCGCGATCACCGCTCCCGCGTTGGTCATCGGCTGTGTCGGCGACGACCTGCACCCGGCGCACGTCGCCGAGGAGTTGGCCGCCGCGCTGCCGCACGCCACCCTGCACCTGTACGACCGGCCGGGGTTCGCCTGGACCGACCGCGCCGACCTGCGGGAGCGGATCTCGGCGTTCCTCAACACCTGACCCGCTCCCGCGCGCCCCCGGTGCGAGCGCCGCCCACGGTGCCTCTTCATCGTCGAGGGCGACTCGGCCGGCGGTTGTGCGCCGCCCACGATGTGCGCGTGCCCCGCGCGGCCCGAGCTGCGGCAGTTGGACGTGTCTCGCTGCGGCGATGCCCCGGTTTGCGGCAGTTGGGGTCGATCATGCGCCGCATTCCACCGGCACCGACTCGCGGCGCTGCGGGCGCGGGCGTGGCGGGAGGTGGGCGGCGCGTATGTCGAGCAACCAGCGTTCCACCGCCGTCTCGTCCGGCCGCTGCGGCAGCGCGTGCGGCTCCGGTCGAGATCCCGTTCCGCCTCGGTGAACAGCGGCTCCGCACTTCAGCGCGCCCTCGGCGACCCGCTCGCGGCGAACATGACCTACGCCACCGCGTCCGTAAAACCGGACTCCGGTTGGCAGGTATTCCTGACACGCTCGATGGCATGACGACGAAATCGCTGGAAGGAAAGGTCGCGTTGGTGGCCGGGGCGACCCGGGGTGCCGGCCGGCAGATCGCGGTCCAACTCGGCGCGGCCGGCGCGACCGTCTACGCCACCGGCCGCAGCACCCGGACCGGTCGCTCCGAGATGGACCGGCCGGAGACCATCGAGGAGACCGCCGAGCTGGTAACCGTCGCCGGCGGCGCCGGCATCGCGGTGCGGGTCGACCACCTGGTACCCGAGCAGGTGCGCGACCTGGTCGCCCGGATCGACGCCGAGCACGGCCGTCTCGACGTGCTGGTCAATGACGTCTGGGGCAGCGACCACCTGATCGCCTGGAACGAGCCGATTTGGAAGCAGCCCCTGGACGACGGCTTCCGCACCCTGCAACTGGCGGTGCACACCCACCTGATCACCAGCCACTTCGCGCTGCCGCTGCTGATCCGCAACCCGGGCGGGCTGGTGGTCGAGATCGGCGACGGAACGAAGGCGTACAACGACGACCACTACCGGCTGTCGGCCTTCTACGACCTGGCCAAGACGTGCGTGAACCGGCTTGGCTTCATCCAGGCCGAGGAACTGAAGCCGCACGGCTGCACGGCGGTGGCGCTCACCCCCGGGTGGCTGCGCTCGGAGGCGATGCTGGAGCACTACGGCGTCACCGAGGAGAACTGGCGCGACGCCATCGCCAAGGAGCCGGATTTCGTCATCTCGGAGACCCCTGCCTACGTCGGACGGGCGGTCGCCGCGCTGGCCGCCGACCCGGACAAGGCCAGGTGGAACGGTCGGTCCACCGACAGCGGAGAGCTGGCGACCGTCTACGGCTTCACCGACCTCGACGGCAGCCGGCCGCAGGGCCTTCGCTACATCACGGAGGTCGTCGAGGGCGGGAAGAAGGCGGACCCGGCCGACTACCGCTGATCGTCGTACAGCTCGCCGAGGCGGCGGGCCGCGTCGGCGAGCCGTTGCCGGAGTTCTGGCGGGTCGAGCACCTCCACCTCCGGGCCGAGCCGCAGCACCAGGTCGTACGCCACGTCGGCGGACTCGACGGGCAGTCGGGTGACCACCCACCCCCGCCCGTCGGGTTCGCCCGCGGCGGCCAGCGCCTCGTCGTACACGAGAGGGGCGTCGGCGGCCCACCGCAGCGCGCGCAGACCGGCGGGGCTCAGCCGGACCGTGATCCGCTCGCGCAGCATCGTCCGCAGGAACGCCTCGGCCTGCTCCCGCCAGTACCCGCCCAGGTCGAAGGTCTCGGTTCGGGCGAAGGTCTCCGCAACCGGCGTGACGTCGCGCACCCGGTCGACCCGGTAGGTGCGCATCCCGGCGCCGACCCGGCCGACGAGATACCAGGTGCCGCTCTTGAGCACCAGCCCGTACGGCTCGACCCGGCGGACGACCTCCCGGTCCCCGCGCCGGTAGCGCAGCTCGACCACCCGGTCCGACCAGACGGCCCGGGCCAGCTCGGCCAGCCGGGGCGGCGGTGGCGACTCGCGGAACCAGCCGGGCACGTCCAGGTGGAACCGCTGCCCGGTGCGGGCCGGCGCGTCCCGCAGGCTGGGCGGCAGCGCGGCGAGGATCTTCAGCTCGGCGGCCGCGACCGCCTCGGTGCGCCCCATGTCGCCGGCCGGGCCGGGCAGCCCGGCCAGGAAGAGCGCCTCCGCCTCGTCGCGGGTCAGCCCGGTCAGCCGGGTGCGGTAGCCACCGAGTAGCCGGTAGCCACCCGTTCGGCCCTGGTCGGCGTAGACCGGCACCCCGGCGGCGGAGAGCGCCAGCACGTCCCGGTAGACGGTTCGCTCGGAAACCTCCAGCTCGCGGGCCAGTTCGGCGGCGGTCATCGTCTCCCGCGACTGCAGCAGCAGCACCAGGGAGATCAGCCGGGACGCGCGCACCGCTCCATCCTGACGCCCTCCGGAGGTTGGGCCGGAGCGGGGCCGGCTCGTGATCGACCAACTTGCGGCTAGCGGTGGTCCTGCTGCCATGATCGACTCAACTTGCGGCAAACGGTGGTATCGCGTGCGCTGGAAGGCCCTGTTCGCGGCAGGTAGAGTCGATCACCGGCCGGTTGGCCCAGCCGCCGGCCGGAAGCCGATCGCGTCGGGGGCGCGCGTCGGCAGCGGCACCGGCTGGGGGCCACTAGGCTCTGCGGTCGTGAACGCACCCCGTGACATCGTCGCACCGGTGACCGGCGCGATCGGCCGTTTCTTCGCCGGCGTCGGGTTGCTCCTGCGCGGCTTCGGCCTCTACGTCCGCAGCCCTGGCCTGATGCTGCTGGGCGTCGTCCCGGCGTTGATCTCCGGCGCGATCTTCGTGACCGCGTTCGTCACCCTGGTGTACTTCGTGGAGGATCTGGCGGCCTGGGTCACCCCGTTCGCCGACGGCTGGTCGACCACCGCCCGCAGCCTGGCCCGGGTGATCGCCGGGCTGGCCTTCCTCGTACTTGGCGGGCTGCTCGCAGTGGTCAGCTTCACCGCGGTGACCCTGGTCATCGGTGATCCGTTCTACGAGAAGATCTCCGAACGGGTGGAGGAGCGCCTGGGCGGTACGCCCGGCGAGGTGGAGGTGCCGTTCTGGGCGTCGCTGCGGCGCAGCCTCGTCGACTCGCTCCGGCTGGTCGGTCTCTCCGTGCTCTTCGGGATCCCGCTCTTCGCCGCCGGGTTCATCCCGGTGGTCGGGCAGATCGTGGTGCCGGTGGTCGGGGCGGCGGTAGGCGGCTGGCTGCTCGCCGTGGAACTGGCCGGGGCACCGTTCTCCCGGCGTGGGCTGCGGCTACCCGACCGTAGATCGATCCTCAGGGCGGACCGGCCCACCACGCTCGGGTTCGGTGTGGCGGTCTTCCTCTGCTTCCTGATCCCGATCGGCGCGGTGCTGGTCATGCCGGCCGCCGTCGCCGGGGCCACCCTGCTGACCCGGCGGTCGCTCGGGCAGTCCACCGAGGAGGGCTGACATGGAGATCACCCTGGTCGAGGGAGACATCACCGCCCAGCGGGTCGACGTGGTCGTCAACGCCGCCAACTCCTCGCTGCTGGGCGGCGGCGGTGTGGACGGCGCGATCCACCGCCGGGGCGGCCCCGCCATCCTCGCCGAGTGCCGGGCGCTGCGGGCCTCCCGGTACGGCCGGGGCCTGCCCACCGGCCAGGCCGTCGCCACCACCGCCGGCGATCTGCAAGCCCGCTGGGTGGTACACACCGTCGGGCCGGTCTTCTCCGCCGCCGTACGCCGCCGCCCGGCGGGTCGCCGACGCCGGTTGATCAGGTCAGCGTGCGCAGGCAGGTCCACTGGGACGCGACCGGCCGGTAGCCGAGCCGGGCGTTGACCGCCAGCATCGGCGCGTTCGCCCCGTCGTTCGACGTGTACGCCGTGCGTACCCCGCGTGCGGCGGCCCGGTGCAGGGCGGCCCGCTTCACCAGGCCGGCGAACCCTCGCCTCCGGTGTGTCGACAGCGTGCCGGTGAACTCCGACCACATCCGGTCACCGTCCCGCTTCACCAGGCTGAGGGCGACCGGCGTGCCGTCCGCCTCGGCCAGGGTGCTCGCCTCCCGGTCCAGTCCCGGGTTCTGCCAGACCTCGTACTGCCAACTGTCATAGCTCATCGCGTCCACCGGGGCGTCGCCCGGCTCGTCGCGGGCCGCCTCGGCGTCCAGCCGGTGCAGCAGGCGTGGACCCACCTCCGCCGCCGACAGCAGGCGTACGCCCGGCGGCGGCTGCGGCATCGGCGGCGTGGGCCGCAGGTCGAGGGCCGAGTAGCGCAGCTCCCGGCTCGGGGCGAAGCCGTGCCGGCGGGCGAACGGCAACGCCTCCGGCTGGGCCCAGGTGAGCACCCGGCGGGCCCCGATGGCGCGCAGGTGCGCCAGCGCGGCGGTGAACAGGGCGGTGCCGCCGCCCCGGCCCCGGTGTTCCGGGTGGACGTGCGGGAGGGAGATCTCGCCGAAGTTCGGCTCGGAGGTCTGGCTGTTGCGGTACGCCGAGGCCCAGCCAACCACCCGGCCGTCGAGCTCGGCGACCCAGGCGGCCCAGTCCTCGCCGGGCGGCGGGTGCGCGATCATGTGGCGGGTCGACTCCACGCCCCGCACCAGGTAGGGGTGGACGAGGGCGCGCAGCGCCACCACCTCGGCGGCGTCCTCGGGGACGGCGGTACGGATGCGCACTCAGCCCACCTCGCGGGCGGCGGCGACGGCCTCCACCTCGACGAGATGGTCGGAGTAGCCGAGCACGCGGATCAGCCGGTTCGGTTCGGTCATCCGGCGACGCTATCGCCGACGCGGCGGAGACTCCACCGAATAGTGATCTCCGACGGGACTGCGCTGGTGGAGCCGGCTGAGTAGGTTCGGACCGGCTGATTCGCCACGCTGCACCGCGCCGGCCGTCCCCGGCGACCATGTCCGGACATCGAGAGGCGCGCATGCGAGAGATATCCACCCAGATCGACATCGATGCGAGCCCGGACGGGGTGTGGGCCGTCCTCACCGACTTCGCCGCGTACCGGGAGTGGAACCCGTTCATCCGGGAGGCCGCGGGGCAGGCCCGCGTCGGCGAGACGCTGACCCTGCGAATGTTCCCTGGGAAGGGACGGCCGATTACGTTCACCCCCAGGGTGCTCGCCGCCGACCCGGGCCGCGAGTTGCGCTGGCGCGGCCGGCTCCTGGTGCCGGGACTCTTCGACGGCGAACACCGGTTCCTGCTCTCCGCCGTCGAGGGTCGCACCCGGCTGGTGCAGAGCGAACGCTTCACCGGCCTGCTGGTGAGGCCGCTCGGCTCGGTCATCGACGGCACGTCCGCCAACTTCGACCGGTTCAACGAGGCGTTGCGGGAGCGCGCCGAGAAGAGCAGCTGACCCGCCCCGGGGTGTCGCGGCGCTCCGCGACACCCCGGGAGTCGGTCAGGCCGACCTACGCGGCACCAGCTCGGTGGGGAGGATCAGCCCCTCGTCGATCAGCTCGCCGGCGGCCGACCGCAGCAGCTGGCGGGTCATCGCCCGGCCCAGCTCCACTATCGGCTGGCGAACCGTGGTCAGCGGCGGATCCGGGTACGCGGCCGTCTCGATGTCGTCGAAGCCGATCACCGCTACGTCGTCGGGCACCCGCCGCCCCGCCGCACGGAGCGTCCGCAGGGCGGCGTGCGCCATCAGGTCGGAGGCGACGAAGACGGCGTCCAAGGCGGGGTGTGCGGCCAGCAGTGGGCGCATCGCCGACGCCCCGGAATCCCGGGTGAAGTCCCCGTGGGCGACCAGCTCGGCCAGCCCCGCCTCGGCGACCACGTTCCGGTAGCCGGCCAGCCGCTCGACGCGTTCGTGACCGGCCGCCGAACCGGCCAGCATCAGCACCAGCTGCTTGTCGGCGGCCTCCAGTTCCTGCGCCGCGCCCCGGATGATCCCGGGGAAGAGCTGGTCGTCGGAGAAGACCCGGGTGGCCTCCTCCGGCATGACCAGGGCGACGGAATCGGTTCGCTGGGTGACCAGGCTGCGGGCTGCGGCGTAGGGGACGTACCCCAGCTCGGCCACGGCCCGGCGGACCGCCTCCTGGATCGGCTCAGCGACGGTGGTGGAGCCGTTGACCACCCGGGACACGGTTGCCCGGGCACCCCGGCCCGTCGGGCGACCGCCTCCAGAGTCGGTCGCTGTGCCGTCGTCATCCCCGTAACCACCAACCTCGTCACAGCCCGTTGCGGGAGATCACCTCCTGGTACCACCGGGCGCTGGACTTCGGTGTGCGCCGCTGAGTCAGGTAGTCGACGTGGACGATCCCGAACCGCTTCCGGTACCCCTCGGCCCACTCGAAGTTGTCCAGCAACGACCATACGAGGTAACCGCGCAGGTCGATGCCCCGAGCGATGGCCTCGTGCGCCGCCCGCAGGTGTCCGTCGAGGTAGGCGATCCGGTCGTGGTCCATCACCCGGCCGCCGCCGTCCGGTTCCTCGACACGGGCATTGTCCGGGAAAGCCCCGCCGTTCTCGGTGATCATCAGTGGCAGCCCGGGGTAGTCCCGGCCGATCCGCTCCAGCAACCGGGTCAGCCCGGCCGCCTCGATCATCCAGCCCATCTCGGTCGTCGGGCCGGCCGGCGGAAGGAACTCCACCGCGCCCTCGGTGCCCGGGTAGGCGCTGTCGCCGGAACCGTCGGGCCGACCGGTGACGTACGTCGGGGCGTAGTAGTTCACACCGAGCAGTTCGATCGACGCGGCGATCATTTTCTCGTCGCCGTCCCGGAGGAAGGTCGGCTCCACCAGCCGGGAGACGTGCTCCAGCACGTCCTGCGGGTAGCCGGCTCCGGTCAGCGGGTCCAGGAAGATCCGGTTGTGCAGGCCGTCGACAAGGCGCACCGCGGCGGCGTCCGCGGCGCTGGCCGGATCCGCCGGCTGCACTTCGGCCGGGTTGAGGGTGATCCCGATGGTCTCCGCGCCGGCCGCCCGCAGCGCGCGGGCCGCCAGGCCGTGCCCCAGCAGCAGATGGTGTACGGCAGCGAAGGCCGCCCCGGCGTCCCGCTCGCCGGGCGCGTGCACCCCGTTGCCGTACCCCAGGTAGGCCGAGCACCACGGCTCGTTGAGCGTGGTCCAGGTGTGGATCCGGTCGCCGAGGCGGGCGTGCACCGCGACGGCGTAGTCGGCCAGGTGCGCGGCGGTGTCCCGGTTGGTCCAGCCGCCCCGGTCCTGCAACGCCTGCGGCAGGTCCCAGTGGTAGAGGGTGACGATCGGGTCGATGCCCCGCTCCAGCAGCGCGTCGGTGAGGCGGTCGTAGAAGTCCAGCCCGCGCGGGTTGACCGGGCCGGTGCCGTCCGGCCGGATCCGGGGCCAGGACACCGAGAACCGGTACGCCTCCAGCCCCAACTCGGCCATCAGCGCCACGTCTTCGGCGTACCGGTGGTAGTGGTCGCAGGCGACGTCGCCGGTGTGGCCGGCGAAGACGTTTCCGGGTGTACGGCTGAAGGTGTCCCAGATCGACGGGCCGCGCCCGTCGTCGCGGGCCGCCCCCTCGATCTGGTACGCGGCGGTGGACGCCCCCCAGACGAAGTTTTCAGGAAAACGAAGCTCACTCACGTTGCCCTCTTCCGTTTGCGGCTGCGGGGCTCGCAGGATCGGCCCGCTTTTCGCGCAGCGGCCGCCCCGCACCGGAACGGCCGCTGTCGTCGAGACGCGGGGTCAGCCCACGCGCAGGCCCGCCAGGAGGGCCCGGTCGCCGGCCACCCCCAGGGTGTCGAAGCTGACGCGACCCCAGAGGGCGAGCAGCAGATCACTCGCCGAGCCGGTGACCTGTGCCCGGGTGTGGTGGTCTTCGTGACCGAAGACGGTGGCGGTGTCGAGCAGGGCCACCCCGTCCCCCCGCAACCGCAGATACCACTCCTGGGTGACGTCGGCCGCGATCAGCTGCACCACCCCGTGCCACTGGCCGGTCATCGCCCGGCGTCCCGCGGGCAGCCAGGTGTCCAGCACCTCGCTCACCCCGTCCGCGGCGAGCTTCGCCTCCACCGGGTCGCCCGCGGCGATGGCGAGTTGGGCGTCCCAGCGGTGCACCGCAGTCTCGTGGGCCATCCGACGCAGCCAGAAGGCGGCCTTCTTCGGCTGCGGTGCCCAGTTCCACGCCGGGGCCTCCGGGTCGAGGCTCTCGAAGAGGGCCATGAGCTGGTCGTACTCCTGCTGCCAGAGCTGCAGCGGTGCGGTCCCGGTGGGCAGTTCGGCGTCGTCCCGCCGCCCCGGCCGGGTCATCTCGCCAGCGCCGGCGAAGGAGCGTACCCAGTGGTAGATGCTGGCGAGGTGCAGCGTCAGATCAGCGACCGTCCAGCCCGGACAGGAGAGCACCGGTGTCTCGGGCGGGGCTTCGGCGACTGCCGAGGCGAACGCCGGGCCGTCGGCCCGCAGCGCGCCGATCCAGAAGTCCTTCGTGCCGTGCAGTCTGCTCATCGCACTCCTCCCCGGGGTGACCGGGCCACCAGTGGGTGCCGCGGCTGCCCCTCAGCCTAGGGTGAAAGGCGTGTCTGACGTCTACGCCGAACCGACGACCGGAGCCGGACCCGCCGACCCGTCCGCCCTGGCGCGATACACCACGCTCCGCCTCGGTGGCCCCGCCCGCCGGCTGGAGACCGCCGTCAGTGCCGAGGAAATCGTACAAAAGGTTCAGGAAGCGCAGAGGCGGGGCGATCATGTCCTGATTCTCGCCGGCGGCAGCAACGTCGTGGTAGGCGACGACGGCTTCGCCGGCACGGTCGTCCTGGTGCGGTCGCGCGGGCTGCGGGTGGTCGCGGAGGATGCCGACACCCTCACCGTACGGGTCGAAGCCGGCGAACCCTGGGACGAGCTCGTCGCCGCCAGCGTGGCCAACGGCTGGTCCGGGCTGGAGTGCCTCTCCGGCATTCCTGGCTCGGCGGGTGCCACCCCCATCCAGAACGTCGGGGCGTACGGCCAGGAGGTCGCCGAGATCATCACCGCCGTCGAGGTGTACGACCGCCACGACGGCGGCGTCCACCGGATCGACGCGGCGGACTGCGGGTTCGCCTACCGGTCCAGCATCTTCAAGTACTGCGACCGATGGGCGGTGCTCTCCGTCGACTTCCGGCTGCGCCGCTCGCCCCTGTCCGGCCCCGTGCGCTACGCCGAACTGGCCCGGGCGCTCGGCGTCGAGGTGGGTGACCGGGTGCCGCTGGCCGACGCCCGGGCGACCGTGCTGCGGCTGCGCGGCGGCAAGGGCATGGTGCTCGACGCGACCGACCCCGACACCTGGTCGGTCGGCTCTTTCTTCACCAACCCGGTGCTCGACCCTGCGGCGTTCGAGCAGCTGCGGGAACGCGCCGCGGAGCTGGGCGAGCCGCCCTCCTGGCCCTGCCCCGGCGACCTGGTGAAGGTCAGCGCTGCCTGGCTGATCGACAAGGCTGGCTTCGGCAAGGGGCATCCCGGCCCGGGTGGCACCGCGATCAGCGGCAAGCACACCCTGGCCCTGACCAATCGCAGCGGTGTGGCCCGCACCGCCGACCTGGTCGCCCTGGCCCGCCAGATCCGCGACGGCGTCCACCAGCGTTTCGGAGTCCCTCTTCACCCCGAACCCGTCCTCGTCAAC
>NZ_SMKN01000120.1 GCF_004348675.1 Micromonospora sp. KC606 | reverse complement strand
GAGTAGACGGCGGCCTCGGGGTGGGCTGTCACCACCGTGGCGATGCGCCTGGTCACGGCGTCGACCTGGGCCTGGGCGGCGCCGGTGAAGGTGCCGGGGTCGGCGACCAGGGTGTCGATCTCCGCCCGGGACAGGCCCAGGCGGGCATCGGCGGCCAGCCGGTCGAACAGGTCGTTGTCGGCGACGCCCTTCTCGCGCATGGCCAGGGCCACCGCGACCGCGTGCTCCTTGATCACCTCGTGGGCGACCTCGCGGCCGACGCCACGCCTGACCGCAGCCACCAGGATCTTGGTGGTGGCCAGGAACGGCAGGAAACGCTCCAACTCACGGCTGATCACCGCCGGGTACGCCCCGAACTCGTCGAGCACGGTGAGGAAGGTCTGGAATAGCCCGTCGGCGGCGAAGAACGCGTCCGGCAGGGCCACCCGCCGGACCACCGAGCAGGACACGTCCCCCTCGTTCCACTGGTCGCCGGCCAGCTCACCGACCATCGACAGGTAACCCCGGATGATCACGGCGAAGCCGTTCACCCGCTCCGACGACCGGGTGTTCATCTTGTGCGGCATCGCGCTGGAGCCCACCTGGCCCGGCTTGAAGCCCTCGGTGGCCAACTCCTGGCCGACCATCAGCCGGATCGTGGTGGCCAGCGACGACGGCGCGGCGGCAATCTGGGAGAGCGCCGCAAGCACCGCCACGTCGATCGAGCGGGGGTAGACCTGCCCGACGCTGTCCAGCACCCGGCTGAACCCGAGGTGCCCGGCCACCCGGCGCTCCAGCTCGGCCACCTTCTCCGCGTCGCCGTCGAAGAGGTCGAGCTGGTCGGCGGCGGTGCCGACCGGACCCTTGATCCCACGCAGCGGGTACCAGTTGATCAGGTCTTCCAGCCGCTCGTACGCGATCAGCAGCTCCTCGGCCGCCGACGCGAACCGCTTGCCCAGCGTGGTGGCCTGCGCGGCGACGTTGTGCGACCGGCCGGTCATCACCATCCCGGAGTGCTCGTGGGCGAGCCAGGCCAGCCGGGCCAGCGCGGCGACCACCCGGTCCCGGATCAGCTCCAGCGAGCGGCGCACCTGGAGCTGCTCGACGTTCTCGGTCAGGTCGCGCGAGGTCATCCCCTTGTGCACGTGCTCGTGCCCGGCGAGCGCGCTGAACTCCTCGATCCGGGCCTTCACGTCGTGCCGGGTCACCCGCTCACGCGCCGCGATCGAGGCCAGGTCGACGTCGTCGAGCACCCGCTCGTACGCCTCGACCACCCCGTCCGGCACGGCCACGCCGAGGTCGCGCTGGGCCTTGAGCACGGCGAGCCAGAGCCGCCGTTCCATCCGGACCTTCTCCTGCGGGGACCAGAGGGCGACCAGCTCGGGCGAGGCGTACCGGTTGGCGAGCACGTTCGGGATCGTCGTCACGTACCGCATTCTCCGGCACCTCCTGAACCCGCCCTCGACCGGGCCGAAATGGATATACTCTTGGCGCTTACCGTATATAGGGGGGACACGTGACCAAGATTTTGGTTGACGTCGATGACGAGGCGCTCGCCGACGCGGCCGAGGTGTTCGGCACCAGGACCAAGAAGGAGACGGTCAACGTGGCACTCCGCGAGGGCGCGGCCCGGTTGCGTCGGGCGAGAGCCCTCGCCGAGCTCGGGACGCGCGGCGAGGCCGGCGACTTCGACGAGCTGCTCGACAAGGACACGTACCGCTCGTGAGACTCGCGGACTACCTGGTCGACACGAGTGCGCTGGTGCGGCTGCTCCGCGACCCAACCCTGCGGTCTCGCTGGGAACCCCTCGTCACCGCCGGCCTGCTGGCGGTCTGCCCCCTGGTGGAACTGGAGTTCCTCTACTCGGCCCGGTCGGCAGCCGACCGGACCCGACTCTCGGAGCTGATCCGTACCGCCTTCGGCTGGGTTCCCATGCCGGACCGGATCTACGAACGGGCCGCCGAGATCCAGGAGGAGCTGACCGCCCGTGGAACCCATCGCTCGGCCGGCGCCGTCGACCTTCTCGTCGCCGCCACCGCCGAGTACCAGAGCCTCTCCGTCCTGCACTACGACCGGGACTTCGAGCAGATCGCGTCGGTGACGGGGCAACCGATGCGCTGGCTGGCTCCAGCGGGCACAGTCAAGTAGTTCCTGCAAGTAGTTCCTGGAACAGACCACGCATCGGCCGACGCGGCCACGGGAGTTTACACGCTCGTATACTTGTCGGTATGACGACGATGATGCGGGTGAGCCCGGAGACCCGCGAACAGGTGCTCCGGGTCGCCGCCGAGGACTTCGGCGGGGTGAGCGCCGACGAGGCCGTCAAACGCCTGCTGGAGGAACACTGGCGGGCCAAGGCGGTCGCCGCGATGGACCACTACCGGGCGATAGACCCGGAGGGCTGGGCCGAATACCTCGTCGAGTCGGAGGACTGGCACGGCGCCGACGCCCCCGTCGGCGACCCGTGGGACGAGCGGGCGTGAGCCGGGTCGAGCCGTGGGAGGTCTGGTGGCTCGACTTCGACCCGACCGAGGGCCGCGAGCAGGCCGGGCAGCGCCCCGCCCTGGTTGTGTCGTCCCGCTTCCACCTCGACCTGACCGCTGGCGCGCTGGTCAGCGTGCTGCCGTTGACCACCCGGGAACGGCCGGGCTGGCTGCATCGGGTGGCGATCGACGTGCCCGGCCGGCGTACCGGCTGGGTGATCACCGAGCAGATACGGACGGTCTCCGCCAGCCGGCTGACCGGGCGCGGGCCGGTGTACCGGCTCCGACCCGAGCAGGTGGCGGAGGTACGACAGGTCCTCCGCCAGATGATCGACGTGTGAGCTTGGTCGCGTGCCCTGGTCCGCTAATCGAAGGTCAGGGGGCCACCCGTCCGGGCAACGCCGGCGGCGCCCGCTTCCTCGGCTGGCTTCCACGGTGACCGGCCCGGCACCGATCGCGGCATGTTGGTCTTATCCCGGCCCACGGACACCGCAGTTTGCCGCAACTCGGAACCATGGCAGGCCCGCGCACCAGCCCCGGCGCGCGACCAACCCGGCCCACGTACTCCCGGTGTGACCAGGCCCCCACGCCGTTCGCGGCATGTTGGCCTGTCCGTGCCCACGTACAACGCGACTTGCCGCAACTCGCGAGCAGCCCTTGACCGAGGGCCGAGCCCAATCCCGGATCAGCGTTCCAGGCCCAATCCCGGATCAGCGTTCCAGGATGGCCGTGACGCCCTGCCCGCCCGCCGCGCAGATCGAGATCAGCCCCCGGCCGCCGCCCTTCTCGGCGAGGAGCTTGGCCAGGGTGGCGACGATCCGGCCGCCGGTGGCGGCGAACGGGTGCCCGGCGGCCAGCGACGACCCGTTGACGTTCAGCCGGTCCCGGTCGATCGGGCCGAGTGGAGCGTCCAGGCCGAGCCGGTCCTTGCAGAACTCCGGCGACTCCCAGGCAACCAGGGTGGCCAGCACCTGCGAGGCGAACGCCTCGTGGATCTCGTAGTAGTCGAAGTCCTGCAACGTGAGCCCGGCCCGGTCCAGCAGCCGGGGCACCGCGTACGCGGGAGCCATCAGCAGGCCCTCGTCGCCGTGCACGAAGTCGACGGCGGCCGTCTCCGACCAGGAGAACCAGGCCGCCACCGGCAGGTGGTGTGCCCGCGCCCACTCCTCGCTGGCCAGCAGCACGGTGGACGCGCCGTCGGTGAGCGGCGAGGAGTTGCCTGCGGTCATGGTCGCCCGCTCGGCGTCCGGCCCCCGGTGCCCGAAGGCCGGCCGGAGCGAGCCGAGCTTCTCCAGGGTGGTGTCCGGGCGGAGGTTCTGGTCCCGGGTCAGCCCCAGGTACGGCGTGACCAGATCGTCGAAGAAACCCCGGTCGTACGCGGCGGCGAGCCGCTGGTGCGACCGCAGCGCCAGCTCGTCCTGGGCCTGCCGGTCGATGTTCCAGCGCAGCGCAGTGCGCGCGGCGTGCTCCCCCATCGACAGTCCGGTACGCGGCTCGGCGTTGCGCGGGATCTCCGGCTTGAACGGCTGGTGCGGGCGGAGCTTGGCGGCGATCTTCAGGCGTTCGCCGAGGGTACGGGCGGAGTTCAGCCTGAGCAGCGTGCGGCGCATCTCCTCGTTGACCGCCAGCGGGGCGTCGGAGGTGGTGTCGACGCCACCGGCGATGCCCACCTCGATCTGCCCGAGGGCGATCTTGTTGGCGACCAGGATGGCCGCTTCCAGGCCGGTGCCGCAGGCCTGCTGGATGTCGTACGCGGGGGTGCGCGGATCGAGTTTCGAGCCGAGCACCACCTCGCGGGTGAGGTTGAAGTCCTTCGAGTGCTTGAGAACCGCACCGGCGACCACCTCGCCGACCCGTTGCCCGGCCAGGCCGAAGCGGGCGACCAGCCCGTCCAGCGCCGCGCCGAGCATGTCGGCGTTGGACGCGTTCGCGTACCGCGAGTTGGACCGGGCGAAGGGAATGCGGTTGCCGCCGATGACCGCGACCCGCCGGATGCTCTGCACGATCCCGCCTCCGTTTCAGGACTTGCCCACAACCTACTGGCCAGTAGGCTACGCCTATGACCGACAGGTACGCGAGCATCGTCCAATCGGGGGCCGGCCGCACGCTGGTCAAGCGCCTCGGGCTGCCCGACCCGCCGCGACTGCGCCGGCACACCCCCGGCGACCCGCTGCTGACCGGCCCCGCCCTGCTCGGCGCGGCTGCCGGCGGCCGGCTCGCCGAGCCGGTCGGCACCATTCTGACCACCGCCGGGGTCGAACTGCGCGACCCCGCCACCATCGACGCCCAGGCACGCTTCGGGGCCCTGGTGTACGACGCCACCGGCGTCGCGGACTCCACCGAGCTCCGTCAGCTCTACGACTTCCTCCACCCACACGCCCGCTCGGTGCTGCCCTGCGGCCGGGTGATCGTCCTCGGCAACCCGCCGCAGGAGTGCGGCTCACCCCGGGAGGCGACCGCCCAGCGCGCCCTGGAGGGGCTGACCCGCAGCATCGGCAAGGAGTTCGGCCGTGGCGTCACCGCCCAACTCGTCCACGTCACCCCCACCGGCGACGCGGGCACCCCGACCAGCCTGGAGGCGACCCTACGGTTCCTGCTGTCCGGGCGGTCGGCGTACGTCTCTGGGCAGGTGATCCGCGTCGGCGCCGGGCCCGCGCAGGCCCCGGCCGACTGGGACCGGCCCCTGGACGGACAGGTCGTCCTCGTCACCGGGGCGGCGCGGGGCATCGGCGCGGCCCTGGCCCGGGTGTTGGCCCGCGACGGCGCGCAGGTGGTCGCCCTGGACGTCCCGGCGGCCGGCGACGAACTGGCCGCCGTCGTCAACGAGATCGGCGGCAGCGCCGTGCAGCTCGACCTGACCGCCCCGGACGCGCCGACCCGGCTCGCCGATCACCTGGCCGCCCGGCGCGGCCGGGTCGACGCGGTGGTGCACAACGCCGGCATCACCCGGGACAGGACCCTCGGCCGGATGGACGCCGACCGCTGGGACTCGGTGATCGACGTCAACCTCTCCAGCCAGGAACGGATCAACGACGTGCTGCTGGAACGCGACCTGATCCCGCCCGGCGGGCGGATCGTCTCGGTCTCCTCGATCGCCGGCATCGCCGGCAACCGGGGCCAGACCAACTACGCCACCAGCAAGGCCGGCGTGATCGGCCTGGTCGACTCGCTCGCCCCGGCGCTGCGCGGGCGGGGTATCAGCGTCAACGCGGTCGCCCCCGGGTTCATCGAGACCCGGATGACCGCCCGCATCCCGCTGCTGGTCCGTGAGGCGGGCCGCCGGATGAACAGCATGTCGCAGGGCGGCCTGCCCGTCGACGTGGCCGAGACGATCGGCTGGCTGGCCTGGCCGGCGTCCGGGGCGGTCAGCGGCAACGTGGTCCGGGTCTGCGGCCAGAGCCTGCTGGGGGCGTGATGGCGGGGCGAAAGGACCGGCCGGAGGACGGCCCGGCCGAGGACCTGTCGGTCCACGAGCTGATCGAGGGCCCGACCGAGGTCATCTCGGTTGCCGACCTGGCCGCCGCCCGGGCCGCCGGGCCCGGTCCGGATGTGGCCGTGGAGCAGACGCACGACCTGTCGGCGTACGCCACCGAGGAACTGTCCGGGCTGACCCGACCGGCCGGGCGAAATCGGGTCGAGCTGCCCCGGATGCCGGCGCGGGGCGCGCTGTACCGGCGGGCCCTGCTCGGCGCGCTGCCCGGCGTCGGCCCGTCCCGCCGGCCGGACGTCACACCGGCCGTCGAGTACGCCGTCGGCGGGATCACCGTCGACCGGGCGCACCTCGCCGAGTACGACCGGGTCTGTGGGTTCCGGCTGTCCGACACGCTGCCGGCGACGTACCCGCACGTCCTGGGCTTTCCGCTGGCGCTGCGGCTGATGGCCGCGCCCGAGTTCCCGATCCCGCTCACCGGGGTGGTGCACGTGGGCAACCGGATCACCGTGCACCGCCCGGTCGGGGCCGGCGAGACGCTGGACTTCGTCGCGTACGCGGAGAACCTGCGTCCACACGAGCGGGGGCGGCAGGTCGACGTGGTGCTCACCGGGTCGGTCGACGGCGAGGAGGTCTGGCACGGCGTCTCCACCTACCTCGGCCGGGCGCGCGGGCCGGGCGGGGAGGGCCGGCGCGACCGGGTCGAGCGGCCGGTGCCGCCCGCCGCCACCGCCCACTGGCGGGTCAGTCCCCGGGTCGGTCGGGACTACGCCCGGGTCTCCGGCGACCACAACCCGATCCACACGTCGAGGCTGGGGGCGCGGCTGTTCGGCTTCCCCCGGCCGATCGCACACGGCATGTGGAGCAAGGCGCGCTGCCTGGCGGCGCTGGAGAGCCGACTGCCGGAGGCGTACACGGTCGAGGTGGCCTTCAAGCTGCCCGTTCCGCTGCCTGCCACGGTCGCCTTCAGCGCCACCCCGGCCTGGGACTTCGCCCTGCACGACGCGCGGACCGGCCGCCCGCACCTGGCTGGCAGGGTCCGCTGACCCCGGCCGGCCTTACCGGCTCGGGGCGGTCGTGATCCGCCGACCCGGCCCGACGGTGGTGGTCGAGCGCCCAGCATGGTGAGCATGGAGACCGTGCTCGACCTGCTCCGCCACACGGTGACCTCACCGTGGGTGTACCTGGTGATCTTCGTGGTCACCGCGGTCGACGCGTTCTTCCCTGCGGTCCCCGCCGAGACGGTGGTGATCACCGCCGGGGTCTTCGCCGCCAGCGGCGAACCGGACCTGGCCGCGGTGATCGTGGCGGCCACGCTCGGCGCGCTCGTCGGCGACCATGTCTCGTACGCCATCGGCCGGGCCGGTGGCGCCCACCGGCTGGCCCGGCTGCCGGCCGGCAGCCGCCGCCGCGCCAGCTCGGACTGGGCCCGCCGGGCGGTGGACCAGCGCGGCGGTTCGATCCTGACCACCTCTCGGTATGTCCCGGGTGGCCGGACCGCGGTCACCCTGACCATGGGCGCGCTCCGCTACCCGCCGTCGCGGTTCCTGCTCTTCGACGCCATCGCCTCGCTCAGCTGGGGCGCCTACTGCGCGTTGCTCGGCTATTTCGGCGGGCTGGCCTTCGAACGCGACCCGGTCCGGGGTCTGCTCGTCGGCCTGGGCCTCTCCCTGGCCGTCACCGGCCTGCTCGAACTCGTCCGCTGGCTGTCGCACCGCCGCTCCGCCACCCACCGCTGAACCCGCCCGGGTTCCGCGGTCAGTCCGTCGGTGGTCGCCAGGTGGCGCCGTGCAGCAGCTGACCGGCGCCGAGCCAGGCGGCGTTCATCATCCGGGTGGCGGTCTTCTCCGGGTCGGCGTCCGGGTGGTCGGCGAGCCAGTCGCCCAGCGACTCCGACGCGCCGACCAGGGCGTACGCGACGACCTCCAGCTCGGTTGCGGCCACCTCGCGCCCCTCGGTGCGCAGCGCGTGGTCCAGCATCCCGGCGACCACCTCGACCAGCCGGGCGCGCATGGCGGCCAGCTCCCCGGCGAACGGCT
The DNA here is from genome assembly GCF_004348675.1 of Micromonospora sp. KC606. Taxonomy (GTDB): domain Bacteria; phylum Actinomycetota; class Actinomycetes; order Mycobacteriales; family Micromonosporaceae; genus Micromonospora. The sequence goes on along the minus strand of NZ_SMKN01000120.1, from coordinate 10,017 downwards.
GGGAGCCCCGGGCCTGCCGGTATAGCACCGCCCAGCCGTCCCGGTGCGCGCCGACGAAACCGAAGAAGGCGCGTAGCCCGCGCCAGAGTCGCTGATCGGCGGGGAGGTCGGGGGCGGCGGCGCCGGCGATGGCCTCCATCATCCGGGCGGTCTCCCGGTGCAGGCAGGCGACGAAGAGTTCTTCCTTCGTGCCGAGGTACGCGTAGACCATCGGTTTCGAGATGCCGGCGTCGTCGGCGATCTCGTCCATGCTGGCGGCGTGGAACCCCCGGCGGGAGAAGACCCTGACGGCCGCGTCGAGCATCTGCTGCTCGCGGATCGCGCGGGGGAGGCGCTTGAAGGTGGGTGTGCTGGACACTCTTGCCAGCATACCTACTCGCGCGTAAGGTTACGCCTGAGTAACCACTCACACCCCGGAAGGTGCAACCGCATGACTGACTTCGACCCGGCCAACTTCGCCAACGTCGGGCCCAAGGAGTTCGCCCAGTTGGTCAAGTCCACCCCGGACAACAAGATCGCCGAGGTGATGTCCGGCGACCTGCGCGGCAAGGTCCTCGGCGAGGTCTTCGGCCGGATGCCGCAGCTGTTCCGCGCCGACCGGGCCGGTTCCACCAACGCCGTCATCCACTGGAACATCACCGGCCGGCCCGACGGTGGCACCGACACCTACGAGGTGGCCATCGCCGACGGCACCTGCACCGTCAACGAGACCCCCCAGCACGAGCCGAAGCTCAGCCTGACCATGGGTCCGGTCGAGTTCCTCAAGATCGTCTCCGGCGGCGCCAACCCCGTCATGATGTTCATGACCGGCAAGCTGAAGGCCAAGGGCGACCTGGGCCTGGCCGCCAACATCGCCAACCTGTTCGACATCCCCAAGGCCTGACGTGGCCGAGTTCTCGCTAGACCTGACCGAGGAACAGCGGGATCTACGCGACTGGGTGCACGGCTTCGCCGCCGAGGTCGTGCGCCCGGCCGCAGCCGAGTGGGACGCCCGGGAGGAGACTCCCTGGCCGATCATCCAGGAGGCGGCGAAAGTCGGCCTTTACGGATTCGAGTTCCTCGCCACCTGCTGGGCCGACCCCACCGGCCTGTCCCTGCCGATCGCCAGCGAGGAGCTCTTCTGGGGTGACGCCGGCATCGGGCTGAGCATCTTCGGCACCTCCCTCGCGGTCGCCGCCATCTACGGCGCGGGCACCCCCGACCAGCTCGTCGAATGGGTGCCGCAGTGCTTCGGCGACGTCGGCTCCCCGACCGTCGCCGCGTTCTGCAGCAGCGAGCCGGAGGCCGGCTCGGACGTCGGCGCCATGCGCACCCGCGCCAGCTACGACGAGGCCACCGACGAGTGGGTGCTGCGCGGGCAGAAGGCGTACGCCACCAACGGCGGGATCGCCGGCGTGCACGTGGTCACCGCCTCCGTCGAGCCCGAGCTGGGCTCGCGTGGGCAGGCCGCGTTCGTCGTACCGCCGGGCACCCCCGGGCTCAGCGCGACCCGCAAGCTGCGCAAGCTCGGCCTGCGCGCGTCGCACACCGCCGACGTCTTCCTCGACGACGTCCGCGTGCCCGGACGCTGTCTGCTCGGCGGCAGGGAGGCCCTGGACGAGCGGTTGGCCCGCGCCCGGTCCGGGCAGCGTGCCTCCGGCCAGGCCGCGATGCGGACCTTCGAAATGACCCGGCCCACCGTCGGCGCCCAGGCGCTCGGCGTCGCCCGAGCCGCCTACGAGTACGCCCTGGACTACGCCAAGGAGCGGGTCCAGTTCGGGCGGCCCATCATCGCCAACCAGGCGGTCGCGTTCGCGCTGGCCGACATGAGGCTGGAGATCGACGCGGCCCGGTTGCTGGTCTGGCGCGCCGCCTGGATGGGACGCAACAACCGCCCCTTCGCGGCGGGCGAGGGCTCGATGTCCAAGCTCAAGGCGGGCGAGGTGGCCGTCTCGGTCACCGAGAAGGCGGTCCAGTTGCTCGGCGGGGCCGGGTTCCTCCGCGACCACCCGGTCGAGCGCTGGTACCGGGACGCCAAGATCTACACCATCTTCGAGGGCACCTCCGAGATCCAACGGCTGGTCATCTCCCGCGCCATCTCCGGCATGCAGATCCACTGACCCCGCACCCGGGTGCCGGCACCACCCCCGGCAACGGCGGCGCCGTCCGCAGCTTGGGAAGGCGTCGCCCGCCGGGGCATGATCGAAAGGTGAAGCCCCGGTGAAGGGCCCCTCGCAGGACCCTTCACCGCACTCGCCGAAGGAGGCCCGCCGCATGGACCTGCCGTTCGTCGTGGCCACGCTGACCAAGCGCGGGCTGCTCACCCCCGGCCGGCCGATCCGGGTCGCCTCGCAGCTCGGTGCGCTCCGCAAGTGGGGTTGGAGCCTCACCGGCGAGCTGCGCCAGGCCGCCGCGCGGGACCCGGGTCGGGTGGCGCTGATCGACGACCGAGGCGAGCTGACCTACCAGGAGCTGCTGGGCCGGGCCGAACGGCTGGCCCGCACCATGCGCAGCGCCCTCGGTGTGCAGGCCGGAGATCGGGTTGGGCTGCTCTGCCGCAACCACCGCGGGCTGGTCGAGGGCATCGTCGCCGCCACCGTGCTCGGCGCGGACGCGGTGCTGGTCAACAGCGGGCTGTCCGCCGCGCAGTTGGCCACCGTCGCCGAGGAACAGCGGCTGCGGGTGCTGCTGCACGACGACGAGTTCGCCGAACGGGTCATCGGCCTACCCGCCGAGGTGCAGCGGGTCGACGAACGCCGGCACGAGGAGCTCGTCGCGGCGGCGCTCCCCGGCGAACTGCGACCACCCGAGCGGGACGGCCGGACCATCGTCCTGACCTCCGGCACCACCGGCGCCCCGAAGGGCGCCCGCCGCCCCACCCCGAACGGCTTCGGCCCGCTGGTGTCCATCATCGACCGGATCCCGCTGCACGCCCGGGACACCGTGCTGATCGCCGCCCCGATCTTCCACACCTGGGGATACGCCGCCCTCCAGGTCGCCTTCGCGCTGCGCGCCACGATCGTGCTGCACCGGCGGTTCGATCCGGCCGCCACGCTGGAGGCGCTCGTGACGCACCAGTGCCAGGTGCTGTTCGCCGTACCCGTGATGGTGCAGCGGTTGCTCGACGTGCCGCCACCGGACCCGCGCCCCCCGCTGAAGGTGGTCGCGGTCAGCGGCTCCGCGCTGCCCGGCGGCCTCGCCTCCCGGTTCATGGACCTCTACGGCGACGTCGTCTACAACCTGTTCGGCTCGACGGAGGTCTCCTGGGCCTCCATCGCCACCCCCGCCGACCTGCGGAAAGCCCCCACCACCGCCGGCCGGCCGCCACACGGCACCCGACTGGCCATCCTCGACGACGACGGCCAGCCGGTGCCCGACGGCCGGGTCGGCCGAATCTTCGTGGGCAACGAGATGCTCTTCGAGGGCTACACCTCCGGCGCGAAGCGGGAGACCCGCGACGGGCTGCTCGACACCGGCGACCTGGGGCGGATCAACGCCGACGGGCTGCTCTTCGTCGATGGTCGGGCCGACGACATGATCGTCTCCGGCGGGGAGAACGTCTTCCCGTCCGAGGTGGAGGACCTGCTCGCCCGCCTGCCCCAGGTACGCGAGGCCACCGTCATCGGCGTCCCCGACCCCGAGTACGGGCAGCGCCTCGCCGCGTTCCTCGCCCTGCACCCCGGCGAGACCCTCGACCCGGAGGCGGTCCGCGAGTACGTCCGGCACTACCTGGCCCGGTTCAGCGTGCCCCGGGACGTGATCTTCGTGAGGTACCTGCCGCGCAACGCCACCGGCAAGGTGCTCACCCGGGAACTGCGCCGCTACTACAGCTGACCGAGGCCCGCCCCCGGTCAGCGAGCCCAACTGCCGTCGCAGGACTGGTTGGCTCCGTGCGCCCGTCGAGGGCGGCCGGTGCCCGGTTGCCCGATCGCCTGTGGTCGACCATGGCGTCCAGTATGCCTGGTTGAGCACGTTCGTAGCCTGTTCCTGCCGATAGTAGGAAACCGGTTCGTAGTTCAAGCATGCTCTGGTTAGTGGCGGCGTCTTGGGGCAGGGTTGCTGCCATGTCCGGCCGAGCGGACGCCGAGTCGGGTTCATGGACGGCCAGTCGTCCATGTCAAAGCGGTCCATCGACGCGATGTCCAATCGAGTGTTTGCGTCAACCGGCTCGGCTACAGCCACTGACCGGACCAGGTGTGGGCGACCCACACGTCGCCGGGTCTATCTGACCGTCACCACGAACGACGGCAGCACAGAGTCTCGTACATTCCGCTGAGCAGCGAAAGGTCTCGACCTTGCCCCAGACGGACGGTATCCCCCAAGCCCACGCCATCATCGGCCCGACCGGGGTCGGCAAGTCGGCGGTCGCGGTGGCGCTCGCACGCGAGTTCACGGCACCGATCGTTGTTGCCGACCGCATCCAGTGCTATCTCGACCTCCCCATCACCAGCGCCCGGGACGACGTCGGTGCGGGCGAAGGCCTCCAGGCCCTGACCCGCTTACACCTGAGCCAGCGGTCCGTCGCGGACGGCGACTACCCACCGGAGCAGGCGATGCGCGATCTGCGTATGCGGCTTGACGAGCTCGCAGAGCAGCATCCATTCATCGTGATCGAGGGGGGTTCGATTTCGCTGCTGAGGCTACTGGCCGGCTGTGGCGAAGAACTCGGGTACCGGCTGACGGCGCACACGGTACACATTGTGGACCGTCGCCAATACCGGAGCCGGCTGCGTGACCGGGCCTATCAGATGCTCCGCGCCGACGCGCCGGCGACCGGCATGCTCGGTGAGCTGGCTGCCGCGTGGCGGCACACCGAACAGCGGGCGTTCGTCGCGTCCATCAACGGGTTCGAGGCCGTATTGGAGTGGTGTGACGACCGCGGTGTCGACCCGCTGACGTTGTCCACCCGCTCGTTCACCCACGCCGAGCTGGACGAGATCGCCGATCTGATTGCCCACTGGCACGTCGAGCACGGTTACGAGCAGGAGCAGGTCTTCTCGCGGCTGTTCACCGACGTGCCGACGGCGGCCGGCAGCTAGACCGAGGAAAGCATGCGGTACATCTGCGTCTTCACGGGCTCATCACACGGTTGCCAGCCAACCTATATGGACATTGCCCGGCGGACGGGAGCCGGGCTGGCCCAGCGCGGCATCACCGTCATCTACGGCGGTGCCCGGATCGGCACCATGGGTGCCGTCGCGGACGGGGCACTCGGCGCGGGCGGCAGGGTGGTGGGTGTGCTCCCGCGTGGGCTGGCCGAGTGGGATGTCGCCCATCACGGCCTGACCGAACTACACCTGGTCGCCGACATGCACGAACGCAAGGCGATGATGGCGGCGAGGGCTGACGCCTTCATCGCCTTACCCGGTGGCTCAGGAACCCTGGAAGAGCTGTTCGAGGTCTGGACGTGGGCGCAACTGGGCCTGCACACCAAACCCATCGGACTGTTGGACGCGGCGGGTTTCTACGCCCCGTTGGCGGCCTTCCTTGAGCACTCGGTGCGTGAGGGTTTCCTCAAACAGCCGTACCGGGAAATGCTGATCATCGAACCGACCCTGGACCGGCTCCTGGAGCGGTTCGCCAACTATCAACCACCCGACTACACCTGGTCGGACGATGCCGTCACGGAGAAGGAAGGAATCGTCAGCCATGCGGTGGAATAACATGTTCATCGCCGCGACCGGATTCTGCCTTCCGGGCATCGAGTCAACCGCCACAGCGGTCGCCGAAGGGCGCTACGACCCGGACGAGTGCCGGCAAAACGGCTTGGAGGCGGTCGGGGTCTCCCATGAACTGTCGGCCGCCGAGATGGGTGTGGAGGCGGCTCGCGTCGCGTTCTCGCGGTCCCCGGTCGACCCGCGAGACCTCGCCGTCGTTCTGCACGCAAGCTTCTACCACCAGGGACACGACCACTGGACACCCGCGTCGTACATCCAGCGTGAGTCGATCGGCGGTCGAGCACCCGCCATCGAGGTGAAGCAGGCGTCCAACGGCAGCCTCGCCGCGCTCGTGCTCGCGATGTCGTTTCTGTCCGTACACGAAGGCGCCACGACCGCCTTGATCACCACGGCGGATCGCTTCTGCCTGCCGGGCTACGACAGGTATCGCAGCGACAAGTGGATCATCGGAGGCGACAACGCGACTGCGGCGGTGATCTCCTGCCGCGAAGGGTTCGCCCGCGTGCTCTCCACCGCCATGGACGCTGACCCGACGCTTGAGGAGCTCTACCGCGACAGCAGCTTCACGGACGTGCCCTTCGCCGGCGGCATGCCCATTCAGCTACGCCCCCGGAAAGAGAGCTACATGGCCCGGGTCGGCTTGAGGCATATCGTGTCCAGCGCGAAGCAGGGACTGCGCAACGTCATGGACGTGGCCCTGCGCGACGCTCGGATCGGCATCGACGACGTCGCCTGCTTCGTCCTGCCGAACATCGGCCACACGCTGCTGCACTGGGAATACCTGGCCGTGCTCGACATTCCCGAATCCCGCACGACGTGGGCATGGGGACGTCGGATCGGGCACGGCGCCGGTGACCAGATCGGCGGCCTCAACCATCTGATGGAGAGCGGAGCACTGCGCGTCGGTGACCGCGTGGTTCTCGCAACCGCAGGCATCGGTTTCAGTTGGAGTTGCGCCGTGGTGGAGATCCTGGAAACACCCCGGTGGGAGGCATCACCGGTGGAGTTGGTTCACTGAACTCGTCATTCAGAGCACGTCTCGGGTGGCGGTGGAGTGGCCTGCCGTGGTAGGCGAGGCAGTGAGTCGTTCGCGGGGCACGGCGAGAACCCTTTCGTCACGCCGCCCGCCCGGTTACGGGGCAGCGTGACGGACATGATCTGCGCTTACGTCTGCTCGAAGGAGAAGCTGCCCAGCAACCCTTGCCAGGCAGCACCACCGGTGCGGCTCAGGCCAGGCAACCCCCGCCACCTCCTCACCTCACCGTTCAAACGGAGGCGGAGGTGGCGGGGGTTGCTCGTCAGTCGGGAAGGGCGATCTGGCCCGCGACCGCCGCGACGGCGATGTCGGAGCGGTGGTGCGCGCCGGCCAGCTCGATGCCGCGTACCAGGGCGTAGGCGGCGTCCCGGGCGGCGGCCAGGTCGGTGCCGGTGGCCGTACCGCAGAGGACCCGGCCCCCGGCGGAGCGCAGGGTGCCGTCGGCGTCCCGGCGGGTGCCGGCGTGGATGACCCCGGCACGGTCCGCGCCGGTGATCACGTCACCGGTACGCGGCTTCGCCGGGTAACCCTCGGCGGCGACCACGACGGTGACGGCCGCGCCGTCGCGCCAACGCAGCGGCGGATGCGCGGCCAGTGTGCCGGTGGCCGCGGCGTGCAGCAGCCCGGCCAGCGGCGTCTCCAGCAGGGCGAGGACGACCTGCGTCTCCGGGTCGCCGAAGCGGGCGTTGAACTCGATCACCCGAGGGCCGACCGCGGTGAGCGCCAGCCCGACATAGAGCAGGCCGGCGAACGGGGTGCCCCGGCGGCGCATCTGCGCCAGCGTCGGATGCACGACGTCGGCCATCACCTCGTCGACCAGATCCGGCGGCGCCCAGGGCAGCGGCGCGTACGCCCCCATGCCGCCGGTGTTCGGGCCGGTGTCGCCGTCGCCGACCCGCTTGAAGTCCTGCGCCGGGAGCAGCGGCAGCGCCGCCTCGCCGTCGGTGACCACGAAGAGCGACACCTCGGGCCCGGCCAGGTACTCCTCGATCACCACCCGGCCGCACTCACGCGCGTGCTCCAGAGCGATCGCGCGGTCGTCGGTGACCACCACACCCTTGCCGGCCGCCAGCCCGTCGTTCTTCACCACGTACGGCGGGCCGAAGTCGTCCAGGGCCTCGGCGGCGCTCTGCGCGTCCACGCAGGTGTACGCCCGCGCGGTGGGCACGCCGGCCGCCGTCATGATCTCCTTGGCGAACGCCTTGGAGCCCTCCAGCCGGGCTGCCTCGGCGGACGGGCCGAACGCGGCGATGCCCTTGGCGCGCACCGCGTCCGCGACTCCCGCGACGAGCGGCGCCTCCGGGCCGATCACCACCAGGTCTGCCCGCAGCTCCACCGCGAGCGCCGCGACCGCGGCCGGATCGCCGGTGTCCACCTCCCGCAGCTCGGCGACCGAGGCGATGCCGGGATTCCCCGGCGCCGCCACCAGCACCTCGACGGACGGGTCGTCAGCGAGCCCGAGCGCGAGCGCATGCTCCCGCCCGCCGCCTCCCACAAGAAGTACGCGCACGACCCCGCATCCTACTGCCCCGATCCTCACCCCGGTTGATCATGAAGTTGACGGCAGCCGGCGAGGGCAACCGCGCCAGCAAGTTCATGATCAACCGAGGCGGCGGCGGTCACTTCACCGACCAGAGCAGACAGAAGGGCTTGCCGGCCGGGTCGGCGTAGACCCGCCAGTTGTCGCCCTCACCGGGCAGCCGCCGCGCACCGATTGCGAGCGCCGCCCGTTCCCCGGCCTCGATGTCGTCGACCGTGACGTCCAGGTGGAACTGCTGCGGGTGAGCCCGGCCCGGCCACTGCGGCGGGGTGTAGGTCTCCACCTGCTGGAACAGGACCGGCCGCGCGCCCTCCTCGCCGATCATCGCCATGCCGTCGCCCTGGAAGGTGATCGGTTTGCCGAGCAGTTCGCTGTAGAACACGGACAGCTTCTCGGCGTCGGGGCAGTCGAGCATGACGCCCATCAGCGTGGTCTTCGGGTCGTCGGCCCTGAGGCACAGGTCGAACGGGTGACCTGCCGGGTCGGCGAGCGTGTGCCAGGTCTCGTTCTCCCGGAGCAGGGTCGCGCCCAGGGCCACGGCCCGCGCGGTGCCCTCGGCGAGGTCGGGCACCCGCAGATCGAAATGCGCCTGTTGCGGGTACGCCGGGTCGGGCCAGCGCGGTGGCACATGGACAGGCGCGTACTGGAGGCCGATGCGCCAGCCGTCATCGGTGGTCATCGTGATCCACTCGTCGTCGGCGTAGATCTGGGTCCAGCCGGCGAGCCCGGCGTAGAAGGCGGCCAGGCCCGCTATGTCGGCAGCGTCCACGACGACGGTCTTGAGTTCTCCGATCATGCCCACACCCTGCCAGGCCCCACCGACATCCCGCGTGGCCTTCCGGGGGCGGCACGTGGGGCGCGGCGCGTACGCACCTCGGACGCGGTTTGGCAGGTCGACGGGACCCAGCAGATAGCCGTCGCCGTCGCGCACCTCCATCTGCAGCACATCCGGCGGCACCCGACCGTCGACGCAGCGCAGCCTCGCCCGCGTTTCGAGCGGGGACTGCGCCCTGCCGTCAGCCTCGGCCACGTGCCCCCGGGCGGCTGCCGCACCCCGCCGCCCCCTGATGAGCCCGGGAGCCAGGGCGGGTTCGTCCGCCGTGACGAGCCCGCGGTTCAGGGCCGAGTCCAGCACCGACACCGCCCGGTAGCGATGCTCCCGGAGAATGAGGTCGACGACTGTGTGCAGCGGTGTCGTCGTCGGTATGCCGTCCGTTGTCAGCAACGGGTGCGCTGGCCGCTCGAACTGATGGACCACGACGGCGGGATCTGTCGGGCGGCCCGGCCTGGCTGGCCTGACGAGGGGGCAGCGCGATGCGCACCTGCTCACTCGGCGGCAGCCCTGCGATGCCGTGCAGCTCGGCCGCGGTGCCCAGAGCCGCGCAAGCGGCAGGCCCGTACGACAGCACGGCGGCGCGGATCCGCCCACGGCGGGGGGACGGCACCTCAGGGTCGACCAGGTAGACCGCCCGGGCGAGCGGTCGCCACCGCCCGAAGGCCACCAGGTTGTCGATCTCGTGTCGGCTGAATCCCGCGCGGAACGCCTGCCCCGGCGTCACCACGCCGTCCTGCGCGGCGGCGATTCGCCGCAGCATCTCTGCCCGCCCCATGACCCACCACGATGGCCCAGGGCAGAGCCCGTCCACACCCCCTGTGGATAACCGGCCCACAGCCTGTGGACAACACAGGCCCGACCGCCCCGATGATCATGAAGTTAGCGGGCGGTGCGACCACCGACACCGCCACCAACCTCATGATCACCGGGGGCGGGGCGGGAGGTGGGG
>NZ_SMKN01000011.1 GCF_004348675.1 Micromonospora sp. KC606 | reverse complement strand
CCCTAGTCCCTCGCTCCGCGTCCCTCGCTCCGCAACCCTGCCCCGTCCCTCGTCCACCGCACGCGCGGGCCGCCGATTGTCGGCCAGCCGGCGTCCCGACGGTCTCACCTGCCGCAGGTAGCGGCATCCGAGGATGCCGAAACCGCAAATTGGCGCAAATGAAGTCGATCTTGTGAGGGGTGCCTCGATCCGGCGCAAACGGAGTCGATCTCGTAGGGGGGGCGGGCGATCTCGTGAATGCCGGGCAGGGCGCGGCGGCGAAAAGGGACGTCCTCCGGGCCGGGTAGCGGCGCGGAGGACGTCGGGTGTCGGGATCGTCAGTCGGCGGTAACTTCGGCCGGCGTACCCGCGCCGTTACCGCTGCCCCGGCGACGCCGGCGGCGGCGCGGCTTCGCCGACTGCTCGCCGTCCACGGCGGCGGGCGTTTCGGTCGGCTCGGCGTCGGCCTGGCCGGCGGAGATCACCGCGGTCGGCTCGCCGGCGACCACCTCGCCAGACCGGCGGCGTCGGCGGCGGCGCGGGATGCGGGCGCCCTCCTCGCCGGCGGTCTCGGCGGCCGGCGTTTCGGCGGCCGGCGCGTCGGAGCCGGACCGGCCCCTGCGGCCCTCGCCACGGTCGCGGCCCTCGCCACGGTCGCGGCCCTCGCCACGGTCGCGGCCCTCGCCACGGTCGCGGCCCTCGCCACGGTCGCGGCCCTCGCCACGCCGGGAGCCCCGGCCGCCCTCACCGCGGCGCGACCGACCGCCCAGATCCTCCTCGACCTCGGCGGAGAGCCCGGCACGGGTCCGCTCGGCGGTCGGCAGGGTGCCGGTCACGTCGGTGGGGATGTCGAGGTCCGTGTAGAGGTGCGGCGAGGTGTGGTACGTCTCGGCCGGCTCCGGCATCTCCAGGCCGAGCGTCTTGTCGATGATCCGCCAGCGGGGCATGTCGTCCCAGTCGACGAAGGTCACCGCGACGCCGGTCGCCCCCGCCCGGCCGGTACGGCCGATCCGGTGGGTGTAGGTGTCCTGGTCCTCGGGGCAGTCGTAATTGATCACGTGGGTGACGCCGCTGACATCGATGCCGCGGGCGGCCACGTCGGTCGCGACCAGCGTGTCGATCTTGCCAGCGCGGAACGCGCGTAGCGCCCGCTCGCGGGCGCCCTGCCCGAGGTCGCCGTGAACGGCGGCGACCGCGAAACCGCGGAAGTCGAGATCCTCGGCGACCCGGTCGGCGGCCCGCTTCGTACGGGTGAAGATCATGGTGAGGCCGCGCCCCTCGGCCTGCAGGATCCGCGCCACGACCTCGATCTTGTTCATCGAGTGGGTGCGGTACGCCAACTGTCGGGTCTGCGGCGACGGCCCGGTCTCCGCGGTGTGGCCGGCGTGGATGGTCACCGGGTGACGCAGGAAGCGCCGGGACAGGGTGACGATCGGGTCCGGCATGGTCGCCGAGAAGAGCATGGTCTGCCGGTCCTCCGGCAGCATCGCCAGAATCTTCTCGACGTCGTCCAGGAAGCCCAGGTCGAGCATCCGGTCGGCCTCGTCGAGAACCAGCGCGCGAACCCGGTCCAGACGCAGGTGCTTCTGCTTCTGCAGGTCCATCAACCGACCCGGCGTGCCGACTAGGATTTCCACGCCCTTGCGCAGCGCGTCGATCTGCGGCTCGTACGCCACGCCGCCGTAGATCGGCAGCACCCGTACGCCCCGGGTCCGGCCTGCGGCGGCGAGGTCCTTCGCGACCTGGATGCCCAGCTCTCGGGTGGGGACCACGACCAGCGCCTGCGGCACGCCGTCGCCGCCCTCGTCCGGGGCGAAGACCCGCTCCAGCAGCGGCACGCCGAAGCCGAGCGTCTTGCCGGTGCCGGTCGGCGCCTGGCCGATCAGGTCACTTCCGCGCAGCGCGATCGGCAGCGCGTACTCCTGGATGGCGAAGGCGCGGGTGATGCCCGCCGCGGCCAGCGCCTCGACGGTCTCGGGCCGCGCGCCGAGCGCGGCGAAGGTGGGCGCCTCCGGACGGACCGGGGCGGTCGGGGCCAGTTCCTGGCCCTCTGTGGTGTCGATAATCTGTTCGCTCATCTGGATCTGGGGGTGCCCTCTCGTGGTGCGCCCCGTCTTGTCCTCAGGGCGCGATCGGTATGGCGCGGGCCACGCGGTCGGGGGCGGAAATCGCCGAGCCGGACCGGGCCGCACGCGCGCCGTGGGCCGGACATTCGATCAGGTCGGCGCCCACGGCAACTGCTCCATACTACCCGAGCGGCGGTTTCGCGCCCCTGATCCCGGTGAGCGGTCTACCCCGGGGGTGCCCGATGTGATGTGGGTCACCGCAAAACCGGTCATCCTCGACGGGCGGTACCCTGCGCTCGTGCCCGCCCCGACACGTCCCGACGCCGTGGTCGACCTGATCGGCCTGGTCGCCTACGGCGAACTACTCGCCTTCGACCGGATGGCCGCCGACGCGCGACTCGCCCCCGACCTGCGTCGCCGGGCCGCCCTGAGCCAGATGGCGGCGGCAGAGATCGCCAACTACCGGCGGCTCGCCGACTGGCTCACCGCGCTCGGCACCGCACCCGAGGCGGCGATGGCGCCGTTCGCCGGGGCGTTACAGGCGTACCACGACTCGACCGAGCCGAAGGACTGGTTGGAGGCGGTCACCAAGGCGTACGTCGGCGACGGGATCACCGACGACTTCCTGGGCGAGATGGCCGACCGGCTGGACGAGCCGTACCGGCAGCTGATCCGGGACGTGCTGCACGACACCCGGTACGCCGAGTTCGCGGTGGCCGAGATCCGAGCCGCGATCGAGGCCGACCCGAGGGTGGCCAACCGGCTCTCCATGTGGGCCCGCCGGCTGGTCGGGGAGGCGCTCTCCCAGGCTGGGCGGGTCGCCGCGGCGGACCGGGGGGCGCTCACCGCGTTGATCGGGCGAAACGGGATGGACGTGTCGACGCTGTTCGGCAAGCTCACCGCCAACCACACCGCGCGGATGACCGCGGCCGGTCTCAACAACTGACGGGCCCCCGCGGCCCGGCCCGCGACGGCGCACGCCGTCGCGGGGGCCGGACCGGGTCAGCGGACGGTGAAACCGACCGCGCGTGGCGACGCCTCGGCGATCTCGACGTAGGCGACCTTGCCGACCGGCACGATGACCCGCCGGCCCTTCTCGTCGGTCAGGGAGAGGGTGCCCTCGCCCTTGGCGACGGCGTCGGTCACGATCCGCTCGATCTCGGCCGGCGACTGCGCGCTCTCCAGAACCAGCTCGCGCGGCGCGTACTGCACGCCGATCTTGACCTCCACTGTGCCTCCTCAGGTGGGCGAAAGAGCCGCCGATGGGAAGGCTATCCGATCTCGGGGCCGGATGTTCAGGCTGACTCACCTTGCAGCGGGAAGCTCGCGATCCCCCGCCAGGACAGCGCGGCCACCAGCGCCTCCGCCTCCGCCATGGGCACCTGCCGGCCGCGGGCCAGCCAGAACTGGGCAGCCGTCTCGGCCGCGCCCACCAGGCCGGAGGCGAGCAGCTCGGCGTGCGCCCGGCTGACGCCGGTGTCCGAGATGATGGTGTCGGTTATCGCCGCGATGCAGCCCTGCTCGACCCGCTCCACCCGCTGCCGGACCGCCGGATCGTTGCGCAGGTCCGACTCGAAGACGAGGCGGAACGCCTCGCTCTCGTGGTCGACGAAGTCGAAGTAGGCCCGCACCGAGGCGCTGACCCGCTCCTTGTTGTCGTTGGTGCCGGCCATCGCGTCGCGCACCTTCGCCACGATGGCGTCACAGTGCGTGTCCAGCAGTGCCAGGTACAGCTCCATCTTGCCCGGGAAGTGCTGGTAGAGCACCGGCTTGGAGACCCCCGCCCGTTCGGCGATGTCGTCCATCGCGGCGGCGTGGTAGCCCTGTGCGACGAATACCTCCTGCGCCGCCGCGAGCAGCTGCTTACGGCGGGCCGAGCGGGGCAGGCGGGTGGGCCGGCCGGCGGTCTGCGCACCGTTCCCCACAGCGGTCATGGGAACCTCCGAGTTCTTCGTACGAGCCGGCACTTTTACCCCGTACCGGTCTGGGGCATCGCCCCGGTCCCGGAATTGGCCCGCCGCCGTAACTTATCGCCACTGTCACCACACGGTAGCCTCAGCGAGGGCGACCAAGGAGTGCGCGGTGAGTGAAACAGGGCAACCCGGTGCCGCCACCCCGGGAGAGCACGGTGACGGGACGGGCAGGCAGGACGATCCCGCCCGCTCCGGCAGCGGGTGGGCACCTGGGGGGACCGGGTGGTCCGGCGGGGCGGACTCCCCGGCCTACCGCGAGCCGATCGCACCCTGGCACCGGTCCGAGCCGATCGGGTGGGGCGCCTCCTCCCCGCGCTACGCCGATCTACCCGCGCCACTGCCCGACGCGCGGTCGGACGGCCAACCGGCCCCCCGCAACGGACGGTCCCGCGCCATCGGCATGAGCCATCCGGATGAGGATGCGCCGGCCGGCCGCGCCGCTCCGGTCAGCGCTCCGCCCACCGGATCCGCCTGGCCGGCGGCAGAGGCGCGCCACGACGCCGACCTCGACCGGCTCGCCGTGCCCACCCAGCGGCCGGCGCCGGAAACCGAGCGGCAGGCCGACCCGGACACCGGCGCCCGGCACGCCTCCGACGTGCCGCCCCGGTCGGGCCGCCGGCCGGAGGGGAGCTTCCCCTCCTCGGCGCCGCCGGCCGCGCAGGTGCCGCCGGTGGGCACCGCCGCGTCCGGCTTCGAGGCGCCGCCCGGCTTCCGCGTCCCTCGGGCGGATCGCGCCGAGGCCGACCGCCTCGCCGCCGACCCGCCGTCCTGGGCCGGCGGCGCCGAAGGCGGTCCGCCCGCGACCGAATCGCCCACCTGGGCCGACCGTTTTTCCCCAGAGCCCGTCGAGGAGGAGCGGCCCGCCGATCCGTCCGCCGTCCGCCGCCCGGACGACGAGCCGGACTGGTCCGGTCCGAGCTGGAACCGTCCCAGCTGGGGCGGGAGCTGGGCCCCGTCCTGGGCCCGCGAGGAGGAGCCGCCGCCCGGCCGCCCCCGTGGGGAGCGGTCCGCCGAGTGGTCAGCCGAGCCGGCCCGGCCGTACGAGGCGGTGCGGGCCGAGCCGGCCCGGCCGTACCAGCCGGTGCGGGCCGAGTCGCCCCGCCCGTACGAGCCGGTGCGCGCCGAGGTGCCGCGGCCGTACGAGGTCACCAGGTCCGCGCCGGAGCCGCGGTCGGCGCCGGAGCCGTCTGGTCGCTCCGTCGACCGGCCGGCCTGGGCCGACCCGTCCGCCCAGGCACCTGCCGAGGTGGCTCCCCCCAGTGGGCCGCCTGCCAGCGCGCCGCCCGCCGACACTGAGGAGCCGTCCACCGAGGCCCCGACCGAGCGGGCCCGGCCGGTCCGCCTCCGGTCCGTACCAGCAGAATCCGTCGCCGAGGCGGACCTGCCCGGCCACCCGCCGACCCCTGCCGGTCCAGGCGCCACGACGGCCACCGCCACGAGCGGGCCGCGCCGCCTCGGCCCCACGTCTCCCGCGCCCGTCCCGACGAGCGCACCCCCGTACGCGGCCCGCCGCTCCGCCCCCGAGCCCGTGTCCGTGGCCGATCCGGTCCCGGCGAACGGGACGCCGGGCCAGGGCGCGGCGGTACTGCCGCAGCGCGTCCCCGCCGAGCCGGACGTGCCCGTCGTCCCGGAGCCGCCAGCCGTGGATCCACCCGCCGAGACCCCGGAACTCGCCCGCATCGCCACCCACCTGCGCCGCGACGACGAGCCCGCTTCGCCGCGCGAGCGGCCGGAGGGCTTCGACGTCAACGCCATCCTGGACGCCGTACGCGAGGTGGCCGGCGTGCGGGACGCCGCGCTGCGCCATACCCCGGCCGGCGCGCACAGCCTCCGGCTCGACCTGGCCGACGGAGCTGACGCGGCCGAGGTGAGCCGGATGGTGGCCCGCCTGCTCCAGGAGCGGATGGGGCTGGCCGCGGCCCCGCAGAACCTGCCCGGCGCGCCCGCCCCGGCGCCGGTGCGCCGCCGATCGGTGCCGGGCCGTTCGGTGGATTCCCGACCGCCGGAGAGCCGCCCGCGCGCCTCGTCCGGCCCGGAGTCCGGCGCCGACGCCTCCCGGGGCGTTGACGCCGGGCCGCCGGAGCCGGGGTCGGCGCCGGCCAGCCGGTCCCTGCTGCCCGAGCCGCCGGACCGGGCCGACCGGGCGCCGGGGCGGGTCGGCTCGGTCCCCGCAGGACAACCCGCCGGGTTCGGCCCGGAGGACGAGTTCGATCCGGTCGCCGGTGTGCCCCGCCGCCGGCGGATCGCCGTGCACCGGGGCCGGGCCAGCGTGGAGGAGCCAGCCGGAACGCCCCCGGGCAGCCCGGTTTCGCTCGGCACGTCGTACTCGGGCGGGCAGATGACCACGACGGAGACCGCGCCCTCCCGTCCGCTGGAGACCGGCGGCGTGCCGGGGCCCCGGGTGGTGATCGACCACGTCCAGGTCAGCACCTTCGGGCTGGACGCCACCGTCGAGGTGCGCCTGCTCGCCGGCGAGGACACCGCCGCCGGGCACGCGACCGGGCCGGCGGTGGACGGGTACGTCCTGCGGCTCTGCGCGGTGGCCGCCGCGGCGGCGGTGGACCGCCTGCTGCGCGGCGGTGACGGCGCGGGCGAGCGGGGGCGGTGTTTCGTCGAGCACGCCGCGGTGGTGCCCTTCGGTAACTGCGAGGTCGCCACGGTGGTGGTGCTGCTGGTCTGCGACGGTTGGGTCGAGCAGCTCGCCGGTTCGGCGCTGGTCGCCGGTGACCCACGGCAGGCGGTGGTCCGGGCCACGCTGGCAGCGGTGAACCGCCGGCTGGAGGCGCTGCTCGCCTGAGCCCGTGGCGGTGTCGGCGAGGATCGTGAGGGGAAGACTGGCAGGCATGAAGCACGCCGTCCTCTGGCCCGACCACCTGCTGCCCCCGCATCACGTCCCGCCGCCCTGGCCCGGCCGGGAGGTCCGCCTCGACGGCACCGTCACCTATGTCCGGGAAACTCCCGCCACCGGTCCGGACGCTGAGCCGGCGTTGTACGTGCACGGGCTGGGTGGCTCGTCGCAGAACTGGACGGACCTGGCCGGCCTGCTCGCCGGTCGGCTCGACGGTCAGGCCATCGACCTGCCGGGCTTCGGGCGCAGCGAGCCGGGGCGTAGCTACACCATTCCCGCGTTCGCCGAGCGGGTCGTGCGCTGGATCGAGCACTCGGGGCGGGGACCGGTGCACCTGTTCGGCAACTCGCTGGGCGGGGCGATCTCGGTGCAGGTGGCGGGGCTGCGTCCTGATCTGGTGCGGACCCTCACCCTGGTCTCACCGGCGCTGCCGTTCCTCGGCTTCCACCGGTCGTTGCAGGGCCGGATGCTGCCGTTGCTGGCGATTCCGCGGGGTGAGCGGCTGGCCGCGTGGCGGCTGGCCCAGATCGCTCCCGAGGCGATGGCCTGGCAGGCGATGGAGGCGTGCGTGGCCGACCTGGGCAGGATCAGCGAGCAGCGCCGGCAGGAGGCGCTGGAGGAGATCCGGGTGCGGTACGAGGCCGTCCACTACGCCGCCGCGTACGTGCGCACGTTCCGGGGTCTGGTCTCCACCTTCCTGCGGTCGTACCTGCCGGGCCCGGGTTCGATGTGGCGGGTCGCCGCGTCGATCCGGGCACCCACTCTGGTGATCGGCGGGATGAAGGACCGGCTGGTGGATGTCCGGGTGGCGCCACAGACGGCCCGGGTGATCCCGGACAGCCGGTTGATGATGCTGGGCGGGGTCGGGCATGTGGCCCAGATGGAGGTGCCGCGCACGGTGGCGCGCGCCGTCCTGCACCTGCTCGCGGAGTGGGAAGACGGCGTGTCGCGGCCGGACGTGGCAGGCTGAGCCGGATGGCCGAGATCCTCCCGCGTCGCCACCGGCGGCCGCGTCCGGTGCACCGTGACCGTTGGCTCGCCGTCCGCCGCCGGTGGACCGTGCTGCTCGCCGGCGCCCTCGCGGTCGCCGCCGGGGCCGGGGGCGCCGTTTCGGTCGGCCGGCCGGGCTCCGGCCCCGCGCCGCTCGCTGCGGGCGTGGCGGCGCCCACTTCGGAGGCGGTGGGCGTGTTGCCGTTGCCGCTGTCGCCGCCGGTCGTCACCCCGACGTCCGCCGCGTCCGCTGCCGCCCCGGTGCTCCAGCTCGCAGGTTCGGTGCCGTCGGCCGGGAAGGGTGGCTTCGGGTACGACGACCGTCCGGGGCCGACGCTCGGCCGGGCCGGGCGGGCGCAGCGGTACCGGGTGGCGGTGGAGCACGGTGCCGGCGAGGACGTACGTGACTTCTCCGATCAGGTGCAGGCCGCGCTGACCGGCCCGGGTAGTTGGGTGGACTCGGGTCAGCTGCGGTTGCGCCGGGTGCCGCCCGGTCAGGGGTTCGACTTCACCGTCTATCTGGCGACCGCGGCGACGGCCGGGCGGATGTGCCGGGCCGGGGGCGTGGACATCCGGGTGGGTGGCCGGCCGTACACGTCCTGCCGTGCGCCGGACAAGGTGATCGTCAACCTGGAGCGGTGGCGCAAATCGGTGCCGCACTTCGTCGCGGCCGGCGTGCCGTTGTCCCTCTACCGTTCCTACGTGGTGAACCACGAGGTGGGGCACCAGCTCGGCCACGGCCACGAACGCTGCCCCGGCAAGGGCCGGCCGGCCCCGGTGATGCAGCAGCAGACGCTCTTCCTGGCCGGGTGCACGGCGAATCCCTGGCCGTACCTGGCCGGGAGGCGGTACCGGGGGCGCCCCCTCTGAGCCGGTTCGCGCCCGTGAAACATCCTCGCGATAGCTGCGGCAAAAGCAGGCATTTGCCCGATTGGTTTGCGATGCTGGCGAGGTGGACGCTTTCCCCTCATCCGAGCCCACCCGGCAACGCCGGCCTCGCGGTCGCACGGCGCTGGGCGTCCTCGTGGCGGTCGGCGCGACGGCCGCCACGGTGGCCGTGCTGCGCCCCGACGTGCCGCCGGCCGTCCCACCTGCCGTCGCGCCGACGGGGTACGGGCTGGGGGCGGGCGCGCGGGCCACGCCCTTCGCCGGGTACCCCACCGGCGGCCCTGGTCGGTTCAACACCGCCAGCGGACGCTCGCCGGTGCGTGGTCACGACGGACCGCTGCGTCGCTACCGGGTCGCGGTGGAGGAGGGGAGTGGCCAGGACGTCGGCGCCTTCGCCGCAGCCGTCGACGAGGTGCTCGGCGACCCGCGTAGCTGGATCGGCTCGGGTGAGCTGCGGGTGCAGCGGGTGCCCGAGGTCGCCGGGGCGGACTTCACCATCTTCCTGGCCACTCCGGCCACCTCGGAGCGGATGTGCGCGGCCGGCGGGCTGCGCACCGAGCGGTACACCTCGTGCCGGCTGCCCGGCCAGGTGATCATCAACCTGGCCCGCTGGATGGAGGCCGTGCCGGACTACGGCGCCCCGCTGGAGACCTACCGGAGGTACGTGGTCAACCACGAGGTCGGGCACGAGTTCGGGGAGCAGCACCAGGCATGCCCGGGGCCCGGGGAGCCGGCGCCGGTCATGCAGCAGCAGACGTACGGCCTGGACGGCTGCGTCGCGAACGCCTGGCCCTATCTCGACGGGGGCCGGTACGAGGGCGCGCCCACCGACGGGGTCTGACTTATTCCCGCTCCCGCATGTCGGGCAGGGTGTCCCTGCTCATGGCCGATCGCCGGGGGTGCGAGCGACAATGGGCCGGTTCGCCACCAGCCGATCCCGGGGAGTTCACCGTGTCGCTGCCCCCGCTCGTCGAACCCGCCGCCGAGCTGACCGTTGACGAGATCCGCCGCTACTCGCGCCACCTGATCATCCCGGACGTCGGGGTGGAGGGGCAGAAGCGGCTGAAGAACGCGCGGGTGCTCTGCGTCGGCGCCGGTGGTCTCGGCTCGCCGGCGCTGATGTACCTCGCCGCCGCCGGCGTCGGGACGTTGGGCATCATCGACTTCGACACCGTCGACGAGTCCAACCTCCAGCGTCAGATCATCCACGGCGTCTCCGACGTCGGCCGATCCAAGGCCGAGTCCGCCGCCGCGTCGATCCGCGAGATCAACCCGCTGGTCACGGTCGAGATCCACAACACGGCGCTGGACCGGGACAACGTCCGGGACATCTTCTCCCGGTACGACCTGATCGTCGACGGCACCGACAACTTCGCCACCCGCTATCTGGTCAACGATGCGGCGGTGCTGCTCGGCAAGCCGTACGTGTGGGGTTCGATCTACCGTTTCGACGGCCAGGCGTCGGTCTTCTGGGCCGAGCACGGCCCCTGCTACCGCTGCCTCTACCCGGAGCCCCCGCCGCCCGGCATGGTGCCCTCCTGCGCGGAGGGCGGCGTTCTCGGCGTGCTCTGCGCGTCGATCGGCTCGATCCAGGTCAACGAGGCGATCAAGCTGCTCGCGGGGATCGGTGAGCCGCTGGTCGGCCGGCTGATGGTCTACGACGCACTGGAGATGACCTACCGCAAGATCAAGGTCCGCAAGGACCCGAACTGCGTGCTCTGCGGCGAGAACCCCACGGTCACCGACCTGCTGGAGGACTACGAGGACTTCTGCGGTGCGGTGTCCGAGGAAGCGCAGGAGGCGGTCGTCGACGCCACCATAACCGCCGCCGAACTCAAGGAGTGGCAGGACGCCGGCAAGGACATCTTCCTGGTCGACGTCCGCGAGCCCGCCGAGTACGAGATCGTCCGGATCCCCGGATCCACCCTGATCCCGAAGGGTGAGATCATCTCCGGCGAGGCGCTGGCGAAGTTCCCGCAGGACCGGCAGATCGTGCTGCACTGCAAGTCCGGCGTCCGATCCGCCGAGGCGCTCGCCGCGATCAAGGCGGCCGGGTTCCGGGACGCCGTCCACGTCCAGGGCGGCGTGCTCTCCTGGATCAAGCAGATCGATCCGTCGCTGCCCGCGTACTGACCGGCCGCCACCGGAGGCCCTCCGCACCACCCGGGAGGGCCTCCGGGCGCCGGCCCGACCAGTCCGTCCTCCATGCCCACTGAATGGGCCGACGGCCCGGTTACCGCCAACCGGTCTGATCACGCTCTGTCAAACGGCCCGGCCGGGGCCGGGCCGGCTGGACCCGCTTCGCTCTGCTGCCACCAACGCGACACGCACCGACCGTGACTGTCGCGTCCGTGGTGGCAGAGCAAAGCGTGGAACGAGTCCTCCGGACGGTCCGGTTCACCTACCGTGACCGGTTCTGGTGACCGCTGGCCCGCGCGGTCGCTGCCCGGCCGCATGCCGCTGCCCGCCTGACGGACGCACAAGCAGGCCGTCCGCCGGAGGCCGATTCACGTTGTCGCAGGTAGCGTCTCTGCCGTGGTGGATCTGGAGGCGGCGATCGGCTTCGTCGTGGCGAACGGGGACGCGGTGGACCGCGCCCGGCTCTCCCGGCTGCGTACCGGCGCGCCGGTCCCCGCCGGGCTGCTCGACGCGGCCGAGGCGGGGCAGTCGCCCGACGGCGGGTGGCCGGCCGTCCTCGACGGCGAGATCTCGTCGGTCGACGCGACCTGCTTCCGCCTCGCCGAGCTGGACGACCTGGGCGCTCTCGGCCGCCCGGCCGCCCGGCACGCACTCGACTGGCTCGCCGCCCGGCAGCTGCCCGACGGCGGGTGGGACGAGGATTCGAGGCTGGCTGGTCTCGCCCCGGAGTGGGCCAGACCGGGCGACCCAGAGGCCCACCTCTACCTCACCGCGTACGCCGGGTTCTGGCTGACCGTGGCCGGGCTCGACGCCCGGGCCGCCGGTCCACTCGACCACAGGGTCGGTGGGGCGTACGCCGGGGTGGTGCAGGCGGCGGCGCAGGCGCTGGCCGCGTGGCTGGCCCCGGACGGAAGTTGGCCGTCCTTCCTGCCCGCCGGCTGGCTCAGCGCGGCGGTCCTGCACCGGCAGGCGATGTACGACGAGTCGGCGCGGATCCAGGCGGTGCTGGCCGAGCGGGTGCCGACGATGTCTCCGGCCGACGTGGCCTGGCTGGCCGCGACCCTGCGCCGGGTCGAGGTGGGCGAGGAACAGTGGCTGCTGGTCTCCGCCCGCCGGCGGCTCGCCGAGACCCAGCGCAGCGACGGCGGCTGGGAAAGCGACGACGGGCACCAGTTCGACGTGCACACCACGCTGAGGGCGATCCGGGCCTGCCGCCCGGTGGTCACTTCAGCTGGCTGATCACCAGCGGCCACCAGCCGTCCGGGGTGAACGCCGCCCGGTCGATGCTCTCCAGCACCGTACGCAGCTGTTCCGCCCGCTCGGCCCGGCCCGGCTTGCCCTCGTCGGCCTCGACGAAGAGCGCGAACTGGTAGAGGAACTCGACGAAGGTGCGGAAGGTGCTGTTCACCGGCTGGACGTCCTGCTGCGCCAGGTCGAGTTGGAGGATCTCCCCGGTGCGCGGGTCGAGCACGTAGAGCAGGTCGGTGTTGTCGGCGACCGCTCCGACGACGATCAGCCGGATGTCCAGCGAACCGTCCTCGGTGGTCAGCTGGATGGTGTCGTACAGCTCGATGTCGCCTTCGAGGAACGCGGTGAAGACCACCGCCACGTCGAGCGGGATCTCGTCGCCGACCGGCAGCATGTCCGGGCTGAAACCGCCCTCCAGCCATGCCTCCCGGGGGTACGGGATGAGCTCGTCGGAGCTCCACAGGGCACGGAACCGGGGGTCGGCTGACATCGACGTTCCTCCGCAAACTCGGATGACGGTTTCGGATACCTCGGACCGCAGGTGAGAGGTCAGGAGGCCAGGCCGGCGGCGATCAGAAGCCGCCGCCAGTTGTCGGCGTACTCACCGGCGTGCCGTCCCTTGCGTAACCGTTCCTCGGCGGCGGCGGGACCGAGAACGGTGGCCACCAGATCCGGGTAACGGGCGCCGAGCACGTGCTCGTCGAAGAACGTGGCGACGTCGGGGGCGATGACGGTGAACTCGACGTCCTCGTCGGGGTGCTCGTACTGGTAGACGTAGGCGCTGGACTCCATGTAATACACGTCGAGGTCTTCGCGGTCGAGGTAGATCGGGTCGCCGCCGCGGATCTCGCCACGCAGGCCCCGCGGCACGCTGGCCAGCTCGTAGCCGACGGTCAGCGGGCTGCCCATCGGGTCGTCCGGGTCGACACTGAACGCCGCCCAGGCATGTGGGCTGGTGATCTCCTTCGGCGCGTGGAAGCGGAAGTTGTCCCCCTCGATCCGGCCGAACAGGCTGTACACCTCGGCGACCCCGGGCAGGTCGGGAATGGGCTCCAGCGGCGCCGGCCCCTCGATGACGACCCCGGCGTCGTGCCCGGCGGCCAGCCGGCTGAGCGTGGCCAGCTTCTCCTGGATGCGGGAGAGGACGGCCGGATCGGGGGCGGTCACGGGACCAGCTTCACGATGACACGGGTGCCCTCGGGGACGTCCCGCAGCGCGGTGGCGATGTCACTGCCTATCTGGCGATTCGTCCAGGCATCCATCAGCCTGAGGTTAGCGTATGTGTCCGCTCCGTCCAGTTGCAGCTCGTGGATGTGGTCCGGGTCGAGCCCCTCGCCCCGTGCCCGGATCGGCCCCCGGCCGTCGTAGAGGCGGTCGACGAGCGCCTTGTTGGCCAGGTACTGGTTGGTTTCGCGGGTGCCGTGCCGCTGGGTCAGCCGCTCGTTCTTCGTCAGCCGGCGGATCACCCGGTCCCGGAACACGTTGGTGCGGGTGCGGGTGGTGCCCCTCTTCCGGTCGTACACGTTGTTGGCCGTCCGGTCCGACTTCGCCTTGCTCAACCGCCCTTCCTGACCGAGCCGGACCAGGTCCTTCGCCTTGCGGTCGAAGTCCCGCTTGTCGAAGTCGGGCCGGTTCCTCAGCACCAGCACCGCCGGGCCCCGCGGGGTGGTGCCGTTCGTCTTGGCGGTGCGGAAGACGTCGGCGTTCTCCAGGTACGCCGAGAGGATCTTTGCGCCTCGGGCCTGGGTCTGCCGGGGTGGGGTGGTCCGCTTCCTAGCCATTCAGCACCGTGTCCACGGCCATGCCGATGAGTTGGTCGATGATCAGCCCGGTGATCATCTTGAAGATCGGGATCTGGAGCAGCGACGCTCCGAAGGTGGCCACCGCCGTGGCGATCGCCTGCGCGATCTGGATCGCCAGCACGACGAGCTGGATGATCACGTTGATCTTCAGGGCCAGCACCACCCCCGCGGCGGCCATCAGCCCGATCGCGATGACGTTCGCCGGGTTGGCGGCGTCGGCGATGTTCCGGGCCGCCGACTCCCTGTCGTTCCACTCGCCGGCGAACGCCGTGAGGCTCGCGCCCCGGTTGGTGTCGAGCACCGCCCGCGCCGCCGACTCCAGTTGCGCGACCGAGCCCTCGATCCGGCCCGCCATGCCGGTCCACTCGCCGGCGAGCCGGAACAGCGCCGCCTCGTCGGACTCCGGCCAGTCGTACCCGATCATCGAGAGCAGCGAGGCGAGTTCCCCCGGCAGCGTCAGACCCACGCCAGCTCCTTCCTCAGCCCAGCTTGCCGAGGATCGAGCGGAACGCGCCGGCGACGCCCTCCTCGACCTCCCGGTAGCCTTCGGCCATCCCCTTCAGCCCGGCCACGTAGCTGTCCAGCTCGGCCAGGTTGGTGCCGACGCACTCGGCGAGCGCGTCCACGCAGGCCTGATGGCCCACGCCCAGCAGCATGCCGATCTCGTCGCCGCCGAAGGCGTCGGCGTAGCCACCGGCCGCCGCCTGGAATGCCTCGAACGCCTCGCGGACGCTCTCCCTGGCCTGGGCGAGCTGGTCCGCGCCCTGGCGCAGCGCGTCGACGTCCACCTCGAGCGGTTCCACCGGTCAGCTCCGCTGCTGGAGCTTGCGCATGGTCTCGCTGATCGCGAGGCTGAACTCCCGCATCTGCCGCAGGCCCTGATCCTGGAGGCGTTCCACGGTGGCGGTCATCGCGGCGAGGTCGGGCACCGGTTCGGTGCCGGTGGTGGCCTCGGCCTGTCCGTCGAGCGCCGCGTTCACCGCCCGGCGCAGCTCCTCGGCCAGGTACTCCGCACCCTCCCGCAGCACCCGGGGGTCGAACTCGACCGCGCTGCACCGCCCGTCGGGGCCGAGGGTGACCCTGATCCGCCCGTCGGCGGCCTCGGCCACCGACTCGACCCGCTCCGGCGGGGCGACGGTGCGCTGTGTCTCCCGCAGTGCCGCCCTGGCCTGCGCCAGTTGCTGTTCCAGGGCGTCCTCACCCAGCATGCCGCCTCCCCAGAGCTGGCCGCGCGCGAACCGGCCTCAGCCTAGCGACCCGGTACGACCCGCCGCACCCGTCCACAGCGGAGGCTCAGCGCAGGTGGCCGTCCCCGGTGACGACGTACTTGGTGGAGGTCAGCTCCGGCAGGCCCATCGGGCCTCGGGCGTGCAGCTTCTGGGTGGAGATGCCGATCTCCGCGCCGAAGCCGAACTCGCCGCCGTCGGTGAACCGGGTGGAGGCGTTCACCATCACCGCCGCCGCGTCCACCCGGGCCACGAACTCGCGGGCCGCCGCCTGGGAGTCGGTGACGATCGCCTCGGTGTGGCCGGTGCCGTACCGCCGGATGTGCGCCACCGCCGCGTCCAGCGAGTCGACCACGGCGGCCGAGATGTCCGCCGAGAGGTACTCGGTGGCGAAGTCCTCCTCGGTGGCCGGGACGACGGCGGGGGAGTACCCGGCCACCCGGTCGTCGCCGTGCACGGTGACCCCGGCCTCGGCGAACGCGGCCAGCACCGGCGGCAGGAAGGCGTCCGCCACGTCGACGTGCACCAGCAGGGACTCCGCGGTGTTGCAGGTGGACAGCCGCTGGGTCTTGGCGTTCAGGGTGATCGCCACGGCCTTCGCCACGTCGGCGGCGGCGTCGACGTAGACATGGCAGTTGCCGACGCCCGTCTCGATCACCGGCACCGTCGACTCCTCGACCACCGTGCGGATCAGCGACGCGCCGCCGCGCGGGATCAGCACGTCGACCAGGCCCCGGGCCCGCATCAGCTCCTTGACCGAGTCGCGGCTGGTGGCGTCGAGCAGCTGCACCGCGTCCGCCGGCAGGCCGGCCCCGGCGACCGCGTCGCGTAGCACCGCGACCAGCGCCGCGTTCGAGTGCGCCGCCGAGGAGGAGCCACGCAGCAGCGCCGCGTTGCCGGACTTCAGGCAGATGCCGGCGGCGTCCACGGTGACGTTCGGGCGGGCCTCGTAGATGATGCCGACCACCCCGAACGGCACACGGACCTGGCGCAGCTCCAGCCCGTTGGGCAGGGTCGAGCCGCGTACCACCTCGCCGACCGGGTCGGGCAACGCGGCCATCTGGCGCAGCGCGTCCGCGATCCCCGCCACCCGGCCCGGGTCGAGGGCGAGCCGGTCCAGCACGGCCGCGCTCAGCCCGGCCTCCCGCCCGGCCGCCAGGTCCGTCGCGTTCGCGGCCAGGATCTCCGGGGTACGCGCCACCAGCGCGTCGGCCATCGCGTGCAGCGCGGCGTCCTTGGTGGTACGCGTGGCGACCGCCAGGTCCTCCGCCGCCGCCCGGGCCCGCCGAGCCTGCTCGCTGACGCTCATGCCAGCACTCCGCTGCGCTCCGTACCGCAATGAGGCACCACCGCGCTGAACTGATGATTCGCTCGCTGACGCTCGCTCATTCGTCCACTCCTCACAGCAGCACGAGGTCGTCGCGGTGGACGACCTCCCGTTCGTACGCCGGGCCGAGCGCCGCGGCGAGCTCTCCGGTGGAGCGGCCGAGCAGCCCCGGCAGCTCCACCGCGTCGTAGTTGACCAGCCCTCGGGCCACCGGCGCACCGTCGACGTCCACCAGGTCCACCGGGTCGCCGGCGGTGAACGCGCCGTCCACGGCGGTGATCCCGGCCGGCAGCAGCGACTTGCGCCGCCCCACCACGGCCTGCACCGCACCCGGGTCGAGGTGCAGCCGACCCCGGGGCGCGGTGGCGTGGGCCAGCCAGAACAGTCGGGCCGCGGGGCGGCGGTTGCTCGGGTGAAAGAACGTGCCGAGCGGCTCGCCGGCGAGCGCCCCGGCGGCCAGTGGCGCGGCGGTCAGCACCACCGGGATGCCGAAACCGGTCGCGATCCGGGCCGCCTCCACCTTGGTGACCATGCCGCCGGTGCCGACGCCGGCCCGGCCGGCCCCGCCGATGGCCACGCCGGCCAGGTCGCCCTCGCCGTGCACCTCGCTGATCCGGGTGCTGCCCGGCTGGGCCGGGTCGCCCGTCCAGAGCGCGTCGACGTCCGACAGGAGCACCAGCAGGTCGGCGTCGACCAGGGCGGCGACCAGGGCGGCCAGCCGGTCGTTGTCGCCGAACCGGATCTCCTCGGTGGCGACCGTGTCGTTCTCGTTGACGATCGGCACCGCGCGTAGGTCGAGCAGCTTGCGCAGCGTCCGGTACGCGTTGCGGTAGTGCGCCCGGCGGGTCACGTCGTCGACGGTGAGCAGCACCTGCCCGACGGTGAGCCGGCGCCGGGCGAAACCGGCCGCGTACCGGCCGATCAGCAGGCCCTGCCCGACGCTGGCGGCGGCCTGCTGGGTGGCCAGGTCGCGGGGGCGGCGGGCCAGCCCGAGCGGGGCCAGGCCGGCGGCGATCGCGCCGGAGGAGACCAGCACCACCTCGCGTCCGGCGGTGGCCAGCGCGGCGAGGGTGTCCACCAGGGCGTCGACCCGGGCGTCGTCCAGCCCGCCGGCGGCGGTGGTCAGCGAGGACGAACCGATCTTGACGACGATCCGCCGGGCCTGGATGACTGCTGCGCGCACCCGACCATTCTGCGCGGTCGCCCCTCCCGCGCCCCGGTGGGTTCCCATATGGTGGCAGCTCGTGACCCCTGAGGAGTACGTCGAGGCGGTGCTCGCGCTGGTCGAGCGGATCCCGCCGGGCCGGGTGATGTCCTACGGCGCGGTCGCCGACGCGCTCGCCGAGCGCTCGGGGCGGGCCTCGGCCCGGCTGGTCGGCGCGATCATGGCCCGGCACGGTGGCGGAGTGCCCTGGCACCGGGTGGTGAACGCGGCCGGCCGGCTGCCGCCCGGGCACGAGGTGCAGGCGCGGGCCCGGCTGCGCGCCGAGGGCTGCCCGCTACGCCCCACCGGGGTGGACATGGCCGCGGCGAGCTGGTCGCCGGGAGACAGCGGGTGACTGCGGGGACGCTGGGGCGGCGCCACGTACGCCAACAACCTGTCGTCGGTGTTGCGGACCCGGACGGTGGTGCTGCCGGTGCGGTAGCCGTCGGGCTGCTCGGTGAGCACCAGGTCGGTGGCGGTGACCGCGACGTCCGTGAGGTGGGGGTTCGGCCCGAAGGCGGTCGGCCCGGACACCTGCCCGAACGAGTTCCCGGTCCAGCGGTAGCCGCGCCACTGCCGCTGCGACCACTCGCCCGACCAGCCCCCGCCCGGGTGCGTGTCGCCGACCTGCACCCGGACCACGCCGTCGTCGCGCACGTCCACCGCGATCAGCCACTGCGGCTTGTCGATGGTGCTGACCACCACCCGCCCGAGGGTGACCACCCGTCCGGCGGCGTCCCGGTCGAAGACCCCAACCGCCGCCAGCGGCTGTGGTCGAGGTTCCAGGCGACCCCGCGGACTGAGGCCTGCGGGTCCTCTTAGCCGACGATCCGGACCCAGTTCTCGTACGCCCGGCAGAGCGCCTCCTGAACCAGGTCCTGGGCCCGTCCCGGATCCCCGGTGTAGGCGGTCAGCTGGACGACCAGACGGCGGAATTGGGCGTGGTAGAAGTCGTCGAAGGCCAGTCCGGGTGGCTCGGGGCCGGGTTGCGGCGGCGTGTCGTCGCCGATCCACCTGTCTCTCGTCACAGTCACTCGTCCTCCCCGTGGTGCCGGCGGCGCCAACCCACCGTCACGGGTCACACGGTCGGCCCGGGGACCAGGTTGCGGCCGGCCGGCGTCGGTGGCTGTCGGGTCCGGGACAGGCGCCGCCGGGCGACACTCCGGCCAGGCCAGGGCGGCCGAGCAGCGCCTCGGGGACGTTTGCCGCTGGTCAGCCGGGCGCCGGCACACGGCCCGGGTGACGCCCGCCGGCTGTGGTTGACTGTCCGGTGGGAAGACGGGAAGGGGGCGGTCGTGCAGCTGCCGGCAGTGCTCGGCGAGCCGATCCGGTTCGTGCTCAACTGGGGTCGCCGTTACTCGCTCTGGGTCTTCAACTTCGGTCTGGCCTGCTGTGCCATCGAGTTCATCGCCACCAGCATGGGCCGGCACGACTTCATCCGGCTGGGCGTGATCCCGTTCGCGCACGGCCCTCGGCAGGCCGACCTGATGGTGGTCTCCGGCACGGTGACCGACAAGATGGCTCCGGCGATCAAGCGACTCTACGACCAGATGCCCGAGCCGAAGTACGTCATCTCCTTCGGGGCCTGCTCCAACTGCGGCGGCCCGTACTGGGACTCGTACTCGGTGACCAAGGGAGTCGACCAGCTCATCCCGGTCGACGTGTACGTGCCGGGCTGCCCACCCCGCCCGGAGGCGCTGCTGCACGGCATCCTCCGCCTCCAGGAGAGGATCGCCGCCGAGGGGTCCGGTCTCGGCGGGGTGACCCGCCGAGATCCACTCGCCTCGCCGGCCGACGCCGTGCCCCGCGACGGCGGGCCACCGCGCCCCGTCGACTCCCTCACCGCTGCGCCGGTGCGTCCACCGGCCTCGTGATCTCTCCGGGTTCCACCTCCTCGGACGAGCGCCCCACTGGCGGGCGGGCACTAGCGTGCCGGCCATGACCCACGCCGCGGACCGGCGCTCCGCCTTCATCGTCGACGTGCTGACCGGGGAGTTCGGCGCGTCGATGGCGCTCGACCCGGCGGCCTTCCGCCGCAAGTTCCGCAAGATGGCCGCCTCCCCGTTCGCCTTCTACCGGGGCAGCGCGTCGCTCTTCTACGCCGATCAGCTCGGCGACTTCGCCGACGACCGTTTCCTGGACGAGCGGACCAGCCGGGTGTGGATCCACGGGGACCTGCACGCGGAGAACTTCGGCACCTACATGAACGCCTCCGGGCAGCTGGTGTTCAACGTCAACGACTTCGACGAGGCGTACGTCGGGCCGTTCTCCTGGGACCTGAAGCGCTTCGCGGCCAGCTTGGCACTGCTCTGCTACGCCAAGGCCCTCTCCGACCGGGTGATCAGCGAACTGGTCGACGGGTTCGCCCGGTCGTACCTGACCGAGCTGCGGGCCCTCGCCGCCGGTGGGGACGACGCCATCGGCTCGATCACCCTGGACAACGCCGACGGGGTGCTGCGCCGGGTGCTCCAGCAGGCCCGGCTCAACACCCGGGTCGACCTGCTCGCCACGCAGACCACCATCGACAACTACGAGCGGCGGTTCTCCCTCGGCGACGGCGTGTACCAGGTCGACCGGGAGACCAGGGCGAAGGTCTGTGCCGCCTTCGAGGACTACCTCGGCACGCTCCCCGAGCCCACCGCACGGCTCCGTCCGGTCGCCGCCCACGTCAAGGACGTGGTGCTGCGCAAGGGCGTGGGGATCGGCTCGGCCGGTCTGCCCTCGTACAACCTGTTGCTGGAGGGGCACACCCAGGCGTTGGAGAACGACGTCGTCATCTACATGAAGCAGGCGCAGGTGCCGGCGGTGGCCCGGCACATCGACGACGAACGGATCCGCGGCTACTTCCGGCACCAGGGGCACCGGACGGCCGAGTCGCAGCGGGCGTTGCAGGCGCACGCCGACCCGTGGCTGGGCTTCACCGAGCTGGACGGGGCGGGCCAGCTCGTCGCCGAGGTCTCCCCGTACGCGGCCGACCTGGACTGGGCCGACGTCAACGAGCCGGACGAACTGGCCGGGGTGCTGTCCGACCTGGGTCGGGCGGTGGCCCGGATGCACTCGGTCGCCGACGACGAGTCCAGCCACGACCTGGTCGACCACTCGACCGAGGAGTCGATCGTCGCGGCGGTGGGTGACGACGTCGACGGCTTCGTGGCGCACCTGGCCGACTTCGCCCACGTGTACGGGGCGCGGGCGCGGGAGGACCACCAGCTCTTCGTCGATCTGTTCCGCAACGGCCGCCTGCCAGGGATCTGACCGGCGTGCCGCCCCGCCTGCCCCGGGCGGTCGCGTGGGGCCTGTTCGGGATCGCCCTGTCGAGCCTCCTGGCGGGTGTCGGCTGGGAGACGTTCGCCGGCGGGACCATGCAGGAGCATCCGTACCTGGTCAACGTCTTGTCCGGGCTGACCGGTTTCTCCACCAGCGCGCTGGTGGTGACCCTCGGCGTCAACCGGTTCCTCCGGCGGGACCACGTCCGGCGCTGGGGTCCGGCGATGGGCGAGGCTGTCGGCCGGATTCAATCGGACATCCTGGACGTGGTCGAGTGGTACCTGACCGGCGGGTCGCACCGGCGTCGCCCGCAGCGGCGCCACGGCGGCCTGCTCGACAGCGCGATGCTCGTCGACACCATGTCGCGACTCTCCGAGCGGGGCCTGCCGGCGGGATTGGACCCGAGGCGGCTACCGCCGCTGCGGGCCATCCTGGAGCAGTTGCTCACGGTGTCCGTGCCGGCCTTCGACCGGGCCTTCGACGTGGTGGCCGACCCGGCCGTGGAGCAGGCGCTCAGCGAGATCCGTGGCGGGGCCGAGCAGCTGTCGGACGACGACATCGACCGGGACGACCTGAAGTCGGCGCTGCTCTCGGTGATGCTCGGTCTGGCGGAGCTGGGGCGGGCGTACGAGGCCGTGCAGACGTATCGCCTCTATCGCGCCTCGGTGGCGGGGCGGGACCGTGCCCGGCGGGGGCGGTAGCCGCCGGCTTCAGGCGGTGAAGTCCAGCACCACCTTGATGTCCTCGTCGGTGGCGGAGTACGCCTGCGCGTACTCACCCACCGGCACCCGCCGGGTGATCAGCGAGTTGAGCCAGGACTGGTCGGCCCGGGCGAGGGCGTCGGCGGCCTGCTCCCAGTGCCGGCGGTTGGCGTTGACCGAGCCGAAGACGACGTTGTTCTCCAGCACCAGGGCCCGGTTGAGCGCCCCCGCGTCGAAGTCGATGGTCCGACCGCCGCTGGAAACCCCGGTCAGGCAGACGATTCCGGCCGGCCCCACCTTGCACATCGCGTCCAGCACCACCACCGGTGCTCCGGTGCACTCGACCACCACGTCCGGGTCGAGGTCCAGCTCGTCGACGGTCCCGGTGTGGTAGGTCGCGCCGAGCGCCCGGACCAGAGCTGGCTTCGGACCGGCGGTGGCGCGGTCCAGCACGTGCACGGACAGCCCTCGCTGGGTGGCCAGCAGCGCCGCCAGCAGGCCGATCGGCCCGGCCCCGGTGACCAGCGCCGTCTGCGGCTTCCACTCGGCGCGGCAGCCGATGCGCTCGATGTGGTCCCACGCCTTCGCCACCACGCTGGCCGGCTCCAGCAACATCCCGACAGGGGCGAGGACCGGATCCAGCCCGACGGCGAACTTCGGCTGTACCCGCCACCGGTCCCGGGCGAAGCCGGGCAGTCCCTTGATGCCGTGTTCGGTGTACCGTCCGTTGCGGCACATGTCCCACTCGTCCACGGCACAGTTGGGGCAGGGCACCGGGTCGGGGTGCCGGACGATGCCGGCCACCAGGTCGCCGGAGCGCAGCGTGCCGCTCGGGTCCTCCAACACCCGGCCCAGCGACTCGTGCCCGAGCACCAGCCGTTGCTGGCCGGGCGGGGCCTCGCCGTAGTGGCCTGCGATTATCTCCTGGTCGGTGCCGCAGACGCCCACCGCGAGTGCCTCGACCAGGATCGCGCCCTCCTCGGCGGCGGGTTCCGGCCAGTCGTCGGTCAGCCGCAGCGAGTCAGGCACCCCGGGAGACACAGTCACAGCGCGCACGGTCCTCATCTTTCCCCGCCGGGTGGCTGCCCGCCGGGCAAAGCGGCAGAAGCCCTGCCGCGGAGGCGGACCGGCCGCAGAAGCCGCGCCGCGACGGCGGACGGCCGGCTTGAGTCCGCCGCGACGGCGGACAGCCGGCCGGCGAGCTCCGCGACGGGCGGCGCGACACGGCGACCGGTCCCCGGCCATAGGATCAGCGGCATGACTCCGGAAGAGGTCGGCCGACGGGTGGTCGCGCTGCTCGCGCCGGTCGAGGGCACCGCGTCGGTCTCCGGCGGCCAGGGGTACGCCCGGGCCACCGTGGACGTGCCGCCGTCGAGCTGGGCCGACGCGCTGCGGGCGGCCCGGGACGACGCCGAGCTGGCCTGCGACTTCTTCGACTGGCTCTCGGCGGTGGACGAGTTGGTCACCGGGTTCGACGTGGTGGCGCACCTGTGGTCGACCCGGCACCGGCACGGCGTGTTGCTGCGGACCCGGGTGCCACGCGAGTCGCCGTCCGTGGTCTCGGTGGTGGGCCTGTACCCCGGCGCGGCCTGGCACGAGCGGGA
Organism: Micromonospora sp. KC606; assembly: GCF_004348675.1. Classification (GTDB taxonomy): domain Bacteria; phylum Actinomycetota; class Actinomycetes; order Mycobacteriales; family Micromonosporaceae; genus Micromonospora. The sequence goes on along the minus strand of NZ_SMKN01000011.1, from coordinate 57,933 downwards.
GACCCACGAGATGTTCGGCATCGACTTCACCGGCCATCCCGGGCTCGCCCCGCTGCTGCTGCCGCCGGAGTTCGAGGGGCACCCACTGCGCAAGGAGTTCGTGCTCGCCTCCCGGGTGGCCAAGCCGTGGCCGGGGGCGAAGGAGCCGGGCGAGTCCGAGGCCGGTGGCGGCCGCCGTGCCGTCCGCCCGCCCGGCGTGCCGGCACCAGGTGAGTGGGGCAGCACGCCCACCCCGGCGGGCGCGGCCGGTGCGGGCGAGGGCCCGCGTGGCGGCGCCCCGGCCCGCCCGGCGCGGGAGCGGCCCGCCCGGCCGGCCCCGGGCACCCGTGCGGTGCGGCCCGCCGAGGGCGGCGCCGAAGGGGGTACGGCCTGATGCCGACCTGGTTGGAGTTGGTGGTCCGGGTCGGCGGCGTGCTGGTCGCCTTCCTCACGCTGCCGCTGGTGGTCGGGCAGGCCGAGCACAAGGTGATGGCGCACATGCAGGGCCGGCTCGGCCCGATGTACGCCGGCGGCTTCCACGGCTGGGCGCAGCTGATCGCCGACGGGGTCAAGTTCGTGCAGAAGGAGGACATCACGCCGCGCGAGGCGGACCGGCCGGTGTTCCGGCTCGCACCGGTGGTGGCGCTCGTGCCCTACCTGCTGGTGCTGCTGGTGATCCCGCTCGGCCCGGACGACCTGGTCGGGCAGCCGCTGGACATCGGCCTCTTCTTCGTCCTCGCCGTGGTCGGGGTGGGTGTGGTGGCGGTGCTGATGTCGGCCTGGGCCTCGGCCAACAAGTACAGCCTCCTCGGCGGGCTGCGCGGGGCGGCCCAGCTGCTCGGCTACGAGCTTCCGCTGGTGCTGGCCGCCGCCTCGGTGGCGATGGCGGCCGGGACGCTCAGCCTCGGCGGCATCGTCGAGGCGTGGCGGCCGTGGTGGCTGCTCTGGCAGGCCCCCGCGATGATCGTGTTCTTCGTCGCCGGGCTGGCGGAGATCCGCCGGCCGCCGTTCGACATGCCGGTCGCCGACTCGGAACTGGTCTTCGGCTACATGACCGAGTACACCGGTCTGCGGTTCGCGTTCTTCCTGCTCGCCGAGTACGTCGGCATCGTGGTGATCGCCGCGCTGACCACCGTGCTGTTCCTCGGCGGCTGGCAGGGGCCGTTCGCCGACGCGCAGCTCGGCTGGCTGTGGACGTTGGTGAAGGTCTTCGCCGTGTCCTTCGTGATCATCTGGCTGCGCGTGTCGTACCCGCGGTTGCGCGAGGACCAGCTCCAACGCCTCTGCTGGCTCGTCCTCGTCCCCGTCGCCCTGGCCCAGCTGGTCCTGACGGCCGCCGTCCGCCTCGCCCTCTGACCCCCACCCCAGGTCCGCCCCGAATTCGCGCCAGGTCGGGGTGTTCCTGTCGGCCGACGCCCCGACACGGCGCAATCAGAGTGGATCATGGAAGGTCAGCGCAGCGGAGTGCTGGCGGGGGCGACCCGTTCGGCGGGCGGCGGCGGAGGCGGCGGGGTGCCGTCGCCGAAGGGCCGCCCGCCCAGTTCCGCCCGGTGGTGCGGAACGAGCCAGTTCGACAGGTCGGGGCCGGCCGGCACCACGCCGGTCGGGTTGATGTCCCGGTGCACCTCGTAGTAGTGCCGCTTGATGTGGTCGAAGTCGATGGTGTCCCCGAAGCCGGGGGTGGTGAACAGGTCCCGCGCGTACGCCCACAGCACCGGCATCTCGGACAGCTTCTGCCGGTTGCACTTGAAGTGGCCGTGGTAGACCGCATCGAAGCGGACCAGGGTGGTGAACAGCCGCACGTCCGCCTCGGTGACGGTGTCGCCGACCAGGTACCGCTGCCCGGACAACCGCTCGGTCAGCCAGTCCAGCCGGTCGAAGAGCCGGTGGTACGCCTGCTCGTACGCCTCCTGCGAGCCGGCGAAGCCGCACCGGTAGACGCCGTTGTTGACGTCGGCGAACACCACGGCGTTGACCTCGTCGATCTCGTCGCGCAGGTGTTCGGGGTAGAGCCGCGGTGCCCCCTCGCGGTGGTACGCCGTCCACTCGGTCGACAGGTCCAGGCTCATCTGCGCGTAGTCGTTGGTGACCACCTGCCCCGTCGGCACGTCCACCAGCGCCGGCACGGTGACGCCCCGCTCGTAGCCGGGGAACCGCGCGAAGTATGCCTCCTGGAGGCGCTCGATGCCCAGCACCGGGTCGCGCCCGTCCGGGTCCAGGTCGAACGTCCAGCTCCGGGCGTCGTGGGTCGGGCCGGCAACCGCCATCGAGATGGTGTCCGCCAACCCCAGCAGCCGCCGGACGATGATCAGCCGATTGGCCCACGGACAGGCCCGGCTGACCACCAGCCGGTACCGGCCAGGCTCCACCGGCCACCCGTCCCGGCCGTCGGCGGTGATCCGGGTGGCGACGTAGCGCTGGTCCCGGGTGAACTCGCCACCCGGCTCGACGTACTTCCCGCCTGTCGTCTCGCCCACGTCGCCCCCCCACGTTCCGACTGCACCGCTGTGACCCATCTTGGCGGACGGTGAACCAGTCGGCCCGGCGAGCGCCCGGATCACGACTCGGGCGGGCGTCCGCTCAACGACCCCGGGGCGTGATCCGGGCCAGTGGAATGTCCATCTCCCACGGCTCGGGCAGCAGGATGCCGTCGGTCATCCGCGCCTGCTCGACGTAGACCTGCTTGACCGGGTCGAGCTTGTGGGCGTGCACGACGATGCCCGCCTCGGTCTCGATCCGCCAGAAGTACGGGATGTCCGCCTCGGCGTACAGCGCGGGCTTGAGCACCCGGTCGATGCTGCGCGAGCCCTCGGAGACGATCTCGACCACCAGCAGGACCTCGTTCGGCCGATACTGCGACGGGTTGCGCACGGACGCGTCCAGCTCGGTGACCAGCAGATCGGGGATGAAGGACCGCCGTCGGGAGATCCGTACCTCGACGCCCTGGGTGACGTCGAGGTCGGCGGGGCAGGTCTCCTCCAGAGCGGCCATCAGGCGGCCGGCGATGGACTGGTGGAGTCGCGTGGGGGAGGGCGACATGAGCAGGTTTCCGTCCAGGAGCTCGGGGCGACGACGGCCGTCGTCGGGCAGGCGGTCCAGGTCGTCGGTCGTCCACTCACCCGGCGGCGGAAACTCGTCGTGCATAGCGGCGGTCATCGACGGGTCCTTTCCGGTGCGTCGTTCTCCCCGCCTGTCACCGTACCGCCGGGAAGAGCCGGGTGGTGGTCGCGCACGCCGCGGGCACAGGGCAGGATGAGCGGCATGAGCGAGCGCAGCGGTCTTCCCGGCACCGGGCTGGTGAAGGGCCTGGCGGTCACCTTGAAGACGATGACCAGCCGGTCGACCACCCAGCAGTACCCGGACGTCGCCCCCGAGCTGCCACCGCGTTCCCGGGGCGTGATCGCGCTGCTGGCGGAGAACTGCACGGTCTGCATGCTCTGCGCCCGGGAGTGCCCGGACTGGTGCATCTACATCGACTCGCACAAGGAGGAGGTGGCGGTGCCCGGCGCCGCCCGCCCCCGCCAGCGCAACGTGCTCGACCGGTTCGACATCGACTTCTCGCTCTGCATGTACTGCGGCATCTGCGTCGAGGTCTGCCCGTTCGACGCGCTCTACTGGTCACCCGAGTTCGAGTACGCCGAGTACGACATCAAGGACCTGCTGCACGACAAGGACCACCTCGGCCAGTGGATGGGCAGCGTCCCGCCGCCGCCCGCGCACGACCGCAACGGCGAGCCGGCCAAGGAGGAGGCCACCGCCGCGCGGAAGGCCGCGGCCCCCACCAGCTCCGCCGTGGCACGCCCCGGGCCCGGCCCCGCCGCTGACGGGAGTGCCACCTGATGACCGGGGCGGACGTGCTGCTGCTCGCCCTCGGCGCGGTGGCGGTCGGTGCCGGGGTGCTCGTGGTCGCCACGAAGCACCTGGTCCGGGCCGGCCTGTACCTGGTGCTATGCCTGGGCGCGCTGGCCGGCGACTACCTGGTACTCACCGCCGAACTGGTGGCCTGGGTGCAGGTGCTGATCTACGTCGGCGCGGTGGTGGTGCTGCTGCTGTTCGCGGTGATGCTGACCCGCGCCCCGATCGGCGCCTCCGACGACCTGGACCGGCCCGGTTGGCCGGCCGCCCTGATCGGTGGGGGTTCCGGGTTGGGGCTGGCCGTGCTGCTGGTGGACGCGTACCGCTGGTCCCGGGTGGAGTTGCCCGCCGCCGGCACCGCCGAGCGCCTCGGCGAGCAGGTCTTCCGCGCCTGGGTGCTGCCGTTCGAGGTGCTGTCGGTGTTGCTGCTGGCCGCCCTGGTGGGGGCGATCGTGCTCTCCCGTCCCGAGATCGGCCGCCGCCCCGACGCCGCGACGCCCGCCGGCCCGGTCGCGGGTGCCGCCGTCGACGAGGGCGGTCGCGGGTGAGGCCGGTCATCCCGTACCTCACCGCCGCGTTCCTGTTCGGCCTCGGCGTGTACGGCGTGCTGCGCCGGCGCAACGCCGTGCTGGTGCTGATGGCGGTCGAGCTGATGCTCAACGCGGTCAACCTGGTGCTGGTCACCGCCGACACCACCGCCCGGGCCGCGTTGCCGCACGGCGGGCAGGTCTTCGCGCTGTTCGTGATCGTGCTGGCCGCCGCCGAGATCGGTGTCGGGCTTGCCATCGTGCTCCAGCTCTACCGGATGCGGGCCAGTGTGGCCGTCGACGAGGTGCCGCTGGCCGAGCCGCCGGCGCCGGTCCTCGCCGGCACCGGCGCTGACCGTCCGGGCCCGGACACCGGGGCCGCCGACCGGACGGAGGGGCAACGGTGACCGGGCTGCTCGGGGTCGCGCTGCCGGCCGTACCGCTGGTCGCGGGCCTGGTCGGGCTGCTGCTGCCGCCGTCGCCGAAGGGCACGAGCACCGGGGAGGACCGGGCCCGGCGGGCAGCGATCGGCCTCGGTGTCGTCGGAGCTGCCGGTGCGTTGGTCGTCGCGCTGGCCCTGCTGGCCCGGGTCGGTGACCCGGTGGAGACCTCGACCACCTGGATCGACCTGGGTGGCCTGCGGGTCACCCTGGGCGTCCGGCTGGACGGGGTGGCCGCGCTGGTCGCGGTGGCGGTGGCGGCGGTCGCCCTGGCCGTGCAGGTGTACTCGACCGCCTACCTGCGGCGGGGCCCGCACGACGACGTCGAGATGGATCACCGTTACCCGCCGTACGCGGCGCAGATCAGCCTCTTCACCGCCGCGATGCTGTTGGTGGTGGTCGCCGGCGACCTGATTCTGCTGCTGGTCGGCTGGGAGGTGATGGGGCTCTGCTCCTACCTGCTCATCGCGCACGACCGGCGGCTGCCCGAGGCGCCGGCCGCCGCGATGAAGGCGTTCCTGGTGACCCGGGTGGGTGACGTCGGTTTCCTGCTCGGCATCGCGCTGCTCGGCGTCTCGGCGGGCAGTTTCCGGATCGCCGACGTGCTCGCCCACGACCACACCACCGGCCTGCTCACCACCGCCTGCCTGCTGTTGCTCGCCGGGGTGGCCGGCAAGAGCGCCCAGTTCCCGCTGCACACCTGGCTGCCCGACGCGATGGCCGGTCCCACTCCCATCTCCGCCCTGATCCACGCGGCCACCATGGTCGCCGCCGGGGTGTACGCGGTGACGCGGCTCTTCCCGCTGTTCGAGGCGGCCCCGGCGGCGCTGGCCGTGCTCGGCGTGCTGGGCTCGACGACCCTGCTGCTCGGCGCGCTCGCGGCCACCGCGCAGGACGACCTCAAGCGGGTGCTCGCCTGGTCGACGGTGTCCCAACTCGGCTACATGACCGGGGCCCTCGCCGTCGGGGCACCCGCCGCCGCGTTGTTCCACCTGCTCACCCACGCCGCCTTCAAGGCGCTGCTCTTCCTCGCCGCCGGCGCGGTGATCCACGCCGTGGGCACCACGCTGATGTCCCGGATGGGCGGGTTGCGCCGGGACATGCCCGTCACCTTCTGGTGCACGGTGGTCGGGCTCGGCGCGCTGGCCGGGGTGCCGCCGCTGTCCGGCTTCTGGAGCAAGGACGCCGTGCTCGCGGTCGCCCAGGCCGCCGCGCTGGACGGCACCGGGCCCGCCCCGGCCTGGGTGGGCTGGCTGGTCTGGCTGGCCGGGCTGCTCGGCGTGGTGCTCACCGCCTGGTACGCCACCCGGCTGCTGCTGCGTGCCTTCCTCGGCGAGCGCCGGCTGCCGCTGCTGCACCCGCACGACCCGCCGGCCGCGATGCGCTGGCCGGTGCTGCTGCTGGCCGTACCGGCGGCGCTGCTGGGGCTGGCCGGGTTCGTCCGGCCCTTCGCCGACCGGCTGCTCTTCCCGGTCGTGCCGGCGTTGCCACCGGGGGAGGCGCTGCTCGTGCACGTCGGGCCGGAGCTGCTGCTGCCGGCGGTGCTGCTGCTGGTCGGAGCTGCCCTGGCCTGGGCCGGCTGGCGGCGGGAGCCCGCCGCCGACCCGGCGGACGCTCTGGGTCCGCTGCGGCCGGTGTTCGCCGGTGGGTTCCGGCTCGACGACGTCCAGCACGCCCTGGTCGTACGACCGGCGACCGCGCTGGCCCGAACGGTGCGTACCGGTGACGAGGCCGGGGTGGACGGCCTGGTGGAGGGGAGCGGACGCGCGGTGCGCGGCCTCGGCGGCGCACTGGCCACGCTGCACCGGGCGGCGCTGCCCCGCGCGGCGGGCGCGGTGCTCGCCGGAGCCCTGCTGATCGGGCTGGCGGCTGTCCTGATCGGAGGGTCGCCGTGAGCGGTTTGCGAGCCCCGCAGTCGCGAACTGAGGTGGTGCCCGTGAGCGTGAGGAGTGAGCCGGGTTTGCGAGCCCCGCAGTCGCGAACTGAGGTGGTGCCCGTGAGCGTGAGGAGTGAGCCGGGTTTGCGAGCCCCGCAGTCGCGAACTGAGGTGGCACCGTGAGTCTCGGAGAGTTCCTGCTGGTCGCGGTGCTGGCGACGCCGGCGGTCGGGGCGGTGCTGGTGGCGGTGACACCCCGGGACCGGGCCGCCCGGCTGGTCGGCACGGCGGTCGCCGGGCTGACCCTGGTCGCCGCGGTGCTGCTGGTGTCCGGCGACCGCGGCTGGTCCGCCTTCGGCCCGGCGCCGGCGGTGCTGCCCTGGCACCGGCTCGACCTGCCCTGGGTGCCGGGCCTCGACCTGCGCTTCCACCTCGGCGTGGACGGTCTCTCCTGGCCGCTGGTGGTGCTGACCGCGCTGCTGACCGTGCTCTGCTGCGGCTACACGGTCTGGCGGGTGCCGGCGGGCGGCACCGGCCGGGCCCTGGTGGCGTTGTTGCTGGTGGTCGAGGTCGGCATCCTCGGCACGTTCCTCGCCCTGGACCTGGTGCTGTTCTTCGTCTTCTTCGAGGTCGTCCTGCTGCCGATGTACGCGATCATCGCCGGTTGGGGCGGCGAGGACCGGCGGCGAGCGGCCCGCAAGTTCGCCCTCTACACCCTCCTCGGCTCGGTGCTGTTGCTCGTCGGTGTCTACGTGGTGGTCGCCGAGGCCGGGACCGCCGACGTGGCCGCCCTCACCGGTGGTACGGGCCTGTCCCGGGGCACCCAACTGGCCGCGTTCACTTTGTTGGCGTTCGCGTTCGCGGTGAAGAGTCCGCTCTGGCCGCTGCATTCCTGGTTGCCCGACGCGCACACCCAGGCCCCCACCGTGGGCAGTGTCATCCTCGCCGGGGTGTTGCTGAAGATGGGCACGTACGGCCTGGTCCGGATGGCGGTCGGGGTGGCGCCGGAGGGGGCACGTTGGGCCGCCCCGGCGCTCGGCGTGCTCGCCGTCGCCGCGATCATCGTCGGTTCGCTGGTCTGCCTCGCCCAGGACGACCTGAAACGGCTCATCGCGTACTCGAGCGTCGGGCACATGGGCTTCGTGCTGCTCGGGGTGGCCACCCTGACCGCCACCGGCATCCAGGCCGCGCTGATCGGCAACATCGCGCACGGTGTGATCACCGGCCTGCTCTTCTTCCTCGCCGGGGCGATCAAGGATCGCACCGGCACCGGCGCGCTGGCGGAGCTGTCCGGGCTGCGGGAGACGGCGCCCCGGCTCGCCGGGCTGCTCGGCTTCGCTGCGGTCGCCTCGCTGGGCCTGCCCGGGCTGGCCGGCTTCTGGGGGGAGGCGTTCGCCGTGGTCGCCGCCGTCGGGCGGGGCGGTGGGCTGTGGACCACGCTGGCCGTCCTGGCCGCGATCGGCGGCGCGCTCACCGCCGCGTACTTCCTGCGGCTGTTGCGGCAGGTCACCCACGGGCGGCCCACCCCGGCGGTGGCCCGGGTCGCCCCCGGCCTGGCCGGCGCGGAGCTGGCCGCCTGGACGCCGCTGATGCTGCTGGCCCTGGCGGTGGGACTGGTGCCGGCGCTGGTGCTCGGCTTCGCCGCCGGCCCGGTGGACGCCCTGGTCGGGGTGCTGCGGTGAGCGTGAGGAGTGAGCCGGGTTTGCGAGCCCCGCAGTCGCGAGCTGGGGTGTCGCGGGTGAGCGTGAGGAGTGAGCCGGGTTTGCGAGCCCCGCAGTCGCGAGCTGGGGTGTCGCGGGTGAGCGTGAGGAGTGAGCCGGGTTTGCGAGCCCCGCAGTCGCGAGCTGGGGTGACGCGGGTGAGCGTGAGGAGGTCGGTCGCGGGCGGACCGGTGGAGGTACGGCGGAGGTGGGCGGCATGAGTCTGGTGCAGAGCGTCGACAACGTGGCGCTGCTGCCGGCGTACCTGGCGGCCGGCACCGCCGTCCTGGTGCTCCTGGCCGACCTGCTGTTGGCCCGCGCCGGCGCGACCGTGGCCGTGGCCGCCGTGGGGGCGGTCGCCACCGTGGCCGGCGCGGTGGCGGTGGGCGCGGGAGAAACCCGCCGCACCTTCTGCGTCGGGGCCGACTGCTCCTGGGTCTTCGACGGGCGGTCGGCCCTGGTCGCCGCCGTCTTCGCGCTGCTCACCCTCGGGGTGCTCGGGCTCTCCGGGCCGCTGCTGGGCAGCGGTCCGACCCCGGTGGGGGAGTACTGCTTCCTGCTCGCCTGCTCGATGACCGGCGGCGTGGTGCTCGGCGCGGCCGGTGACCTGATCACCCTGATCGTCGCGTTGGAGACCCTCACCCTCCCGTTGTACGTCCTGGTCGGGCTGCGTCGGGGCAGCCTCGCCAGCGCCGAGGCGGCGGTCACCTTCTTCGTGGTCAGCGTGGTGGCGACCACCCTCACCCTTCTCGGCGCGGCGCTGCTGTACGCGGTCACCGGTGGGCTGCACCTCGACCGGCTCGGCGCGCTCCTCGCTGACGCCCGAGACCTGCCGTTGACCACCGCAGCGGTCACGCTGGTGGTGGTCGGGCTCGCCTTCAAGGTGGCGGCGGTGCCGTTCCACGCCTGGGCCCCGGCCACCTACGACGGCGCGCCGGTGCCGGTGGCGGCGTACCTCTCCACCGCCTCGAAGCTCGGCGGGGTGGTCGCCCTGCTCGCCGTGGTGCAGCGGGCGTTGCCGGCCGACGTCACCGGCCCGGTGCTCGCCGCGCTCGCCGTGCTCACCATGACGGTCGGCAACCTGGTGGCGCTGCGCCAGCGGCGTACCGTCCGGCTGCTGGCCTGGTCGTCGGTGGCCCAGGCCGGTTACATCCTGGCGCCGCTGGGCGCGCTGGCGCTGGCCGCCGGCCGCACCGGGGACGCCCGCGCCACCGCCTTCGCGGCCGTCGTCGGGTACGCGGTCTTCTTCGTGACGTTGGAACTCGTCGCGTTCGCGGCGCTGGTGGCGTTGCGCCCGGTCGGCGCGGACGGCGGCAGCGTCGACGACCTGCGCGGCGCTGCCCGCCGGCACCCGTGGGTCGGCGCGGCGTTCGCGCTGGCGCTGACCGGTCTGGCCGGGCTGCCGCCGGGCCTGGCCGGCCTCTTCGCCAAGGTGACGGTGGTCCGCTCGGTGCTGGACGGCGGGGCGGGCTGGCTGGCCCTGGTGGTGGCGGTCAACGCGGTGGTCGGCCTCGCCTACTACCTGCGCCTCACCGCCACCCTCTACGCCTCTCCCGGCCCGGCTGCTTCGGTCCGCCAACCGGCCTGGACGGTGACGGTGACGTTGGCGCTCGCGGCCGCCTCGACCGTGGTGATCGGCTTCGCTCCCCAACTGGTCCTGGACCTCGCCGTCCGTTGACCGTGCCGGCGCGGGTTGCCGCCCTGCGCCGGGGGCGTTCAGCGGGCGCACAGCCTGCTCCAGGCAATTCCCAGTCATGAACGGGACGGTTGCGGGGTACCGGTGATGTTGTACGGGTCGGCGGGTCCCGCGCGGCCCGCGCACCGAAGGAGTGACCGTGCACCACAACCGTTTCAAGACCGCCGCGCTGCTCGGCCTGCTCACCTCGCTGATCCTGGCGGTGGGCTACTGGTTCGGCGGCAGTGGTGGCCTGGTCGTCGCCGTCGTCGCCTCGCTGCTGATGAACGGCGTCACCTACTTCTACTCCGACAAGCTCGCGCTGCGGTCGATGCGGGCGCAACCGGTCAGCGAGGCGGAATTCCCCGAGCTGTACCGGATGGTCCGGGAGTTGGCCACCGAGGCGCGGCAGCCGATGCCCCGGCTGTACGTCAGCCCGACCTCGCAACCCAACGCGTTCGCCACCGGGCGCAACCCGCAGAACGCGGCGGTCTGCGTGACCCAGGGGATCACCGAGATCCTGGACTACCGCGAGTTGCGTGGCGTGATCGGCCATGAACTGTCGCACGTCTACAACCGGGACATCCTGATCTCCAGTGTGGCCGCCGGTCTGGCCGGCATCATCACCATGCTCGCCAACATCGCCTGGTTCATCCCGTTGGGGGGCGGCGACGACGAGGACGCCCCGAACCCGGCGGTGCTGCTGCTCACGCTGATCCTCGGGCCGATCGCGGCAACCGTGATCCAGTTGGCGATCAGCCGGAGCCGGGAGTTCCAGGCCGACGCCTCCGGCGCCCAGCTCACCCGCGACCCGCTGGCCCTGGCAAGTGCCCTGAAGAAGATCCACATGGGTACGCAGGCCCGTCCGTTGCCGGCGCAGGGCCAGCTGACCAGCACCGCCCACCTGATGATCGACAACCCGTTCAAGCGGGGTGGCGGCATCGCGGCGCTCTTCTCCACCCACCCACGGATGGAGGAGCGGGTGGCCCGGCTGGAGCAGATGGCCGCCACTGGTGGACCGGTGCGGTTCCAGCGCTGACGTCCGCACGACCCGAACCCGCCCGGGACCGGTCCGCCGGTTCCGGGCGGACCAGTGTCGCGGGGATGCTCACGCCGGCCATAACCGCTTTCCGCCAGGGGTGCCCGCCGTTAGGGTCGGGAAAGCTCTCACCCATTACACCTCCGGAGGCCGACCGTGGTCGCACTGCGCCAGTATCTGGGCGTCTGGCGGATTCCCGGCGCACCGGTGCTGTTGCTCCTCGGCATCCTCGGGCGGCTCGGGATCGGCATGACGCCGCTGGCGCTACTGCTGGTGGTGGAGCAGGTGACGGGGCGATACTCGCTGGCCGCCGTCGCCGGCGGCACCTACGCACTCTCCGGCGCCGCGCTCAGCCCGGTCGCCGGGCGGATCTCCGACCGGCTCGGCCCGACCCCGGTCCTGCTGGCCACCGCCGTGGCCCACCCGCTCGCCCTGTTCGGCCTGCTGTGGGCCAGCCGCAGCGACATCGGTGACCTCGGGCTGATCTACCTCGCCGCCGGCCTGGCCGGCGCCACCTATCCGCCGTTGACCGCGGCACTTCGAGGCGCCTGGAACGACCTCACCGGCCCCGCCTCCGGTCGGTACCACCTGCGCAACACGGCTCTCGCCGCCGAGACCACGCTCTTCGAGATCGTTTTCGTGCTCGGCCCGCTGCTGGTGGCCGTTTTCGTGCTCGTCGCCAGCGCCGCGGCCGCGCTCGTCGGCGCCGCCGTGGTAACCCTGGTCGGCACCACGGCGGTGGCGCTCGGACGGGTCATGCGCGGCTGGCGGCCACACGCGCGCGAGCACCATGCCCGAGGACTCGGCCCGCTGCGGGCGGGCGGTTTCCCCGCCCTGCTGGTCTGCGTCGCGAGCCTCGGCATCGCGTTCGGGGCGGCCGGCGTGACCGTGCCGGCCTTCGCGGATGACCGGTCCATCGGCGGCGACCCGGAGAGCCTCGCCGGCCTGCTGCTGGCCGTCTGGGGCGTGGGCAGCGCCCTCGGCGGCTTCTGGTTCGGCCTGCGCAAGCCGTCAGCCGCCATGACCCGGCAGTTCGCGTGGCTGCTCGGCGCGGTCGCCAGCAGCTTCGCGGTCTTCGCGGTCATGCCCACCCCGCTGGCGCTCGGCATCGCCCTGGTGGTCGGCGGGGCCACCATCGCGCCCGCGCTCACCCTGGAGAACACCCTGGTCGGGCGAATCGCCCCGGCGAGCATGCTGAACGAGGCGTACACCTGGGTCGTCACGATGTCGGTCGCGGCGAGCGCCGTGGGCGCGGCGGTCGCGGGTCTGATCATCGACCACGGCGGCGGAGTTACCTGGGCCTTCCTGTTCGCCGGGGCGGCGGTCGCCGTCGGGGCCGGGGTCGCCGCGCTGCCAGCCGGGCCGATCGCTCGCGCAGAAGCCACCGCGGTACGCGTCGAGCAGCCGGTACCCGCCTGACAGACAGGCCGACAGGGTGTGCGGGCCGGGGTGACGGGTACCCCGGCAGGCATGTTTCTCTTCTTCTCGAACCGGATCGGCTGCCTCGGTTCGATCCTGGTCAGCGCCATCCTGACCGTGGTGCTGCTGCTGATCTTCTCGCGCTGAGCGGGCACCGCCGGCGCGCCTGCCGGCCAGCGCCGCGCCGGCCGGCAGGCGGCAGCGACACCGCCCAGCAGCGAGGCGACAGCCCGACCCACGTAGCAGCGTCGTCGACGTCGACCGCACCGCTGAGCTGACCGAACGTGACGTCCGAGTCGTCGAAGATCCGCACATCGAGCTGCACGCGACAATCCGCTGCGCCGCCCGCCAACGACCGAAGCTGGGCCAAGGTCCGTTTGACGTGTCGAGCCGAGGCGGCGGCCCGCTCTTGCTGGAGGGCGGGCCGGTGGCGTACAGGATGGCGAATCGTCTGGCAACGCGGTCGAGGCGCCGGTGCGGGTCACACGGTCCGTGTTCTGACAGGGGGGTGGACATGGAGGAGTTCCGACGGCACGCACGGTGGTGTTCCAAGGGGCTACCGCCAGGCGGCTACCGCTTGGATGTGTTCCCTGAGCATTCTGCCTTTCCGGTTTGGGAGCCGGCTGGTATGTCCTCGCCGCAGCGACTTGGGATTTCCGGGGAGCTGGCTCACAACTTGTGGGCTTGGCGCGAATGGTGGGAACGGCACAGCGAGTACGGGGGCGGCGAGGACGCGACCGTTCAAGAGCGTGAGAGCTGGCGTGAAATGGGACCGGTCCTAGCGGCACGGCTTGCGCAGGAGACCGGCGCGGACGTTGTCTGTTTGTGGCCGAACGGGCCGGAGGACAACGACCCAAATTGCCTCACTTGCAGACCTGCCAGGCGGGCGCGGTAGTCGTTGGCAGCGGCTGGGCGACTCGCTGAGTGACGACCAGCGCAAGCCGGCACGGGCGTGCATGGACGGCGGCGGATCATCCAACCAGCTCGGACGAGCTGCGGGTGCAGCTTGTCGCCACGAGACTGTTCCTTCGGGACGAAGCGATCAAGCTTGGGAGCACGCCTTCAACCACTACGCTGCCCCTCATGATCCGGGACCGAACCGCGCGCCTGCCTGCGGCCCTCCTGCTCTTCGCCATCGCCGGCTGTGGGCCCAGCGTTGGCGGTACCAACCTGGGCAGCGTGGTCCCGGCGGGGCGTGATGGTGCGGCCAATGTGACGATCGACGTCGGCACCGTGAGCGGTGAGCGTCCGGTGTACGCGGTGGCGGTCGACCGTCGGGGCCGGCACAGTCCCATGACGCAAGGATTCTTCACGGTCTCCGTCATGTGGAGCCTCAGGGGCCAAGCGCTCGACATGACCACCTGGTTGCCGGTGGTAGGGGCGACGATCCGGCTGGAGCCGGTCGGGATCGAGGTTGTCACTGGCCCTGATGGCAGCTTTCGGTTCGCCGTTGACCCGGGCCTCTATACGCTTACCGGCACTTACGCCGGCCCGCCCAGCCTCTCGGGCAGCAGTCAGCAGCTGGAGGTCGACGGTCAGGGACTGTGGTTCGACCTGTACCTGTTCCCAGAGTCCGAAAGCTGATGACCAGCACCCATCGCGGTGAGATGGGGGCCCGCTCGATGGCCCCGGCGTTCGGCGCCGGGGCCATCGTCATGCCGGCTCCGGCCGAGGATAAAACCAGGCCGGCTCAGCCTTCTTACCTGTAGTTGGTGAACTGGAGGGCGACGCCGAAGTCCTCACCCTTGAGCAGGGCGATGACGGCCTGGAGGTCGTCCTTCTTCTTGCCGGTGACCCGCAGCTGGTCGCCCTGGATCTGGGCCTGTACGCCCTTGGGGCCTTCGTCGCGGATCTTCTTGCTGATCGCCTTGGCCTTGTCGGAGTCGATGCCCTGGATCACCTTGGCGTCGATCTTGAAGATCTTCCCAGAAGAGCGGGGATCGCCAGCGTCCAGCGACTTCAGCGAGATGTTCCGCTTCACCAGCTTCTCCTTGAAGACCTCCAGGGCGGCTCGGACCCGCTCCTCGGTCTCCGCCTGGAGGCTGATCGCCTCCTCGCCCGACCAGGAGATCTCGGCGCCGGTGCCCCGGAAGTCGAACCGCGTCGCGAGCTCCTTCTCCGCCTGGCGGAGGGCGTTGTCGACCTCCTGACGGTCGACCTTGCTCACGATGTCGAACGACGGGTTCGCTGCCATGTTCATGCTCCTGCTGTCCGGCGGTCTGTGCTCGTTTGTCTCCCGCTGACCAGCGGTACGACCCTCTGACGGTACCCGGTTGCGACGGCTCCGGGGGCAGCCGCTATTCTTGTCTCCGCTGCCGCGCGAGCGCGGTGGCACGCCCTGGCGGGTTGCCCGAGCGGCCAATGGGAGCGGACTGTAAATCCGTCGCGAAAGCTACAGAGGTTCGAATCCTCTACCCGCCACCAGGCAATGGTGAGGGCCCCCTGATCTGCGGAAGCGCTGGTCGGGGGCCTTTGTCGTCCCCTGCCGTTGTTGGCCCCCTTGCTCCTGGTCGACCTACCGGTCGTATCAGGCTGGCGGGAGGGCTGGCGGCGTAGGCGAGCCTGATCAGCTGGTGCTTGCGATCGCCCGGCACCTTGAACTCGGCGCAGCCAGGTCAAAACGCGTGGTCAGGGCTCCAGGGTTCGCTTACGCTGCGCCGAATGGACCAGCCGACACCCCACACCGTTCAGTCTCTGGCGTCCGACCTGCGCACAATCGGCGTTGCTTCGGGCGACGTCCTGTTGCTGCATTCCTCGAACCGGAGTCTCGGCTTCGTTGTCGGAGGCACCCAGGCAGTCGTACAGGCGTTGCTGGATGTGCTCGGCCCCGAAGGCACCCTCGTCGTGCCGACTCACACGCCCGACAACACAGACCCGGCCGGGTGGCGACATCCGCCTGTCCCAGAGGCGTGGTGGCCGGTGATCCGCGAGCAGACTCCCGGCTTCGACAGAGCGTGTACGCCGAGCCGGTGGATGGGGGTCATCGCCGAGACGGTACGCACGTGGCCGGGCGCTCAACGCAGCGATCATCCCCAGGTTTCCTTTGCCGCGCTCGGTATGAACGCCGCGGACATCGTGGGCGGGCACCAACTCGACGACGCTTTGGGCGAGAGCTCACCGCTCGGCGCGGTGTACCGGCTCAACGGCAAGGTGCTCCTGCTCGGATGTGGTCACAGCGCCAACACATCACTACACCTGGCGGAGTGGCGGCAGGTGTCGCCACTCCGGGCAGCCACAGGCTCGTCAGTCCAACAGTCAGACGGTACGAGCGGGTGGACCACGTGGGTTGACGTGGTCGCTGATGAGAGCGACTTCGACCGGCTGGGCGCCGCTTTCGAGGCCACCGGAGCCGCAGTAACCAGTCAAGTGGGCGGTGCGAGAGCCTGCCTGATGTCCCAGCCTGTGCTGGTCGACTTCGCCACTGCCTGGATGGCCGCCCACCGCCGCCTAGAGGGCAGCGCGGGCAAGGAAGCCCTTGCCTGACGGTCAGGGGTCGGTGCTCGCATCCTCGGCGTACGACAAGGACTGATCTTTCCGGCTGTGGGTCCGTGTGGTCTCGGGGCGGCGTGTCGATGGCGAACCATCGCGGGGATGCCGTTTCGCGGTCCGGGGGCGGGCGGCTGATGCCGGCGGCGGACTGAGCCCGCCGCCGGAGGAGGGCTGGACCGGGGTCGGGGTAGCTGGTCTGCCGGCCTGACCCGGGGTGGCGGGAGGAGGTATGGTGGTCGATGTGTCGGCGGGTGGTGATCAGGTGGCGCTGCGCACACTCGTCCTTCCGCGAGGCGAGTCGTGTCGCTATGCTCGGTACCACCGGTTTGTGACCTTGGTCGTTTCTGCGGGTCCGGAGGGCTGACCGTGCCGGGATGACCTGGCCACATGGCCCATTGTCGGCAACCGGACGGCCCGCTCTCACCACGCGGGCGGTCCGACCTCGCCTGTCACGACTTCTCACGCCCGACGTGCCTGTGGCACCATCGTGGAATCTCCATCGTCCTCCCCCTGCCGACAGGAGCGCACTGATGTCTGGTCGTAGGCCCGGCCGTCTGCTCGGCATGACCCTCGCGACGCTCACCCTGGCCGCTCTCGTTGTCGGGATCAATCCCCTCGGCGGCGAGCCGATGCTGGACTACGACTGGTCGGCCGCCGTGACGCAGGCCGTCGTCAGGTGACCGTTCGTCCCTGAAGCTCCGCCCGACTCCTGCGTGGGCGGCCCGGGCGAGCCTGCGAAGGAGCGGGATGACTCGGCGTCAACCCCCGGCGCGTAGGCCGACCGATTCGGCCTGGCTGATCACGGGTCCGCTGGCCCTGATCACCGTCGCCTGTTGCGCCGTGCTTCTCGCCTTCCGGCCACCTGGCCCGGACGACGTGCTACCGGGAGCGCTTCTCCTGGTCGCGATGGTCGCCGCCGGGACCCAGGTCCTGCACTTCGTCGTACGGCGTCAGGCGTTCTCGGTCACCCTCACCGAGATTCCGCTCGTCCTCGTCTTCTACTACCTAGAGCCGGCGTCGGTCATCCTCGTCGTGACCCTCGCGGCGGGGATCGGGCACCTGCGTCGGCGGATCAACGCCGCGAAGACCTGGTTCAACGTCGCCAAGGCGGGGGCGGCGGGTTCCTTGGCCAGCCTCGTTCTGCTCGCCATGCCCCCGATCGACGGGGTGGGGCCGGTCACGTGGGGCGCGCTCTTCGTGGCGGTCGGCACCTACACCCTTTTCGCCCTGGCGGCGGTCAGCGGGGTGATCAGTCTGATCCAGGGCTGGCAGGCTGGCTGGGACATGGTCCGCACGGCGGCCCCGACGCTGCTCGCCCCGGCGGTCAACGTCGCCATCGGGATCGTCGTCCTGATCGTGCTGGACAGCAACGCGTGGGCGAGCCTGCTGCTCGCGGCGGTGGCCGTCGCGGTGACCCTGGTCTACCGTTCGTACTCGCGGTTCTTCCGCCAGCACCGGACGTTGAGCGACCTGTACGACCTGACCCGGGCGATGACCCAGAGCGGCCAGGACGGCACCCTGGTCGACGCCCTGCTCGGCCGGGTCCGCGGCCTGATGCAGGCGGAGTTCGCCACACTCTGGCTCCCGCCGCAGGGCCGGCACCCGGAGGTGCTGCTCACCGCCAGGGTGGACGACCCGGGGCTGTTGGATTTCGCGCCCGCGCCGATGGAGATCCGGGAACGGGTGCGCCAGACGGGGGAGACGGCGACCGCGGGCCGCCGGTTCGGCACCGAGGTCGACCAGCGGACGGTCGTCGGCGACAATCGCGTCAAGGAGTTGATCGTCGTTCCGCTGCGTTCGGGGCAGGCGGTGATCGGCACTCTGGAGGTGGTCAACCGACTCAGCGATACCAACCACTTCACGTCCGCCGACATCCCCGTCTTCGAGACGGTCGCCGCCCACGCCGCGGTCGCGCTGGAGAACTCCCGCCTGGTCGACCGGTTGCGGCACGACGCCTACCACGACGCGCTCACCAAGCTGCCGAACCGGCGGCGGATCACCGCGGCGCTGGCCGAGGCGGTCAAGATCAGGGCGCCCGGCGAGGTGGTGGCGCTGCTGCTGTTTGACGTGGATCGGCTGCGCCGGGTCAACGAGTCGCTCGGGCACGCCGCCGGGGACAAGATCCTCGTCGAGGTCGCCGACCGGTTGCGCGCGTTCGCGCCCGCCGGCGCCCTGGTCGGCCGGGCCGGCGGGGACGAGTTCCTGCTCACCCTCCGGCTGGAGAGCGCCGAGGCGGCCCTGGGCCTCGCCGAGCAGATCCGTGAGCAGATCCGGGACGAGATGGTCTTCGACGCGCTCACCCTGGACGTCGACACGGCCGTCGGCGTGGCGGTCCATCCGGAGCACGGCACCGACGCAGCGACGCTGCTGCAGCGGGTGGATCTGGCAGCGACGGCGGCCAAGTCGGTGCCGGGCAGCGTGCAGCTGTTCAACCCGGCGCTGGAGTCCCGGTCGCTGCGCCGCCTGGGGCTCGCCGGCGACCTTCGTCGTGCGCTCGACGAGGGAGGGTTGGACGTCTACTTCCAGCCCAAGGTGACCCTGCGGGACCGCCGTCTGGTCGGGGTGGAGTGCCTGGCCCGGTGGGAGCATCCGACGCACGGCACCGTCGCCCCGGACGACTTCGTTCCGGTGGCCGAGCACACCGGCCAGTTGGGTCGGCTGACCGAGTTCGTGCTCCGCGAGGGGTTGCGCCGCAGCCGAAACTGGGGCCACGTCGACCAGGCGCTCGCCGTGGCGGTGAACATCTCCGCCCGTACGCTCACCGACCAGCACTTTCCGGCCCGCGTGCGGGGGTTGCTCGACGAGTACGGCGTGCCGCCGCAGCGACTCACTCTGGAGATCAAGGAGTCGGGGGTGCTGGACGGCACAGACCGCCGGATCCCCACTCTCCGCCGCCTGCGTGACCTCGGTGTTCGGCTCTCGGTCGACGATTTCGGCACTGGCGACTCGTCCCTGGCCCACCTGCGTCGACTGCCGGTGCACGAGGTGAAGGTGGACCGCTCGTTCGTGCAGGGCATGGCGACCGACCCGGGCGACCTGGCGATCGTCAACGCGGTGGTCACCCTCTCCCAGCAGTTCGGGTTGACCGTGGTTGCCGAGGGGGTGGAGAGCGAACTGACGCTGGAGTTGTTGCAGGATATCGGCTGTGAGATCGGCCAGGGCTTCCTGTTCAGCCGCCCGCTGCCGTACGAGCGGCTGGAGGCGTGGTTCGGCGCACAGGTGGACCCGGAGACGCTCTCCGGCGGCGAGTTGCCGCGTCTGCGGGCGGTGCCCTGACCAGGGTCGACGCCCTGAGGAGGGAGTCGATTTCGTGCCCGGCGCAGGGCCGTGTAATGTGTCTCCTGCGCGACGCCCTCCAGGGTGATCGGGTAGGCCCCCTTAGCTCAGTCGGCAGAGCGTCTCCATGGTAAGGAGAAGGTCTACGGTTCGATTCCGTAAGGGGGCTCAGAGGGTCCGGCTGGACCCGCCTGCGGCGGTGTAGCTCAGATGGCAGAGCAAGCGGCTCATAATCGCTGTGTCGCCGGTTCAAGTCCGGCCACCGCTACTCTCGTCCTCCGGGCACACCCCGGTGGTCGTGAAACGGGCGCCAGGGGCGCCCACTTTGCATGTCCGCGCATTGTCCGCGTAGGCTGATGCGCCGTAGCTGTTACCCGTTAGCGAGGAAGGCACTCCGCCGTGGCGAAGGCGACCGATGTCCGGCCGAAGATCACTTTGGCGTGTGTGGAGTGCAAGGAGCGCAACTACATCACGCGCAAGAACCGTCGTAACGACCCGGACCGCATCGAGCTGAAGAAGTTCTGCCCCAGGGACGGTAAGCACACGGTCCACCGCGAGACCCGCTGACACTCGGCCGTCTGGCCCGGTCCCGCAACGACACCCGAACGCCGACCCGTACGGACGGCGTGGCGACAGCCGCGTCTCCCGGACGGGTCGGCGTTGGTGCTTGCGTGTAGGTTCGGCGGCATGTCCCTGGACCTGTCCTTCGCCGGCCGAATATATCCGCCGACCGCCCCTTACCAGGTGGGCCGAGAGAAGATCCGCGAGTTCGCCACCGCCATCGGCGCCACCGATGCCGCCCACCACGACCCGGCGGCGGCCCGGGCGCTGGGCCATCCGGACGTGGTCGCCCCGCCGACCTTTCCCGTGCTGATCACCATGGCCGCCTGTCGGCAGATCGTCGAGGACCCGGCGCTCGGTGTCGACTACAGCCGGGTCGTCCACGGCGACCAGCGCTTCGCGTACACCCGCCCGGTGGTGGCCGGGGACGAGCTGGTCTGCGTCAACACCATCGAGGAGGTCACCACCCGGGGCGGGCACGGCTTTCTGACCACCCGCACCGACGTGACCGACGCGGCCGGCGAGCCGGTCGTCGCCGTCTGGTCCAGGATCGTCGTGCGCGGGGAGGCCTGACATGGAGCTGCCCACTCAGACTTTCCGGGTCACCCGGGTGGACCTGATCCGCTACGCGGGCGCCTCGGGCGACTTCAACCCGATCCACTGGAGCGACCGGTTCGCCACCTCGGTGGGGCTGCCCGGGGTGATCGCGCACGGGATGTTCACCATGGCGCTGGTCGGCCGGGCCGTGACCACCTGGGCCGGCGCGCCCGACGCGGTGGTCGACCTCGGGGTCCGGTTCACCCGTCCGGTGGTGGTGCCCGACGACGACGAGGGCACCGAGATCGAGGTCACGGCAGTGGTGAAGGGGGTCACCGAGGACGGCCTGACCAGGCTCGACGTGACGGCGACCTGCCGGGGGGAGAAGGTCCTGTCGCAGGCCCGGGCAATCGTCCGGACGCCGCGCTGAGAGTGATGGGCAGGACCGGTTGGGAAAGTCGGGGCACTACCCGTACACTGGTCCGCCGTGGGGCAAGTGACCCCTGCCCGGCTGTGCAGGTCGGGCGGGGCGAGCGTTGCCGCACAGGGGTGTAGCTCAATTGGCAGAGCAGCGGTCTCCAAAACCGCAGGCTGCAGGTTCAAGTCCTGTCACCCCTGCGCCTCAGGCCTGACCGTTCCCGTGGGTCGCGCCGCCAGACGGCGGCGTCCGGCCCGTGGTGGTGGCATCGGCGGGGTGGCTCCGAGGCATCGGGCCCCCTACGTCCGGTCCGCCGGCCGCGGCCCGTCGCGGGACGGTTGGTCCGGCCGGCGTGACCAGCGCCGCGTACGCCGCACCGGCGTACGACCCGATACCCCGCGACGGAGGGCGAAGTGGCCGACAGCAAGCGGCGCGGCGAGGACGCCGGCGACGACGGTCTGCGCGACGAGGTCGTCGACGACGTGGTCGCCGACGACGTGGTCGCCGACGACGACGCCACCGGCGCGGACGAGCCGGTCTCCCGGGGCGGCACCGCGACCCGGGAGCGGGCGGCTGACAGCAGGCCGAAGACCCGCACCGACGACGACAGGGTGGGGCTCTTCGCCCGCATCGCGCGTTTCTTCCGCGAGGTGGTCGCCGAGCTGCGTAAGGTCATCTGGCCGACCCGCAAGGAGCTGCTGACCTACACGGCCGTGGTGGTGACGTTCGTCGCGGTGGTGCTGACGATCGTGGGCCTTCTCGACTTCGCGTTCGCGAAGGGCGTGCTGTGGGTCTTCGGCAACCCCAGCTGACCGGCCGACTGAGCCGATAGTGACGGAAGTGAGCGAGCGTGCCTGAGTACGACGAGACCGCCGAGACCACGGACGAGCAGTCCACGGTGGCGACGGCGGCCAGTGACGAGTCGGTCGAGGCCGCCAGCGAGCCGGAGTTCCCGACCTCCGAGCCGGCGCCGGAGGAGGACTACGACCCGGTCGCCGAGCTGCGCCAGAAGCTGCGCTACGCGCCCGGCGACTGGTACGTGGTGCACTCTTACGCCGGCTACGAGAACAAGGTCAAGACCAACCTCGAAACCCGGATCACGTCCCTCGACATGGAGGACTACATCTACCAGGTCGAGGTGCCGACCCGGGAAGAGGTCGAGGTCAAGAACGGCAAGCGCTCCCAGGTTCAGGCCAAGGTCTTCCCCGGCTACATCCTGGTCCGGATGGAGCTGACCGCCGAGTCCTACTCCTGCGTGCGCAACACTCCCGGGGTCACCGGCTTCGTGGGCGCGACGGACCGTGCCGACCGGCCCGCGCCGCTCAGCCTGGACGAGGTGCTGAAGTGGCTGGCCCCCTCGGTCGAGGCCGTGGAGAAGAAGGCCAAGCCCGAAATCAGGGTCCTCGACTTCGAGGTCGGCGACTCGGTCACCGTCACCGACGGCGCGTTCGCGTCGCTGCCGGCGTCGATCAGCGAGATCAACGCAGACCAGCAGAAGCTCAAGGTGCTGGTGTCGATCTTCGGCCGGGAGACCCCGGTCGAGCTGAACTTCAACCAGGTCACCAAGATCTGACGCGCTCGGTCGCCGGCGGTGGGCAGAGCCCTCCGCCGGCGTACTCGTTCCGGCCCCTGTCGGCGAGGCTGGACGGACCTCGACGGTCGGGGCGGTGGAGCGCTGCGCTACCCTAGAACGTCGCCGTTGTCGTACCGCGCTGACCGTGCGCGCCCGCGGCCGGTGAATATCCCAGTTCCAAGCCCCAGGAAGAGACATGCCTCCGAAGAAGAAGCTCGTCAAGACGTTCACGCTTCAACTGCCGGCGGGTCAGGCCACTCCGGCGCCGCCGGTCGGCCCCGCGCTCGGCCAGCACGGCGTGAACATCATGGAGTTCTGCAAGTCCTACAACGCGCAGACCGAGTCCCAGCGGGGCGACATCGTCCCCGCCGAGATCAGCGTGTACGAGGATCGCACCTTCACCTTCGTGCTGAAGACCCCGCCCGCCGCCCGGCTGCTGATCAAGGCCGCCGGCGTGCAGAAGGGCTCCGGCGTGCCGCACAAGGAGAAGGTCGGCTCCGTGACCCGCGCCCAGCTGCGGGAGATCGCCGAGAAGAAGATGGCCGATCTCAACGCCAACGACGTCGACCAGGCTGAGAAGATCATCGCCGGCACCGCCCGGTCGATGGGTCTCACCGTCGCCGACTGACCTCGGTCCCTGCTCTTTCCGATCAGTTCGTGGGAGGGCTCGCGGACGCCGCGGCCCGCCATAGACCACAGGAGTATTCAGAAATGCAGCGCAGCAAGAGCTACCGCAGGGCCGCCGAGGTCATCGACCGGTCGAAGCTCTACACCCCCGCCGAGGCCGTCAAGCTGGCCAAGGACACCACCAACGTCAAGTTCGACGCCACGGTCGAGGTCGCGATGCGCCTCGGCGTCGACCCCCGCAAGGCGGACCAGATGGTCCGCGGCACGGTCAACCTGCCGCACGGCACCGGTAAGACCGCCCGCGTGATCGTGTTCGCCGCCGGCGCGAAGGCCGAGGAGGCTGTCGCCGCCGGTGCGGACGAGGTGGGCACGGACGAGCTCGTCGCCCGGATCCAGGGCGGCTGGCTGGACTTCGACGCCGCGATCGCCACCCCGGACCAGATGGCCAAGATCGGCCGGATCGCGCGGATCCTGGGCCCGCGCGGCCTGATGCCGAACCCGAAGACGGGCACGGTGACCATGGACGTCACCAAGGCCGTTCAGGACATCAAGGGCGGTAAGATCACCTTCCGGGTGGACAAGCACTCCAACCTGCACCTGATCATCGGCAAGGCATCGTTCTCCGAGGCCCAGCTGATCGACAACTACGCCGCCGTCCTCGACGAGGTGCTGCGGGCCAAGCCGTCCGCGGCCAAGGGCAAGTACCTGAGGAAGGTCACCCTGACCACCACCATGGGCCCGGGCGTCCCGGTCGACCCGAACGTGGTGAAGAACCTCCAGGAGGCCGGCGCCGAGGGCTGACCAAGGCTCCCCGGAAGGGGCCCCGCCACGCTGTGGCGGGGCCCCTTCCGTCGTATCCCGTGCCGCAGGGGGCGTCGCCCTCTCGGATCGAGCGGGCTCGGGTCCGGGGTGGCGTGACCGGGGGCACGCGGAGTCGATTTGGTGCTCGCCGTCGCGTCGCGTAGCCTTATGGCGAAGTTCCACCCAGAGACCGCTGGTCACCGTGCTCCGGCACGGTCGAAGGTCCCGCGATGACGGGCGACCCGCGTAGGGCGGCAAGCGAAAATCGGCAGTGCGTGTGGTCCGCCGACCATGTTCACGTCGCCGGCCCTCGCCCCGTGCGCCCTGCGCCGGGGCTTTTCTCGTTCTCGCGTGCCTACGCCGCTGTCGGAGGGCCTGCCGGCCCGATGACGGCGACCAGCTCCGAGCAACGAGAGAGGAGGGACATGGCGGACAAGCCGATCCGGGCCGACAAGGCCACGGCCGTCGCTGAGCTGACCGAGAGCTTCCGCAACGCGGGCGCCGCGGTGCTCACCGAGTACCGTGGTCTGACGGTTTCCCAGCTCACCCAGCTGCGGCGCTCGCTCGGCAAGGAGACCACCTACACCGTCGCCAAGAACACGCTGGCGAAGCGTGCTGCGGCCGACGCGGGCATCTCCGGCCTCGACGAGCTGTTCACCGGTCCTACCGCGCTGACTTTCGTTTCGGGCGACGTCGTCGAGGCGGCGAAGGGCCTTCGCGACTTCGCGAAGGCCAACCCGAAGCTCGTCATCAAGGGCGGTGTCTTCGAGGGCAAGGCCATTTCCGCGGCCGAGGTCACGAAGCTCGCCGACCTGGAGTCCCGTGAGGTGCTGCTGGCCAAGCTGGCCGGCGCGATGAAGGGCAACCTGAGCAAGGCCGCGGCCCTGTTCCAGGCTCCGCTCTCCAAGACCGCCCGTCTGGCGGCCGCCCTGCAGGACAAGCGCGAGAAGGAGAGCGCCGAGGCGGCCTGAGGCCACCCGGCGCACCCACGTTCTTAGTTTTCACTTTCAGAAAGGACGCCAGACATGGCGAAGCTCAGCACCGACGAGCTGCTCGACGCGTTCAAGGAGATGACGCTGATCGAGCTCTCCGAGTTCGTGAAGCAGTTCGAGGAGACCTTCGAGGTCACCGCCGCGGCTCCGGTCGCGATGGCCGCCGCCGCCCCGGGTGCCGCTGGTGGCGCCGCCGAGGCCGAGCCGGAGAAGGACGAGTTCGACGTCATCCTCGAGGCTGACGGCGGCAAGAAGATCCAGGTCATCAAGGTCGTGCGCGAGCTGACCGGCCTGGGCCTCAAGGAGGCCAAGGACCTGGTCGAGGCCGCGCCGAAGGCGGTCCTGGAGAAGGCCAACAAGGAGACCGCCGAGAAGGCGAAGGCCAAGCTCGAGGGCGAGGGCGCGAAGGTCACCCTCAAGTGACCTGAGTCGGCCTCTGGTCGACTCTTGGCGCGCACCCGGCTCACGTGAGCCGGAGCACATCGCGTCGTGGCGGGCGGTGATCCGGGAACGGATCATCGCCCGCTGTGGTTGGTAGCTCACCCGGTGGCAGCGGCGTGAGCAGGACTTCCGACGCCCGGCGTGCGGTCCGAAAGAGCTGTCTGACGGTCGATCGTCGGTGGGAATGGCGACGGCGACCGCAGCCGGCCCTTGACGCGGCACCGGCCTGCCAGGCACGCTGGCACCAGCAAGACCTTCCGCGCTTGCGACGGCCTCCGTTCGGGCAATGGCAGCGGCAGCACCATCGGCCGTGGTGCCCGGGCGGTCCGGCAGGAACGACGCGTTCCGAGCGGCCCGGTGAGGCCCGGATTCCGGGTCCCGAGGCGCGTTCCGCGACGACCTGCGGGATGGGCTGGACAGCGGTTAGCCTCTCGGCTACACTGCTAGTTTGCGCTGCCTTCCGAATTGACCCCTGCTCGGAAATGTCCGTTTGTGGATATTTCTGGTGGGGTCATTGGAGTGCACGCGTACCAGCCGTTCTGCAGCACCGGTCCTCGGAAGGACGCATCTTGGCAGCTTCCCGCCCTGCGAAGACCAGTCGTACGTCGAGCGCTTTCGCGCCCCGCCGAGTTTCTTTCGGCAGGATCACCGAACACCTCGAGGTCCCCAACCTCCTCGCCATCCAGAACGAGTCCTTCGACTGGCTCGTCGGCAACGAGGCTTGGCAGGGCCGGTCGGCGGACGACCCGCACGCACGCTCGGGTCTCGCGGAGATCCTCGACGAGATCAGTCCCATTGAGGACTTCTCCGGCACCATGTCGCTCTCCTTCTCGGCTCCGCGCTTCGACGAGGTCAAGGCCTCGATCGAGGAGTGCAAGGAGAAGGACCTGACCTACTGCGCCCCGCTGTTCGTGACCGCGGAGTTCACCAACAACACCACCGGCGAGATCAAGAGCCAGACGGTGTTCATGGGTGACTTCCCGATGATGACGCCGAAGGGCACCTTCATCATCAACGGCACCGAGCGGGTCGTGGTCAGCCAGCTCGTCCGGTCCCCGGGCGTCTACTTCGACAAGCAGCCGGACAAGACCTCCGACCGCGACCTCTCCAGCGTCAAGGTCATCCCGAGTCGGGGTGCCTGGCTGGAGTTCGACATCGACAAGCGCGACACGGTCGGCGTCCGTATCGACCGCAAGCGTCGGCAGGCCGTCACCGTGCTGCTCAAGGCCATCGGATGGTCCGCGGAGCAGATCCGCGAGCGGTTCGGGTGGTCCGAGCTGATGATGACCACGCTCGAGAAGGACCACATCGCCGGTCAGGATGAGGCCCTGCTCGACATCTACCGCAAGCTCCGCCCTGGCGAGCCGCCGACCCGCGAGAACGCGCAGACCCTGCTCGACAACCTCTTCTTCAACCCGAAGCGGTATGACGTCGCCAAGGTCGGCCGGTACAAGTTCAACAAGAAGCTCCAGCTGCAGGTGCCGATCACCACCGGCACGCTCACCGAGGACGACATCGTCGCCACCGTGGAGTACCTCTGCCGGCTGCACGCCGGCGAGGAGAGCTACGAGGCCGACGACATCGACCACTTCGGCAACCGGCGCCTACGAACGGTCGGCGAGCTGATCCAGAACCAGGTCCGGGTCGGTCTGTCCCGGATGGAGCGGGTCGTCCGCGAGCGGATGACCACCCAGGACGTCGAGGCGATCACGCCGCAGACCCTGATCAACATCCGCCCGGTGGTGGCGGCGATCAAGGAGTTCTTCGGCACCTCGCAGCTGTCCCAGTTCATGGACCAGACCAACCCGCTGGCGGGCCTCACCCACCGGCGCCGGCTGAGCGCGCTCGGCCCGGGTGGTCTTTCCCGGGAACGGGCCGGCTTCGAGGTTCGCGACGTGCACCCGTCCCACTACGGCCGGATGTGCCCGATCGAGACGCCGGAAGGCCCGAACATCGGTCTGATCGGCGCGCTGTCCACCTTCGCCCGGGTCAACCCGTTCGGCTTCATCGAGACGCCGTACCGGAAGGTCGTCGAGGGTCGGGTCACCGACCAGATCGACTACCTGACCGCTGACGAGGAGGACCGGTTCGTCAAGGCGCAGGCCAACGCGCCGCTGAAGGCGGACGGCACCTTCGCCGAGGACCGCGTCCTGGTCCGTCGTAAGGGCGGCGAGACCGAGGACGTCGCGCCGGGCGCCGTGGACTACATGGACGTCTCGCCGCGGCAGATGACCTCCGTCGCGACCGCGATGATCCCGTTCCTCGAGCACGACGACGCCAACCGGGCGCTGATGGGCGCGAACATGCAGCGCCAGGCGGTGCCGCTGGTCAAGGCGGAGTCGCCGCTGGTCGGCACCGGCATGGAGTACCGGGCCGCCGTCGACGCCGGTGACGTGGTCGTCGCCGAGGTCGGCGGTGTCATCGAGGACCTCTGCGCCGACTACATCACCATCCACCAGGACGACGGCCACCGCCGGACGTACCTGCTGCACAAGTTCCGCCGCTCCAACGCCGGCTCCTGCGTCAACCAGAAGCCGGTCGTCTTCGAGGGCGACCGTGTCGAGGCCGGTCAGGTCATCGCCGACGGTCCGTGCACCGACGAGGGCGAGATGGCGCTCGGGCGCAACCTGCTCGTGGCGTTCATGACCTGGGAGGGCCACAACTACGAGGACGCGATCATCCTGTCGCAGCGCCTCGTGCAGCAGGACGTGCTCACCTCGATCCACATCGAGGAGCACGAGGTCGACGCGCGGGACACCAAGCTCGGTCCGGAGGAGATCACCCGGGACATCCCGAACGTCAGCGAGGAGATGCTCGCCGACCTCGACGAGCGCGGCATCATCCGGATCGGCGCCGAGGTCGTCCCCGGCGACATCCTGGTCGGCAAGGTCACCCCGAAGGGTGAGACCGAGCTGACGCCGGAGGAGCGGCTGCTCCGCGCGATCTTCGGCGAGAAGGCGCGCGAGGTCCGGGACACCTCGCTGAAGGTGCCGCACGGCGAGACCGGCACGGTTATCGGCGTGCGTACCTTCTCGCGGGAGGACGGCGACGAGCTGCCGCCGGGCGTCAACGAGCTGGTCCGGGTCTACGTCGCCCAGAAGCGCAAGATCCAGGACGGTGACAAGCTCGCCGGCCGGCACGGCAACAAGGGCGTCATCTCCAAGATCCTGCCGATCGAGGACATGCCGTTCCTGGAGGACGGCACCCCGGTCGACATCGTGCTGAACCCGCTGGGTGTGCCGTCCCGGATGAACATCGGCCAGGTCCTGGAGACCCACCTCGGGTGGGTGGCCAAGACCGGCTGGCAGGTCGACGGCGACGACGTCGAGTGGAAGCGCCAGCTCCGTTCGATCGAGGCGCACGAGTCCGAGCCGGACACCAACGTGGCCACCCCGGTCTTCGACGGTGCCCGCGAGGAGGAGATCTCCGGTCTGCTCGCGTCGACCCTGCCGAACCGGGACGGCAAGCAGCTGATCGGTTCCTCCGGCAAGGCGCAGCTGTTCGACGGCCGTTCCGGCGAGCCGCTGCCCGACCCGATCGCGGTCGGCTACATCTACATCCTGAAGCTTAACCACCTGGTCGACGACAAGATCCACGCTCGGTCGACCGGCCCGTACTCGATGATCACGCAGCAGCCGCTGGGTGGTAAGGCGCAGTTCGGTGGCCAGCGCTTCGGCGAGATGGAGTGCTGGGCGATGCAGGCGTACGGCGCCGCGTACGCCCTGCAGGAGCTGCTGACGATCAAGTCCGACGACGTCCTCGGCCGGGTGAAGGTCTACGAGGCGATCGTCAAGGGCGAGAACATCCCCGAGCCGGGCATCCCGGAGTCGTTCAAGGTGCTGCTCAAGGAGCTGCAGTCGCTGTGCCTCAACGTCGAGGTGCTCTCCAGCGACGGTGTGGCCCTGGAGATGCGCGAGACCGACGACGAGGTGTTCCGGGCCGCGGAGGAGCTGGGCATCGACCTGTCCCGGCGCGAGCCGAGCTCGGTCGAAGAGGTGTAGGTGGTGTGGGTTGGGGGCCAGCCGCCCCGCTCTGGGCGGTCAGGCTTGATCCCGACGCGGGTCGGCCGGCCCCCAACCCCGCCCATGATCTAGCTGTAAAGACGACGACATAGGGGACATAGTGCTCGACGTCAACTTCTTCGACGAGCTGCGCATTGGCCTCGCCACCGCCGACGACATCCGTCAGTGGTCGCACGGTGAGGTCAAGAAGCCTGAAACGATCAACTACCGCACCCTCAAGCCGGAAAAGGACGGGCTCTTCTGCGAGAAGATCTTCGGTCCGCAACGGGACTGGGAGTGCTACTGCGGTAAGTACAAGCGGGTCCGCTTCAAGGGCATCATCTGCGAGCGCTG
This sequence comes from Micromonospora sp. KC606, assembly GCF_004348675.1. Classification (GTDB taxonomy): domain Bacteria; phylum Actinomycetota; class Actinomycetes; order Mycobacteriales; family Micromonosporaceae; genus Micromonospora. The sequence goes on along the minus strand of NZ_SMKN01000011.1, from coordinate 28,353 downwards.
TGGCGTCGAGGTGACCCGCTCCAAGGTCCGCCGTGAGCGGATGGGGCACATCGAGCTCGCCGCTCCGGTGACCCACATCTGGTACTTCAAGGGCGTGCCGAGCCGGCTGGGCTACCTGCTGGACCTCGCCCCCAAGGATCTCGAAAAGATCATTTACTTCGCCTCGTACGTCGTGACCAGCGTGGACGCCGAAGCGCGTCACCGTGACCTCTCGACCATCGAGAACGAGATCCTGGCCGAGAAGCGGCAGTCCGAGAACAGCCGCGACTCGGAGATCGAGAAGCGGGCCGCCAAGCTCGAGGCCGACCTGGCCGAGCTGGAGGCCGAGGGCGCGAAGGCGGACGTCCGGCGCAAGGTCAAGGAGGGCGGAGAGCGCGAGATGCGCCAGATCCGCGACCGGGCCCAGCGCGAGATCGACCGCCTCGACGAGGTGCTCGAGACCTTCCGCAAGCTCGACCCGAAGCAGCTGGTCACCGACGAGCTGCTCTACCGTGAGCTGCGGGACCGCTTCGGCGAGTACTTCACCGGCGGCATGGGCGCCGAGGCCATCAAGGCCCTGGTCCAGAACATGGACCTCGCCGCCGAGGCCGAGAGTCTGCGCGAGACGATCCGCTCCGGCAAGGGCCAGCGGAAGATCCGTGCTCTCAAGCGGCTGAAGGTCGTCGCGGCGTTCCAGAACACCCGCAACTCGCCGCTCGGAATGGTCCTCGACTGCGTCCCGGTCATCCCGCCGGACCTGCGCCCGATGGTGCAGCTCGACGGCGGCCGCTTCGCGACCTCCGACCTGAACGACCTGTACCGCCGGGTGATCAACCGGAACAACCGCCTCAAGCGGCTGATCGACCTCGGCGCGCCCGAGATCATCGTCAACAACGAGAAGCGGATGCTCCAGGAGGCCGTCGACGCGCTGTTCGACAACGGCCGTCGCGGCCGGCCGGTCACCGGACCGGGTAACCGCCCCCTGAAGTCGCTCTCCGACATGCTCAAGGGCAAGCAGGGCCGGTTCCGGCAGAACCTGCTCGGCAAGCGCGTCGACTACTCCGGCCGTTCGGTCATCGTGGTCGGCCCGAAGCTGAAGCTGCACCAGTGCGGCCTGCCCAAGCAGATGGCGCTGGAGCTGTTCAAGCCGTTCGTCATGAAGCGCCTGGTCGACCTCAACCACGCGCAGAACATCAAGTCCGCCAAGCGGATGGTCGAGCGGCAGCGGCCGGTCGTGTGGGACGTGCTGGAAGAGGTCATCGGGGAGCACCCGGTGCTGCTCAACCGTGCACCCACCCTGCACCGCCTGGGCATCCAGGCCTTCGAGCCGCAGCTGGTCGAGGGCAAGGCGATCCAGATCCACCCGCTGGTCTGCACCGCCTTCAACGCGGACTTCGACGGTGACCAGATGGCGGTCCACGTGCCGCTGTCCGCCGAGGCCCAGGCCGAGGCACGGATCCTGATGCTCTCGTCGAACAACATCCTCAAGCCGGCGGACGGCAAGCCGGTCACCATGCCCACCCAGGACATGGTCATCGGCCTGTACCACCTCACGCACCTCACGACGGGCGGGAAGGGTGAGGGTCGGGCGTTCAGCTCGGACGCCGAGGCGCGGATGGCCTTCGACAACGGCGAGCTGCACCTGCAGGCTCCGGTCCGGATCCGCCTGCGCGGCGTGACCAGTGTCGACAACGGCGCCGGCGCCGAGCCGTGGACCGCGCCCGAGGGTTGGGTCGAGGGCGATGCGCTGACCGTGGAGACCACGCTCGGCCGGGTCCTGTTCAACGAGACGCTGCCGCAGGGCTACCGCTTCGTGAACTACGAGATCCGCAAGGGCCAGCTCTCCGCGATCGTCAACGACCTCGCCGAGCGCTACCCGAAGGTGGCTTTGGCCGCCACCCTGGACGGCCTCAAGGAGGCCGGTTTCCACTGGGCCACCTGGTCCGGCGTCACCATCGGCATGGAGGACGTCATCGCCCCGCCGCGTAAGCGGGAGATCCTGGAGCGGTACGAGAAGGAAGCCGACCGGATCGACAAGCAGTACCAGCGTGGTCTGATGACCGCCGAGGAACGTCGCGGCGAACTCATCGAGATCTGGACCAAGGCGACCAACGAGGTCGCCAAGGAGATGGACACCGCGCTGCCGCAGGAGAACCCGCTGTGGAAGATGATCAACTCGGGCGCCCGCGGTAACCTGCTCCAGCTCCGGCAGATCGCGGCGATTCGTGGTCTGGTGGCCAACCCGAAGGGCGAGATCATCCCGCGGCCCATCAAGGCCTCGTACCGGGAGGGTCTGTCCGTGCTGGAGTACTTCATCTCCACGCACGGTGCCCGTAAGGGTCTCGCCGACACCGCGTTGCGGACCGCCGACTCGGGTTACCTGACCCGGCGTCTGGTGGACGTGTCGCAGGACGTCATCATCCGCGAGGAGGACTGCGGCACCGACCGCGCGATCCCGATGCAGATCGGGCAGCGGCTGGACGGCCGGCTGGTCACCCACGAGCACGTCGAGACCAGCGTGCACGCCCGTACCCTGGCCGACGACATCAAGGGGCCGGACGGCACCGTGGTCGCCGAGCGGGGCTCGGACCTCAACTCGATCCTGGTCGACAAGATCGTCGCTGCCGGGGTGGAGACCGTCCGGGTGCGCAGCGTGCTCACCTGCGAGTCGAAGCTGGGCGTCTGCGGTGCGTGCTACGGCCGCTCGCTGCCGACCGGCAAGAGTGTGGACGTCGGCGAGGCGGTCGGCATTATCGCCGCCCAGTCGATCGGTGAGCCGGGTACGCAGCTGACGATGCGGACCTTCCACACCGGTGGTGTCGCGGGTGAGGACATCACCCAGGGCCTGCCCCGGGTCACGGAGATCTTCGAGGCCCGGGTGCCGAAGGGCAAGGCGCCGATCGCCGACACCCCGGGCCGGGTCCGGATCGAGGACGGCGAGCGGTCCAGGAAGATCATCGTGGTGCCGGACGACGGCAGCGACGAGATCGTGTACGACAAGATCTCCAAGCGCGTCCGCCTGCGTACCCACGACGGCGACCACGTCGAGGTCGGCGAGAAGCTCACCGAGGGCACCATCGACCCGCACGAGTTGCTGCGCATCCTCGGCCCGCGCGCGGTCCAGGTCCACCTGACCCAGGAGGTCCAGGAGGTCTACCGCTCGCAGGGCGTGCTCATCCACGACAAGCACATCGAGATCATCATCCGCCAGATGCTCAAGCGGGTGACCGTCATCGACTCCGGCTCGACCGAGTTCCTGCCGGGCGTGCTGGTCGACCGGGCGCTGTTCGAGTCGGAGAACCGCCGACTCGTCTCCGAGGGTGGCGAGCCCGCAGCCGGTCGCCCGGTGCTGATGGGCATCACCAAGGCCTCGCTGGCCACCGATTCCTGGCTCTCGGCGGCCTCCTTCCAGGAGACCACCCGGGTGCTGACCGACGCGGCGATCAACTCCCGCAGCGACTCGCTCGTCGGCCTCAAGGAGAACGTGATCATCGGTAAGCTCATCCCGGCCGGTACGGGCATCAGCAAGTACCGCAACGTTCGGGTCGAGCCGACCGAGGAGGCGAAGGCCAAGGTCTACTCGATGACCGGCTACCCGGAGACCGACTACGGCTTCGGGCCGGCCAGCGGCCAGGCGGTGCCGCTGGACGACTTCGACTTCGGGTCGTACCGCTAAGCAGTGACCTGACGAGGCCCCCGGCACCCTGCCGGGGGCCTCGTCGCATGTACGGGCACGGAAGTCGGTGCATGATGGGGGCATGACGACCGCTCCCGGGCAGTTGCCCGTGGCGCACCAGCCGCCACGACACCCGCTCGACCCCGACCCGGCCCCCGCGACGAAAGCGCGGGCCGTCTTCGCGCTGGGGCTGATGGGGGCGCTCACCGGGCTGTTCGTCGGTGGCGTGGTACCGGCGACGGTCGCGCTCCAGCTCGCCCGGCAGGCCCGGCGCGAGGCGTACGCCTCCGGCGGCTACCTCACCGGCGCGGCCTGGCTACGGCGCGGTGAGCGGCTGGCCTGGGCTGGCCTGGTGCTGGTCGCGGTGGCCGTGGTGACCCTGGTGGTGATCGGCGTGGTCCGGTACGCCGAGGCACCCTTCGGGCGGGACTTCTCCTCGAACGTCGACTGATCCCGGTGATGACCGCCCGCGCCGCGGGTGGGCCGTGCGTGCCGACGGTAGCCTGGCCGGTGTCCGCCGCGCGGCGGTGGACCCGACTACTCCCCAGGAGGACCACGTGACGGAACCGGCGTCGCCGTCGGGAGCCGACCCGGCCGTGCCGGACCCGCAGCAGCCCGGGGCACGTCCGTGGCAGCCGGCGGTGGGGTACCCCGGGCAGTCGGGTTGGCAGTTCGGGACGCACCCGGGTGGGCGGCCGGCCGCCGGGTGGCCGCTGGCGACGCACAGCCCGCTGCCTCCGCCTCCGCGGGAGGCGCCGCGCCCGCCCAAGCGGGTCGACCCGGTCCCGGGTACGCCCTTCGGCCTGGTCCACCTCGACGTGCCCGGGGTGACCTCTGGTCCGGCGGTGGGCTCGCTGGTGGCCGGTGTGGGGTCGATCATGGTCTCCCTCGTGGTGGTCTGCTTCGGCGTCGCGGGGGCGCGGCTCGGTGGCGCCTGGGCGGCCGGGGCGTTCACCGTGCCGGGCGTGCTGGCCGGGGCCGCGGCGATAGCCGCCGGTCTCCTTGCCCGGCGGCAGATCCGCCGGGCGGCGCCGCCGCCGGCGGTTCGGTTCACCGGGCGGGGCCTCGCCACGGCGGGGATCAGCTGTGGCGCGGGGGGGCTGCTGCTCAGTCTTTCGGGCCTGGGGCTGGCCCTGCTGTTGCAGTTCGCGTGACAACGGTCGCGCCGGGGCCGGCGGGCCGCTTCGACGGGCAGCCGGTACACTTGGGTGCGTAGGTGCCCATCATGGGTGCGCAGGCACGACGCGCGGGGTGACCGGCGGGATCCGAGAACCGGCGGACCATTCCGTTTTGACCTGCGAGGCTGTGGTAGGTACTCTTTCCCCTTGTGCCCGGGCCTGCCCGGGCAACTCGTGCGTGCGCGGGATCCGGTTCGTCCGGCGATCAGGTGGCGGCACGACACAGTCAAAGACCCGGTACGCGGCCCGCCGTGCGCCGGTGGACACATCCGGCGCGGACGCGTGAGCGACAGCGCCGGGAACCGTGATCTGGGCGACACGCCCGACCGCGGGTGCTGGGGCCTCCGCAAGGTGGCCCTGGTTGGAATGTAGGAGAGCCGTCCATCAGGCCGGCTAACGAGCAGACGGCGCGGTCGCCTCGCAGCGACCGAAGGGAGCGGAGAAACCCGGTGCCCACCATTCAGCAGCTGGTCCGAAAGGGCCGCCAGGCCAAGACGACCAAGACCAAGACCCCGGCGCTGAAGGGGTCTCCTCAGCGGCGCGGTGTCTGCACCCGCGTGTACACCACCACCCCCAAGAAGCCGAACTCGGCGCTCCGCAAGGTCGCGCGTGTCAAGCTCAGCAGCCAGATCGAGGTGACCGCCTACATCCCGGGCGTGGGTCACAACCTGCAGGAGCACTCGATCGTGCTCGTCCGCGGCGGCCGGGTGAAGGACCTCCCCGGCGTGCGTTACAAGATCGTCCGCGGTTCGCTGGACACCCAGGGTGTCCGCAACCGCAAGCAGGCGCGCAGCCGCTACGGCGCGAAGAAGGAGAAGAGCTGACATGCCGCGTAAGGGACCCGCTCCGCGGAAGCCGCTGGTCGCTGACCCGGTGTACAACTCGCCGTTGGTCACCCAGCTGGTGAACAAGATCCTGATGCGCGGGAAGCGCCAGCTCGCCGAGCGCATCGTCTACGCCGCCCTGGAGGGCTGCCGCGAGAAGAGCGGCACCGACCCGGTCGTCACGCTCAAGCGCGCGATGGACAACGTCAAGCCGACCCTCGAGGTGCGCAGCCGCCGCGTCGGTGGCGCCACCTACCAGGTGCCGGTGGAGGTCCGTCCGGCCCGCGCGACCACCCTCGGTCTGCGCTGGCTGGTGACGTACTCCAAGGCCCGTCGTGAGAAGACCATGATCGAGCGGCTGATGAACGAGCTGCTGGACGCGAGCAACGGTCTGGGTGCCGCCGTCAAGCGGCGCGAGGACACGCACAAGATGGCCGAGTCCAACAAGGCCTTCGCGCACTACCGCTGGTAACACCCTGGTTCCGGCGCCGGGCCGGCGCCGGAACCGCAACCAGTTGTGTCGAGACGACGATAAGTAGGGATTGAAGTGGCCGCCGCAGACGCGCTCGCCAACGTACGCAACATCGGCATCATGGCGCACATCGATGCCGGTAAGACCACTACCACCGAGCGGATCCTCTTCTACACCGGTATCACGTACAAGATCGGTGAGGTCCACGAGGGCGCTGCCGTCATGGACTGGATGGAGCAGGAGCAGGAGCGTGGTATCACCATCACCTCCGCTGCCACCAAGTGTGAGTGGAAGGGCCACACGATCCAGATCATCGACACGCCCGGCCACGTCGACTTCACGGTCGAGGTCGAGCGGTCGCTGCGGGTGCTGGACGGTGCGGTCGCGGTCTACGACGGCGTCGCCGGCGTGGAGCCGCAGACGGAGAACGTCTGGCGTCAGGCCGACAAGTACAACGTCCCTCGGATGTGCTTCGTCAACAAGCTCGACCGGACCGGCGCCGACTTCTTCCGCTGCGTGCAGATGATGATCGACCGGCTCAACGCCACCCCGCTGGTGCTCCAGATCCCGATCGGCGCCGAGTCCGACTTCATCGGCGTGGTCGACCTGGTCGAAATGCGGGCACTCACCTGGCGCGGCGAGACCGTGAAGGGTGAGGACTACACGGTCGAGGAGATCCCGGCCGACCTCGCCGACTCGGCCGCCGAGTGGCGCGAGAAGCTGGTGGAGACCCTGGCCGACGTCGACGACGCGGTGATGGAGAAGTACCTCGAGGGCGAGGAGATCTCCGTCGAGGAGATCAAGGCCGCCATCCGTCGGTCGACCATCGCCGGCAAGGCCAACCCGGTCCTCACCGGCACCGCCTTCAAGAACAAGGGCATCCAGCCGATGCTGGACGCGGTCGTGGCGTACCTGCCGTCGCCGCTGGACGTCCCGGCGATCGAGGGCACGGCCACCGACGGCGAGACCCCGATGCAGCGCAGGCCGTCGGTCAAGGAGCCGTTCTCCGGCCTGGCCTTCAAGATCCAGACGGACAAGCACCTCGGCAAGCTCACCTACGTCCGGATCTACTCCGGCACGCTCGAGTCCGGCTCCCAGGTGGTCAACTCCACCAAGGACCGCAAGGAGCGGATCGGCAAGATCTACCAGATGCACGCCAACAAGCGGGAAGAGCGCAGCTCGGCCCAGGCCGGCGACATCATCGCGGTGCAGGGTCTCAAGCAGACCACCACCGGTGACACCCTGTGTGACCCGGCGAACCCGGTCATCCTGGAGTCGATGACCTTCCCGGAGCCGGTCATCGAGGTGGCCATCGAGCCGAAGACCAAGGCCGACCAGGAGAAGCTCAGCACCGCCATCCAGCGGCTCGCCGAGGAGGACCCGACCTTCCGGGTCAAGCTCGACGACCAGACCGGCCAGACGGTCATCTCCGGCATGGGCGAGCTGCACCTGGACATCCTGGTCGACCGGATGCGCCGCGAGTTCAACGTCGAGGCGAACATCGGCAAGCCGCAGGTGGCGTACCGCGAGACCATCCGCCGCAAGGTGGAGAAGGTCGAGTACACCCACAAGAAGCAGACCGGTGGTTCCGGCCAGTACGCCCGGGTGATCATCAGCCTGGAGCCGCTGCCGCTGGGCAACGACGCGCCGACCTACGAGTTCGCCAACGCCGTGACCGGTGGCCGCATCCCCCGGGAGTTCATCCCGTCGGTGGACGCGGGCGCGCAGGACGCGATGCAGTACGGCATCCTCGCCGGCTTCCCGCTGGTGGGTGTCAAGCTCACGCTGGTGGACGGCCAGTACCACGAGGTCGACTCGTCGGAAATGGCGTTCAAGATCGCCGGCTCGATGGTGATGAAGGAGGCGGCCCGCAAGGCCGACCCCGCGCTGCTCGAGCCGATGATGGCCGTTGAGGTCACCACTCCTGAGGAGAACATGGGTGACGTCATCGGCGACCTCAACTCCCGCCGTGGCATCATCCAGGCGATGGAAGAGCGCAGCGGCGCTCGCGTCGTCCGGGCCCTGGTGCCGTTGTCGGAGATGTTCGGCTACGTCGGCGACCTGCGGTCGAAGACCCAGGGCCGGGCTAGCTACAGCATGCAGTTCGACTCCTACGCCGAGGTTCCGGCCTCGGTGGCGAAGGAGATCATCGCCAAGGCGACCGGTGAGTGACGCTCACCTGAGCTGATCCGATGACCCGGGGCTGGCTGCGGGCAACTTCCGCCCGCGGCCACCTCGGTCGGGTTGTGTGAATCCGGGCCTGTAGGCTTCATCGCCGCAGAACCCACCAAGGCTCTCCGGCCGTCAGGCCGGAAAGGCTGTCGACAGAGTCCTAAGCGCCGACCTGGCGCACCGGGGCGAACGAACCAAGAAGTCCACAGGAGGACACCAGTGGCGAAGGCGAAGTTCGAGCGGACTAAGCCGCACGTCAACATCGGCACCATTGGTCACATCGACCACGGTAAGACGACGCTGACGGCGGCCATCACCAAGGTCCTGCACGACCAGTTCCCGGACCTGAACCCGTACACGCCGTTCGACGAGATCGACAAGGCGCCGGAGGAGAAGGCCCGCGGCATCACGATCTCGATCGCGCACGTCGAGTACCAGACCGAGGCGCGGCACTACGCGCACGTCGACTGCCCCGGTCACGCCGACTACATCAAGAACATGATCACCGGCGCCGCCCAGATGGACGGCGCGATCCTGGTGGTCGCGGCGACGGACGGCCCGATGCCGCAGACCCGCGAGCACGTGCTGCTGGCCCGCCAGGTCGGCGTGCCCTACATCGTCGTGGCGCTGAACAAGAGCGACATGGTCGACGACGAGGAGCTCCTGGAGCTCGTCGAGCTCGAGGTTCGCGAGCTGCTGTCGAACCAGGAATACCCGGGTGACGACCTGCCGGTCGTCCGCGTCTCGGCGCTCAAGGCCCTGGAGGGCGACCCGGAGTGGACCGGGCGTCTGCTGGAGCTCATGAACGCTGTCGACACCGCGATCCCGCAGCCGGAGCGCGAGACCGAGAAGCCGTTCCTGATGCCGATCGAGGACGTCTTCACGATCACCGGTCGTGGCACCGTCGTCACGGGTCGCGCCGAGCGTGGCATCCTCAAGCCGAACGAGGAGGTGGAGATCGTCGGCATCCGCGAGAAGTCGATGAAGACCACCTGCACCGGCATCGAGATGTTCCGCAAGCTGCTCGACGAGGCCCGCGCGGGCGAGAACGTCGGTCTGCTGCTGCGTGGCATCAAGCGCGAGGACGTCGAGCGCGGCATGGTCGTCATCAAGCCGGGCACCACGACCCCGCACACGGAGTTCGAGGCGACGGTCTACATCCTCTCCAAGGAGGAGGGCGGCCGGCACACCCCGTTCTTCCAGAACTACCGTCCGCAGTTCTACTTCCGGACCACGGACGTCACCGGTGTCGTCACGCTGCCTGAGGGCACCGAGATGGTCATGCCGGGCGACAACACCACCATGACCGTGAAGCTGATTCAGCCGATCGCCATGGAGGAGAACCTCAAGTTCGCGATCCGCGAGGGTGGTCGTACGGTCGGCGCTGGTCGCGTCACCAAGATCGTCAAGTGAACTGGGTAACCCCGATTAGCGTTGCCGCCGGTCGTGCGGCATACTAGTCAGGTTGCGTAACGACGGTTAGTCGCCCGCGTCCGGTGCACGCTGGACCTCCGGGAAGACCAACAGTCGCGCGTAGGGTGGTTGATCACCCCTGGTGATCAACCACCCTCGCACGGCGTCCAGATCGCTGTGATGCGATCGGCGCCTTGACCCACCGCGCGGTCAGGAGAGTCGCTCCGGAGTCCCGGGGCGGAGCCTGGTCCGAGGGCGCGACACGCCCGACCGCGGGGGTCGGCGAAGTGGGCCTGTACCAGCCGGTACAGGTGCCCGCAACACAGCGGCATCGAGAGAAGGAACAGAAGCCACCATGGCGGGACAGAAGATCCGCATCCGGCTCAAGGCCTATGACCACGAGGTCGTCGACTCCTCGGCTCGGAAGATCGTCGAGACGGTGACGCGTACCGGGGCGCAGGTCGCAGGGCCGGTGCCGCTGCCCACGGAGATCAACCGTTTCTGCGTTATCCGCTCGCCGCACAAGTACAAGGACTCGCGCGAGCACTTCGAGATGCGCACGCACAAGCGGCTGATCGACATCATCGACCCGACCCCGAAGACGGTCGACTCGCTCATGCGCCTCGACCTGCCGGCTGGCGTCGACATCGAGATCAAGCTGTAGGGACCGGACAGATGGACAGGCAAGTCAAGGGGATCCTGGGCGCCAAGCTCGGCATGACCCAGGTCTGGGACAACAACAAGGTTGTTCCCGTGACCGTGGTGCAGGCCGGCCCGTGCGTCGTCAGCCAGGTTCGTAGCGCCGAGAAGGACGGGTACTCCGCCATCCAGCTCGCCTACGGCACGATCGACCCGCGCAAGGTCAAGAAGCCGATCAGCGGGCACTACGCGAAGGCAGACGTGGCGCCGCGCCGGCACATCGTCGAGCTGCGCACCATCGACGCCACGGACTACTCGCCGGGCCAGGAGGTCACGGTCGAGGAGTTCCCGGCGGGCGTCGTCATCGACGTCACCGGCAAGACCAAGGGCAAGGGCTATGCCGGCCCGATGAAGCGGCACGGCTTCCACGGTCTGCGCGCCAGCCACGGTGTGGAGCGCAAGCACCGCTCGCCGGGCTCCATCGGCGCCTGCGCCACCCCGGGTCGCGTCTTCAAGGGCACCCGGATGGCCGGTCGGATGGGCGGCGTGCGTTACACCGTCCAGAACCTGACCGTCCAGGCGGTGGACACCGAGAACAACCTCCTGCTCGTCCGCGGTGCCATTCCCGGCCCCAAGGGGGCACTGGTCCTGGTCCGTACCGCGGCCAAGGCGAAGAAGGGCGGTGCGGCCAAGTGACCACCGTTGACGTCCGCAACGTCGAAGGCGACAAGGCCGGCTCCGTCGAGCTGCCCGCCGACATCTTCGACGTCCAGGCAAACATCGCGTTGATGCACCAGGTCGTGGTGGCTCAGCTCGCGGCGGCCCGGCAGGGCACGCACAAGGTCAAGACCCGCGGCGAGGTCGCCGGTGGCGGCAAGAAGCCGTACAAGCAGAAGGGCACCGGCCGGGCCCGTCAGGGCTCGATCCGCGCGCCGCAGTTCGCCGGCGGTGGCGTGGTGCACGGTCCGGTCCCGCGCGACTACAGCCAGCGGACCCCGAAGAAGATGAAGGCCGCCGCCCTGCGTGGCGCCCTCTCCGACCGGGCGCGCGCCGGCCAGGTGCACGTCGTCGAGGCGTTCGTCTCGGGCGAGAAGCCGTCGACCAAGGCCGCGTTGGCCACGCTGGCGAAGCTGACCGACGCCCGGCGCGTCCTGGTCGTGCTGAGCAGCACCGACGAGCTGAACTGGGTGTCGCTGCGCAACGAGCCGCGGGTGCACCTGATCGAGGCCAGCCAGCTCAACACGTACGACGTGCTGGTGGCCGACGACGTGGTCTTCACCAAGGAAGCCCTGGACGAGTTCCTGGGGCTGCCGACGGTAGTCGGCCGGGCGGCTGAGCCCGCCGAGACCACCGAGGAGGGTGGCAAGTGAGCACGATCGCCGACCCGCGGGACGTCATCGTCGCGCCGGTCGTCTCGGAGAAGAGCTACAGCGAGCTGAACCGGAACTGGTACACCTTCCTGGTGCACCCGGACGCGAACAAGACCGAGATCAAGATCGCTATCCAGCAGATCTTCAACGTCCGCGTCCTGACGGTCAACACGCTCAACCGCCAGGGCAAGCGCAAGCGGACCAAGACCGGGTTCGGCCAGCGTAAGGCCACCAAGCGGGCGATCGTGAAGCTGGCTGACGGTGACCGTATCGAGGCCTTCGGCGGCCCGGTCAGCTGAGGGGTGTAGACAATGGCTATCCGTAAGTACAAGCCGACGACGCCGGGCCGGCGTGGCTCCAGCGTCGCCGACTTCGCCGAGATCACCCGGTCGACGCCGGAGAAGTCCCTGCTGGCTCCGCTGCCGAAGAAGGGCGGTCGCAACGCCCACGGCCGGATCACCACCCGGCACCACGGTGGCGGGCACAAGCGGCAGTACCGTCTGATCGACTTCAAGCGGGTCGACAAGGACGGCGTGCCGGCGAAGGTCGCACACATCGAGTACGACCCGAACCGCACCGCGCGCATCGCGCTGCTGCACTACGCCGACGGCGAGAAGCGCTACATCATCGCGCCGAAGGACCTGAAGCAGGGCGACGCGGTCGAGTCGGGCCCGGGCGCGGACATCAAGCCGGGCAACAACCTGCCGCTGCGCAACATCCCGGTCGGTACGACGATCCACAACGTGGAGCTTCGTCCGGGCGGCGGCGCCAAGCTGGCCCGCTCGGCCGGCGTCGGCATCCAGCTGCTCGGCCGTGAGGGCGCGTACGCGACCCTGCGCATGCCGTCCGGTGAGATCCGGCGGGTCGACGTGCGGTGCCGCGCGAGCATCGGCGAGATCGGCAACGCCGACCAGTCGAACATCAACTGGGGTAAGGCCGGCCGGATGCGGTGGAAGGGCAAGCGCCCGACCGTCCGTGGTGTCGCGATGAACCCGGTGGACCACCCGCACGGTGGTGGTGAGGGTAAGACCTCCGGTGGTCGCCACCCGGTCAACCCGCAGGGTAAGCCCGAGGGCCGCACCCGTCGTAAGGGCCAGCCGAGCGACCGGCTGATCGTCCGCCGCCGTTACGCCACGCGTAAGCGCGGCTGAGGGAGATAGAGCATGCCTCGCAGCCTGAAGAAGGGCCCGTTCATCGACGACCACCTGCTCAAGAAGGTGGAGACGCAGAACGACAAGGGCTCGAAGAACGTCATCAAGACCTGGTCGCGGCGCTCGACGATCATCCCCGAGATGCTGGGGCACACGATCGCCGTGCACGACGGACGCAAGCACGTCCCGGTGTTCGTGACCGAGGCCATGGTCGGGCACAAGCTCGGCGAGTTCGCGCTGACCCGCACGTTCAAGGGTCACGAGAAGGACGACCGGAAGAGCCGCCGGCGCTGACGCCGCGGGCATACGGATAGAGGAACAAGGGGTTACAGCGATGCCAGGAAAGGGCGACGCTCCGGTGCTTCCGGGCGCGCGGGCGGTTGCGCGGCACGTGCGCATCTCGCCGATGAAGGCGCGCCGGGTGGTCAACCTCGTCCGCGGCCTGCCCGCGAAGGAGGCGCTCACGGTGCTGCAGTTCGCGCCGCAGGCTGCGAGCGAGCAGGTGTACAAGGTGCTCGCGAGCGCGATCGCCAACGCGGAGAACAACGAGCGGCTGGACCCCGACGCGCTGCTCGTCAGCGAGGCGTTCGTCGACGAGGGCCCGACCATGAAGCGGTTCCGGCCGCGGGCGCAGGGCCGGGCCTACCGGATCCGCAAGCGCACCTGCCACATCACCGTGGCGGTCGAGGCGGTCGCGCCGGCCGCGCCGAAGAAGTCGGCGAAGAAGGCCGAGCTGGCGAAGAAGGCCGAGCCGGCTGATGGGCAGAGCACGACGGAGGGTGCCGAGTAATGGGTCAGAAGGTTCACCCCACTGGGTTCCGGCTCGGCATCTCGACCGACTGGAAGTCCCGCTGGTTCGCGGACAAGCTCTACAAGGACTACATCGGCGAGGACGTCAAGATTCGCCGGATGATGTCCAAGGGGCTCGAGCGTGCCGGCATCTCCAAGGTCGACATCGAGCGCACCCGGGACCGCGTCCGCGTGGACATCCACACCGCCCGGCCGGGCATCGTCATCGGCCGTAAGGGTGCGGAGGCCGACCGGATCCGCGGTGAGCTGGAGAAGCTCACCGGCAAGCAGGTCCAGCTGAACATCATCGAGGTGAAGAACCCCGAGTCGGACGCGCAGCTGGTCGCCCAGGGCGTCGCCGAGCAGCTCTCCAGCCGGGTCAGCTTCCGTCGGGCGATGCGCAAGGCGATGCAGTCGGCGATGAAGAACCCGGTCTGCAAGGGCATCCGGGTTCAGGTCTCGGGTCGCCTCGGCGGCGCCGAGATGAGCCGGACGGAGTTCTACCGCGAGGGCCGGGTTCCGCTGCACACGCTGCGGGCCAACATCGAGTACGGCTTCTTCGAGGCCCGTACCACCTTCGGCCGGATCGGCGTGAAGGTCTGGATCTACAAGGGCGACGCCGTCCCGGGCCGGGAGGCTCCGGCCGAGGCCGGTCCGTCCCGCCCGCGCCGTGACCGCGGCGACCGCCCCGAGCGGCCGCGCCGTGGCCGGTCGGGTTCGTCCGGCACGACCGCCGGTGGCACCGAGGCTGGCCGGGCTGCTGCGACCACCATCGCGCAGCAGGCCGAGACGCCGAGCGGCGAGCCGGTCGACAGCGGTGCTGTCGCCGCGGCCGCGTCCGCTCCGGCCGACACTCAGCCGGCAGAAACGCAGCAGGAGGGCTGACAGATGCTGATGCCGCGCAAGCCCCCGAAGGGCTTCCGCAAGCCGCACCACCCGGACCGCAGCGGCGCGTCCAAGGGTGGTAACCGGGTGGTGTTCGGCGAGTTCGGGATCCAGGCTCTCGAGCCGGCGTACGTGACCAACCGCCAGATCGAGTCGGCGCGTATCGCGATGACCCGCCACATCAAGCGTGGCGGCAAGGTCTGGATCACGATCTTCCCGGACCAGGCCCTGACCAAGAAGCCGGCGGAAACCCGGATGGGTTCCGGTAAGGGCTCGCCCGAGTGGTGGGTCGCCAATGTCAAGCCGGGGCGGGTTCTCTTCGAGATGTCCTTCCCCAACGAGCAGATCGCGCGAGAGGCGATGCGTCGCGCGATCCACAAGCTCCCGATGAAGTGCCGCATTGTGACGCGCGAAGTGGGTGAATCCTGATGGCAGCGGGCGTCAAGCCTTCCGAGCTGCGTGAGCTCTCCGAGGAGGAGCTGGTCACGAAGCTGCGCGAGGCCAAGGCGGAGCTGTTCAATCTCCGCGTGCAGGCTGCAACCGGGCAGCTGGACAACAACCGGCGGCTGCAGGTCATCCGTCGGGAGATCGCCCGGATCTACACGATCATGCGTGAGCGCGAGCTGGGTCTCTCGGCCGCGCCGACTGAGGTGACTGCATCATGACCGACGAGAACACCACCGCCACCGTGCGGGCTCGCCGCAAGGTCCGTGAGGGCCTGGTGGTCAGCGACAAGATGGAAAAGACCGTCGTGGTCGAGGTCGAGGACCGGGTCAAGCACGCGCTGTACGGCAAGATCATGCGCCGGACCAGGAAGCTGAAGGTGCACGACGAGCAGAACTCGGCCGGCATCGGCGACCGGGTCCTGATCATGGAGACCCGGCCGCTCTCCGCCACCAAGCGGTGGCGGCTCGTGGAGATCCTCGAGAAGGCCAAGTAGCGAAGGCTCGAGCTCGGCCGGTATCGGTCGGGCGCAGGTTCCGCCAGGCTCCGGCCGCCCCACAGGCGGCCGGAGAACCGGCAGACATAGGAGATAGACGTGATTCAGCAGGAGTCGCGACTGCGCGTCGCCGACAACACGGGTGCCCGGGAGATCCTGTGCATCCGGGTTCTCGGTGGCTCCGGTCGGCGCTACGCGAGCATCGGCGACGTCATCGTGGCCACGGTCAAGGACGCGATCCCGGGTGCCGGTGTGAAGAAGGGCGACGTCGTCAAGGCCGTCGTCGTCCGCACCGCCAAGGAGAAGCGGCGGCCGGACGGCTCGTACATCCGCTTCGACGAGAACGCCGCCGTCATCATCAAGGACGGCGGGGACCCGCGCGGTACCCGTATCTTCGGCCCCGTCGGCCGCGAGCTGCGGGACAAGCGGTTCATGAAGATCATCTCTCTCGCGCCGGAGGTGTTGTGACCGTGAAGGTCAAGAAGGGCGACACGGTCGTCGTCATCGCCGGCAAGGACAAGGGCGCCAAGGGTAAGGTCATCGCGGCCTACCCGCGGCAGGACAAGATCCTGGTCGAGGGCGTGAACCGGGTCAAGAAGCACACCCGTATCAGCACCACCCAGCGTGGCGCCAAGACCGGTGGCATCGTCACCCAGGAGGCCCCGATCCACGTCTCCAACGTGCAGGTCCTGGACTCCGACGGGAACCCGACCCGCGTCGGGTACCGGTTCGACGAGAACGGCCAGAAGGTCCGCATCGCGCGTAGCACCGGTAAGGACCTGTGATGACCACGGCTATCGAAACCAAGACCATGCCGCGCCTCAAGGAGCGGTACCGTAACGAGATCGTGGCCGAGCTGCAGAAGCAGCACAGCTTCGCGAACCCCATGCAGGTTCCGCGGCTGGTCAAGATCGTCGTCAACATGGGTGTCGGCGAGGCTGCTCGCGACGCCAAGCTGATCGACGGCGCGGTCCGTGACCTGGCCATCATCACCGGCCAGAAGCCGCAGGTGCGGCGCGCGACCAAGTCGATCGCGCAGTTCAAGCTGCGCGAGGGCATGCCGATCGGCGCGAAGGTCACCCTCCGCGGCGACCGGATGTGGGAGTTCCTGGACCGGCTGCTGTCGATCGCGCTGCCGCGTATCCGTGACTTCCGCGGCCTGGACGGGCGCAAGCTCGACGGGCACGGCAACTACACGTTCGGTCTGACCGAGCAGTCGGTGTTCCACGAGATCGACCAGGACAAGATCGATCGCCAGCGGGGCATGGACATCACGGTGGTCACGACCGCCACGACCGACGACGAGGGCCGGGCGCTGCTCAAGCTCCTGGGCTTCCCGTTCAAGGAGAACTGAGCGAATGGCCAAGAAGGCGCTGATCATCAAGGCGGCCGCGAAGCCGAAGTTCTCGGTTCGCGCCTACACCCGCTGCCAGCGGTGCGGGCGTCCGAAGGCGGTCTACCGCAAGTTCGGTCTCTGCCGGGTGTGCATCCGGGAGATGGCCCACCGCGGTGAGCTGCCCGGCGTGTCCAAGGCTTCCTGGTAATAGCCCGGCGCGCTTCGCGCGTCAGCTGAACTGTCTCTTCGCCGTAGGCCCCGGGCCCTGCCCGGGGAACCCCGGCGAGAAAGGTTGACGAATTTCATGACGATGACCGACCCGATCGCAGACATGCTCACGCGTCTGCGTAACGCCAACCAGGCGTACCACGACCGGGTGACGATGCCGTACTCCAAGATCAAGGCCAACATCGCCGAGGTCCTGAAGTCCGAGGGTTACATCGCCACCTGGTTGGTCGAGGAGCCCGAGGAGGGCGCCGTCGGCAAGCGACTGGTCGTCGAGCTGAAGTACGGCCAGAACCGCGAGCGCAGCCTGGCCGGCATCAAGCGTGTGTCCAAGCCCGGTCTCCGGGTGTACGCCAAGTCGGACGGGCTCCCGCGGGTGCTCGGCGGGCTGGGCGTGGCGATCATTTCGACGTCCCAGGGGCTGCTCACCGACCGGCAGGCCCGCAAGCGGAGCGTTGGCGGGGAAGTCCTCGCCTTCGTCTGGTAACGGGAGACAGGTAGAAATGTCGCGTATTGGACGTAAGTCGATCCCGGTACCGGCCGGCGTCGATATCACGATCGAGGGCCAGACCGTCAAGGTCAAGGGCCCCAAGGGCGAGCTGTCCCACACGCTCGCGGAGCCGATCACGGCGGAGCGGGGCGAGGACGGCCAGCTGCACGTCAGCCGGCCCAACGACGAGCGCAAGGCCAAGGAGCTGCACGGCCTGAGCCGTACCCTGGTCGCCAACATGATCGTCGGGGTGACCGAGGGCTACCGTAAGAGCCTGGAGATCGCCGGCACCGGTTACCGCGTCAGCGCCAAGGGCAAGGACCTCGAGTTCGCGCTCGGGTTCTCGCACCCGGTGCTGGTGCCCGCCCCGGACGGCATCACCTTCACGGTGGAGAGGCCGACGCTGTTCCACGTGGCCGGCATCGACAAGCAGCAGGTCGGCGAGGTCGCCGCCAACATCCGGAAGATCCGCCCGCCGGAGCCCTACAAGGGCAAGGGCGTGAAGTACCAGGGCGAGGTCATCCGCCGTAAGGCTGGAAAGGCGGGCAAGAAGTGACCGCGATCGCTAGCACCATGGCGAGGTCGTCCGCCGGCTGCAAGGCCATTCGAAAGGCAGGTAAGAAGTGAGCGCCACGCTGCTCAAGCGCCGCCGCGGCGTCGCCGCCAAGCGTGCCGTCGGGCGTGCGCGCCGGCACTTCCGGGTCCGCAAGAACGTCAGCGGCACCGCCGAGCGCCCCCGCCTGGTGGTCACCCGCTCCCTGCGGCACATCGTCGCCCAGATCGTGGACGACACCAAGGGTCACACCCTGGCGTCGGCCTCGACCCTGGACGCCTCGCTGCGCGGCGCGGAGGGCGACAAGAGCGCCCTGGCCGGCAAGGTCGGTACCCTGCTCGCCGAGCGGGCCAAGGCGGCCGGCGTGTCCAAGGTCGTCTTCGACCGCGGTGGCAACCGGTACGCGGGGCGGGTCGCCGCGCTCGCCGACGCCGCCCGCGAAGCCGGGCTCGAGTTCTAGAAACCCCGTCACGAGAGAGAAGGAAGGCTGCTGATGCCAGGTCAACAGCGCCGTGGCGGCGGGTCCGGTGGCAACGAGGGTGGTCGCCGCGACAACCGCCGTGAGGGCGGCCGCGGAAACGCGCCCGTCGAGAAGACCCCGCACCTCGAGCGGGTCGTCGCGATCAACCGTGTCGCCAAGGTCGTGAAGGGTGGTCGTCGTTTCAGCTTCACCGCCCTGGTGATCGTGGGCGACGGCGACGGCACCGTCGGCGTGGGCTACGGAAAGGCCAAGGAGGTGCCCGCGGCGATCGCCAAGGGTGTCGAGGAGGCCAAGAAGCACTTCTTCAAGGTGCCGCGGATCGGCCAGTCGATCCCGCACCCGGTGCAGGGCGAGGATGCCGCCGGTGTGGTGCTGCTCAAGCCGGCATCGGCCGGTACGGGTGTCATCGCCGGTGGTCCGGTGCGTGCCGTGCTGGAGTGCGCGGGTATCCACGACGTGCTCTCCAAGAGCCTCGGCTCGTCGAACCCGATCAACATCGTGCACGCCACCGTGGCGGCCCTGAAGGGGCTCGAGTCCCCGGAGCAGGTCGCGGCTCGTCGTGGCCTGCCGGTCGAGGACGTCGCGCCGGCGGCCATGCTGGCGTCGCGGGCGGGGGTGGCGTCCTGATGGCACGCCTGAAGGTCACCCAGGTCCGGTCCGAGATCGGGACCAAGCAGAACCAGCGCGACTCGCTGCGTTCGCTCGGTCTGAAGCGGATCAACGACGTGGTGGTCAAGGAGGATCGTCCGGAGATCCGCGGCATGATCTTCGCGGTCAACCACCTCGTGAAGGTCGAGGAGGTCGAGTAATGACGATCAAGGTCCACCACCTGCGCCCGGCGCCCGGTGCCAAGACCGCGAAGACCCGGGTGGGTCGCGGTGAGGGCTCCAAGGGCAAGACCGCCGGTCGCGGTACCAAGGGTTCCAAGGCCCGCAAGAACATCTCGGCGGCGTTCGAGGGTGGTCAGATGCCCATCCACATGCGCCTGCCGAAGATGAAGGGCTTCAAGAACAAGTTCAAGGTCGTCTTCCAGGTGGTCAACCTGGACCGGCTGGCCGAGCTGTTCCCGAACGGCGGCCAGGTCGGCCCGCAGGAGCTGGTCGACGCCGGCGCGGTCCGCAAGGGCCACCCGGTGAAGGTCCTCGGCACCGGCGACCTCGGCGGTGTGGCCCTCCAGGTGTCGGCGCACGCGTTCAGCGCGTCGGCCAAGGAGAAGATCACCGCTGCCGGTGGCTCCGCCACCGAGCTGTAAAGGCATGGATCCGTGGCGCCCGCTCAGTTTTCCTCAACTGGGCGGGCGCCACGGTCTACCGGGCGCGTGTGCGCCGGGTAACATCGGATTCGTTTTATGTAGCCGGGCACATCTGCCCGGACCGGGATCGGGCTGTTAGAGTCCCATCCCAGCTATGGATATCGGGCGCTCGCCCGGCACCCACCCCGACCCGCCAGGGATCACCGGCGGCCCGCCTCGCGCAGGAGGAAGAAGTTGCTGTCCGCCTTTCTCAGTGCGTTCCGTACGCCTGACCTGCGCAAGAAGCTGCTGTTCACAGTAGGCATCATCGCGGTCTACCGGCTGGGCGCGACCCTGCCCAGCCCGGGCGTCTCGTACGGCAACGTGCAGCAGTGCCTCGACAAGATCCAGAGTGGCGGCAGCACCGGTGTGCTGAACCTGCTGGATCTCTTCTCCGGTGGCGCGTTGCTGCAGCTGTCGGTCTTCGCGCTGGGCATCATGCCCTACATCACCGCGTCGATCATCCTGCAGCTGCTGACGGTGGTCATCCCACGGCTGGAGCAGCTCCGCAAGGAGGGCCAGGCCGGGCAGGCGAAGATCACCCAGTACACCCGCTACCTGACCCTCGGCCTGGGCATCCTCCAGTCCTCGGCGTTCGTGGCGCTGGCCCGCTCCGGGCAGCTCTTCAACAACCAGTGCGACGAGTTCCCGATCGTGCCCGAGGGCACCGGCCTCCCGAACTGGCTCACCCTGAGCATCCTGGTCATGACGATGACCGCCGGCACCGGCATGGTGATGTGGCTCGGCGAGCTGATCACCGACCGCGGCGTCGGCAACGGCATGTCGGTCCTCATCTTCACCTCGATCGCCGCCCGGCTCCCCAGCGAGGGCTGGAAGATCAAGACCAACGAGGGCTGGGCCAAGTTCGCCCTGGTGCTCGCCCTGGTCCTGCTGGTCATCACCGCGGTCTGCTTCATCGAGCAGGCGCAGCGCCGGATCCCGGTACAGTACGCCAAGCGGATGATCGGCCGGCGGATGTACGGCGGCACGTCGACCTACATACCGCTGAAGGTCAACCAGGCGGGTGTCATCCCGGTCATCTTCGCCTCGTCGCTGCTCTACCTGCCGCAGCTGGCCCTGCAGTTCTTCGACCCGAACGACCCCGGCAAGGTCCAGGCCTGGATCCAGAACCACATCGTCAAGGCGACCGCGCCCGAGCACATCATCATCTACTTCCTGCTCATCATCTTCTTCACGTACTTCTACGTGTCGATCACGTTCAACCCGACCGAGGTCGCGGACAACATGAAGAAGTACGGCGGCTTCGTGCCGGGTATCCGCCCGGGCAAGCCGACCGCGGAGTACCTCGACTTCATCCTCAGCCGGATCACCCTGCCGGGTGCGCTCTACCTGGGTCTCGTCGCGGTCCTGCCGAACTTCTTCTTCATCTGGCTGAACAGTGAGCAGTTCCTCAACTTCCCGTTCGGCGGCACCGCTGTGCTCATCATGGTCGGCGTCGGTCTGGAGACTGTTAAGCAGATCGAGAGTCAACTCATGCAGCGGAACTACGAAGGGTTCCTGCGCTAGATGCGACTCGTTCTGGTTGGCCCGCCGGGCGCGGGCAAGGGCACACAGGCGGAGTTCATCGCCGCGCACCTCGCGGTGCCGAAGATCTCGACCGGGGACATCTTCCGGGCGAACGTCTCGCAGGGCACGCCGCTGGGCGTCGAGGCCAAGCGTTACATGGACGCCGGCAAGCTCGTCCCGGACGAAGTCACCATCAACATGGTCCGGGACCGGCTCGCCGAGCCGGACGCCGCTGACGGCTTCCTGCTCGACGGCTTCCCGCGGACCACGCCGCAGGCCGCCGCGCTGGACAAGCTCCTCGCCGACCTCGGCAGCGCGTTGGATCTGGTACTGGAGCTCGTCGTCGACGACGACGAGGTGATACGGCGCCTGTCCGGGCGGCGTACCTGCCGCGGCTGCGGCAAGATCTGGCACGTCGAGTTCGACGCCACCACCCGCGAGGGCATCTGCGACCGCTGCGGTGCCGAGCTGTTCCAACGGGACGACGACAAGCCGGAGACGATCGCGGCCCGGCTGCGGGAGTACGCCGACAAGACCGCGCCGCTCGTGGACTACTACGGCGCCCAGGGCAAGCTGGTCGGCATTGACGCCACCGGCCCGGTGGAGGACGTCACGGTCCGCGCCATCGACGCCCTGCGCTCGTACGGCGGATGACAGCACGCCCTGGCCGGCGGATAGAGTAGGAACAGCGGGGTACGTGCGACGTGCCCCGCTGTTCGCTGTCCGGCAACGAAAGGTGATTGCTCGATGCGCCGTCCCCAGCTGGACATCCAGCTGAAGACCCCCGACCAGATCGGCAAGATGCGGGCCGCCGGCCTGGTGGTCGCCGAGGCCCTGCGCCGGATGCGGGAGGCGGTCGCTCCCGGGGTCAGCACCGCCGACCTGGACGCGATCGCCGAGGCGACGATCCGTGAGGCCGGGGCGGTCCCGTCGTTCAAGGGCTACCACGGCTTCCCCGCCTCGATCTGCTCCTCGGTCAACGAACAGGTGGTGCACGCCATCCCGTCGTCGCAGCAGGTGCTCCGCGACGGTGACCTGGTCTCCATCGACTGCGGGGCGGTGCTGGACGGCTGGCACGGCGACGCGGCGATCACGGTGGGCGTGGGTGACGTGGACCCGGCGCTGCTGACGATGGCCGCCGTCGCCGAGGACGCCATGTGGGCCGGCATCGCGGCTGCCGCGCGTGGTGTCGCCAGCGGCAAGGGCCGGCTGACCGACATCTCCCACGCGGTGGAGGTCGCGGTCCGCAAGGGGGGCCGATACGGCATCGTCGACGGCTACGGCGGGCACGGGATCGGCACCGAGATGCACCAGGACCCGCACGTGCTGAACCATGGCCGCCCGGGCAAGGGCCCACGGTTGGTCCCCGGCATGGCGTTGGCCATCGAGCCGATGATCACGATGGGCTCGCCGCGTACCGTCGAACTGGCCGACGGCTGGACGGTCGTCACCCGGGACGGCTCGATGGCGGTGCATGTCGAACATTCCATGGCGTTGCTGCCGGACGGGGTCTGGGTGCTCACCGCGTTCGACGGTGGTCGGTCCCGACTCGGCGACCTGGTCACCGCCCGCCCGCCAGCCAACTCCCCGGCGGCCTGAGCGCGCGTCCGCCCCCTGGAACCGATAGCGGTATCAGGTGGAAGAGGCTGCCGGCGGTTCGCCCACGTCCCCTCGCCTGGGCCGGCCTCTGGGTCGTGCCGGTCGGCCTGGACGGCACCGCGCGCCCCCAGCACTGACTAGTGCACTTGAGTGCAGAAACGGTTCACCGGTCGCGTTCGGGCCGAAACGCGACCGGGGGCCAGCATCTGCCGGACGCGTCTGAGTTTCCGGTCCGCTGTCCGTCACCGGCCCCCACCCCCGGCCGCCCTCCCGGCCCTGGCTCTCGCCCCTCGGACCTCACCGGCCCCAACGCGGCTGTAGGAAGGCGGTGGCCCGTGAGTGAGGCGGTGGGGTGGGCGGAATCCTCCGCCCGGGTGACCGACCGGGTGGCCGGTTTGGCGAGCGGCCGCAGGCGGGCGTAGACTTTCTGATCGGCGCACAGCGTCCACTCCGGCATGCCCACCAGCGCTTCGGTGGGAGTCGGAGCCGCGGCTGGCTCGGGCCTCCGATCATGGTCGGACGCCCGTGTAAGACGTTGTGGGCCGTCCGGAGTAACCGACGTCAGGACAGCGGAGGACATGCCGAAAAAAGACGGAGCCATCGAGATCGAGGGTCGGGTCATCGAGCCCCTGCCGAACGCCATGTTCCGGGTGGAGCTCGCGAACGGCCACAAGGTGCTGGCTCACATCAGCGGCAAGATGCGGCAGCACTACATCCGTATCCTGCCGGAAGACCGGGTCGTCGTCGAACTCTCGCCGTACGACCTGACCCGCGGGCGCATCGTCTACCGCTACAAGTAAGCCTGACGACGGCCGGGACGTCCCCGTGTCCGTCTTCGACGTCCGGCGTCGCGCATCGTCGCGACTCCGGGCCAGATGGGAAGTAAGGCAACCGTGAAGGTCAAGCCGAGCGTCAAGAGGATCTGCAACAAGTGCCGGGTGATCCGCCGGCACGGCCGGGTCATGGTCATCTGCCAGGACCCGCGCCACAAGCAGCGCCAGGGCTGAGCCGTTCCCGCCGACCGTGACGAGCGGCGGCGGAACGTCGCCCGGGTCGCAGATTCTTACCGCACACATCACCAGCTCGTCCCAGCCGCGGGCGGTACGCAGGGCGTACTCGAACGTGGCCGACCCCCGGTCGGAGGCCGGGGCCCGCTTGGGCAGCGACCACTCCCGGTCGCCGGCGCCGATGGCGCCGGAGGGACAGGGTGGTCGGTAGCGGGGTGGGACGGGTCCACACCTCCGCCACAACATCACGAGGAGTACGCCCGCACATGGCACGTCTAGTCGGCGTCGACCTCCCCCGCGAGAAGCGGATGGAGATCGCGCTCACCTACATCTTCGGGGTCGGTCGTACCCGCGCCCTGGAGACGCTCACCGCCACCGGCATCTCGCCGGACAAGCGCGTTCGGGACCTCACGGATGAGGAGCTGGTCCAGCTCCGCAACCACATCGAGGGCAACTACAAGGTTGAAGGCGACCTGCGCCGCGAGGTCGCCGCTGACATCCGCCGCAAGGTCGAGATCGGCTGCTACGCCGGCATCCGGCACCGCCGGGGCCTGCCCGTGCGTGGCCAGCGGACCAAGACCAACGCACGGACCCGCAAGGGCCCGAAGCGGACCGTCGCCGGCAAGAAGAAGCCCGGCAAGAAGTAACTAGGAGCGCACAGACTTATGCCACCGAAGGCTCGTGCCGGAGCCGCCGTCAAGAAGGTCCGGCGCAAGGAACGCAAGAACGTCGCCCACGGGCAGGCGCACATCAAGAGCACCTTCAACAACACCATCGTGTCGATCACCGACCCGACCGGTGCGGTCATCTCCTGGGCCTCCTCCGGCCAGGTGGGCTTCAAGGGCTCGCGCAAGTCGACTCCGTTCGCCGCGCAGCTGGCCGCCGAGGCCGCCGCGCGTCGGGCGATGGAGCACGGCATGCGCAAGGTCGACGTGTTCGTCAAGGGCCCCGGCTCCGGCCGGGAGACCGCCATCCGTTCGCTGCAGGCAGCCGGGCTCGAGGTCGGTCAGATCGCCGACGTCACCCCGCAGCCGCACAACGGTTGCCGTCCGCCGAAGCGTCGCCGGGTCTGAGAGGTTAGAGAGAGATGGCTCGTTACACCGGTGCTGACTGCCGCCGTTGCCGGCGGGAGAAGATGAAGCTGTTCCTCAAGGGCAGCAAGTGCGATGGTCCGAAGTGCCCGTTCGAGTCCCGGCCGTTCCCGCCCGGGCAGCACGGCCGCGGCCGCACCAAGGAGACGGAGTACCTGCTCCAGCTCCGTGAGAAGCAGAAGGCCCGTCGTGTCTACGGCGTGCTGGAGAAGCAGTTCCGCGGCTACTACGAAGAGGCCGTGGGCAAGAAGGCCAAGACCGGCGAGGTCCTGCTGCAGATCCTCGAGTCGCGGCTGGACAACGTGGTCTACCGGGCCGGCTACGCCAGCTCGCGTGACCAGGCCCGCCAGCTGGTCAAGCACGGCCACTTCACCGTGAACGGCAAGAAGGTCGACATCCCGTCGTACCGCGTCAAGGAGCACGACATCATCGAGGTCCGGGGCAAGAGCAAGGAGCTCACCCCGTTCCTGGTGGCGCAGGCTCAGGCCGGTTCGCGGTCGGTTCCGGCGTGGCTGGAGGCCATTCCGAGCCAGATGAAGATCCTCGTGCACTCGCTCCCGGCCCGCCAGGTGATCGACACCCAGGTCCAGGAGCAGCTGATCGTCGAGCTCTACTCGAAGTAGGGGCTCGTTGCGGTGGCCCGCCCCCCCCGGGGGCGGGCCACCGGAACAGTTTTGTCGTGGGCGTCATATAGCGGGCGTCCCGGAAGAGAAGAGAAGAAATGCTCATCAGTCAGCGACCGACCCTCTCCGAGGAGTCGATCAACGAGACCCGGTCCCGGTTCACCATCGAGCCGCTGGAGCCCGGCTTCGGCTACACCCTGGGCAACTCGCTGCGCCGTACGCTGCTGTCGTCCATTCCGGGTGCGGCGGTCACGTCGATCAAGATCGACGGTGTGCTGCACGAGTTCACCACCATCCCCGGGGTCAAGGAGGACGTGGTCGAGCTCGTCATGAACATCAAGGAGCTCTGCGTCAGCTCCGAGCACGACGAGCCGGTCAGCATGTACCTGCGCAAGCAGGGCCCCGGCGACGTGACCGCGGGTGACATCCAGCCCCCGGCCGGCGTCTCGGTGCACAACCCGGATCTCAAGCTCGCCACCCTCAACGGCAAGGGCCGGCTCGACATGGAGCTGACCGTCGAGCGGGGGCGCGGCTACGTCACGGCGGCGCAGAACAAGCAGGCGGGTGCAGAGATCGGCCGGATCCCGGTCGACTCGATCTACTCGCCGGTGCTCAAGGTGACCTATCGGGTCGAGGCGACCCGGGTCGAGCAGCGGACCGACTTCGACCGGCTGATCATCGACGTCGAGACCAAGCCGTCGATGGGGCCGCGTACCGCGCTGGCCTCTGCCGGCTCGACGTTGGTGGAGCTCTTCGGTCTGGCCCGGGAACTGGACGAGACCGCCGAGGGTATCGACATCGGGCCGTCCCCGCAGGACGCCCAGCTCGCGGCGGACCTGGCCCTGCCGATCGAGGAGCTGGACCTTACCGTCCGCTCCTACAACTGCCTCAAGCGCGAGGGCATCAACTCCGTTGGTGAGCTGATCGGGCGCACCGAGGCCGACCTCCTCGACATCCGGAACTTCGGTCAGAAGTCGATCGACGAGGTCAAGATGAAGCTCGCCGGGATGGGTCTGGGGCTGAAGGACTCGGCTCCGAACTTCGACCCGGCGCACGTCGTGGACGCCTTCGGCGAGGCCGACTACGACACCGACGACTACCGCGAGACCGAGCAGCTCTAGTCCGCGCTGCCGCCACACCTGAGGAGCACCAACAATGCCCACGCCCACCAAGGGCCCCCGCCTCGGCGGCAGCCCCGCGCACGAGCGGCTGATGCTGGCCAACCTGGCCACCGCGCTGTTCCAGCACGGCAAGATCCAGACCACCGAGACGAAGGCCCGGCGGCTGCGACCGCTGGCCGAGCAGCTCATCACCAAGGCCAAGCGTGGCGACCTCGCGTCGCGGCGGCGGGTGCTGGGCGTCGTCAAGGACAAGGACGTGGTCTACGCCCTGTTCGACCAGATCGCGCCCCGGTACGCCAACCGCAACGGTGGCTACACCCGGATCGTGAAGACCGGTCCGCGCAAGGGTGACGCCGCTCCGATGGCGATCATCGAGCTGGTCGAGGAGCTTCAGGTCGCCGAGCCCAAGGCGAACAAGAAGACCGCCGCCCGCAAGGCCGCGCAGCAGGACAAGGTCGAGGCGCTCGCGCCGGCGGAGGAGACCCCGAAGTCGACCGACGACGACCAGGACGCCGAGCCTCCGATCTCGGCGTCGGGCGACACCGCCGCGGCCCGCGAGGACAGCGACCTCGCCGTCGAGGAGAACAACGAGCAGAACAAGGCCTGACCAAGGTCTTCGTCGGGCCCGGCATCCCTGTGGGTGCCGGGCCCGACCCATGACTGGAGGTACGAGGTGGACGAACGGATCCGACTGCGGCTGGACGTGTCGTACGACGGCACCGACTTCTCCGGCTGGGCGGCCCAGCCGGCCCGCCGAACGGTCGCCGGGGTGCTCACCGAGACGCTGGACCTGGTGCTCGGGACGGGCACCGTGACGGGCCTGACCGTGGCCGGCCGGACCGACGCCGGAGTGCACGCCACCGGGCAGGTCTGCCACCTCGACCTGCCCGCCACGGTGTGGCGGGAGCACGTGGGGCGGCTGCTACGCCGGCTGGCCCGGCTGCTCCCCGGCGACGTGCGGGTCCGGGCGATGACCGAGGTGCCTGCCGACTTCGACGCCCGGTTCTCGGCGACCTTCCGCCGCTACGAGTACCGGGTCACCGACGCGGTCTGGGGCGCCGAGCCGCTGCGCCGGCGGGACACCCTGGCCTGGCCCAAGCCGCTGGACCTTGCCGCGTTGAACGCGGCGGCGGCCGGTCTGGTGGGGGAGCACGACTTCGCCGCGTACTGCCGGCGCAAGGAGAACGCCACCACGCTGCGCGAGGTGACCCGGTTGGACTGGCGGCGCGACCCCGACGGCATCCTGGTCGCCACCGTGCAGGCCGACGCCTTCTGCCAGAACATGGTGCGCAGCCTGGTCGGCGCGATGCTGGTCGCCGGGGACGGTCGTCGCCCGGTCGAGTGGCCGGCCGGCCTGCTGACCCGGCGGGAAAGATCCAGTGAGGTGACCGTCGCGCCGGCGCACGGGCTGGCCCTGATCGAGGTCGGCTACCCGGCCGACCCGACGGAGTACGCCCGCCGCGCCGACCTCACCCGCCGGCTGCGGGTGCCCACCGAGGTGTGAACGGGCGAGGCCCGGCC
>NZ_SMKN01000119.1 GCF_004348675.1 Micromonospora sp. KC606 | reverse complement strand
GCCCGCGCCTCGTTGATCACGCGGGCCGCGTACGGCGCCGGCTCTGGTTCGTGCGTTCGCGATGCCATCGGACGGCTGTGTTGCGGGCGGGAAGACGATCGTGTTGGGACGGCCCACCGGCGTGGGGGTCACCCCCTCAGGGCAACCCGGGGCCGTGGCTGGCAGCGCGGGCAGCTGTACGACGACCGGTTCGTGAACGCCTCCCGCCGGATCGGGGTACCGCACCGCCGGCAGGGCGCGGCCTCCCGGCCGTACACGTTCAGCGACCGGTCGAAGTAGCCGCTCTCGCCGTTGACGTTGACGTACAGTTCGTCGAAGCTGGTGCCGCCCTGCTGGATCGCCTCGCCGAGCACGTCCCGGACGTGGCCGAGCAGGCGGGTGACGGCCGGGGCGGTCAGCGCGTCGGTCGGGCGTGCCCCGTGCAGCCCCGCCCGCCACAACGCCTCGTCGGCGTAGATGTTGCCCACCCCGGAGATCAGGGTCTGGTCGAGCAGCGCCCGCTTCACCTCGGTGCGCCGCCGGCGCAGCGCGGCCACGAACCCGGCGTCGGAGAACTCCTCGTCCATCGGATCCCGGGCGATGTGCGCGATCTCGGCGGGCAGCTCCGCGCCGCCTTCGCTGACCGACAGCCCGCCGAACGTGCGCTGGTCGACGAAGCGCAGCTCCGGGCCGTCGTCGGCGAACCGGAACCGGACCCGCAGGTGCAGCTCGTCGGCCGCGTCGACCGGCTGCAGCAGCAGTTGACCGGACATGCCGAGATGGCCGATCATCGCGTCGCCGCTGTCCAGCGGCAGCCACAGGTACTTGCCCCGGCGCCGCACGCCGGTGACCGTGCGGCCGGCGAGCACGTCGGCGAAGTGCGCGGCGCCGGGAACGTGCCGGCGTACCGCGCGCGGGTGGCGCACCTGCACCGAAGCGATCCGCCGGCCGATGACCCACTGGGCCAGGCCCTGCCGGACGGTCTCGACCTCGGGCAGCTCAGGCACGACCCAAACCCGCCTCGGCCCGGTCCGCGGGCGTCTCGACGGGTTCGACCGCCTCCGACGCGGCCCGCGTGGCCCGTTCCTGCTCGGCCTGCTCGGTCAGCTCCCGCCAGGCCGCCTCGGCAGCCCGCTGCTCGGCCTCCTTCTTGCTGCGCCCCTCGGCACCGCCGTAGCGGTTGCCGGCCACCACCACCCAGGCGGTGAAGGTTTTGAGGTGGTCCGGACCGGTTCCCTCGATCCGGTACTCCGGGACGCCCAGCCCCAGGGCGGCGGTCAGCTCCTGAAGGCTGGTCTTCCAGTCCAGTGCCGCACCCCGGCCGGCGGACTCGGCCATCACCGGGTCGAAGAGCCGGTGGACGACCTCGGCGGCGGTGTCCAGGCCGTACTGCAGGTAGATCGCGCCGAGCAACGCCTCCAGGGTGTCGGCGAGGATGCTCGCCTTGTTCCGGCCGCCGGTGGCCTCCTCGCCCTTGCCGAGCAGCAGGTACGCCCCGAGCCCGTCCGGCCCCAGGCCCCTGGCCACGTCGGCCAGGGCGCGCATGTTGACCACGCTGGCCCGCAGCTTGGCGAGCTGCCCCTCGGGCAGGTCGGGGTGGTTGCGGAAGAGCGCGGTGGTGATCACCACGCCGAGCACCGAGTCGCCGAGGAACTCCAGCCGCTCGTTGGTGGGCAGGCCGCCGTTCTCGTACGCGTACGAGCGGTGGGTCAGGGCCCGCTCCAGCAGCTCGGGGTCGAGCGTCACGCCGAACGCCGCCTCCAGGTGACCGACGGGAGCACGCCGCCGCTTGTCGTTCGTCATGCCGTTACCTCGGTGTCGTTGCTGTCACTGGGCGGTGGGTGCTGCGGTGCGCCGTCGAGCAGCACCCGTACCCGTTCGGTGGCGCCGCGCCGCCACAGGTGCGCGGCGAGGGCGATCCCGGAGGCGATGTCGTCGGCTTCGGCGGCGCCGTGGCACACCACGACCGTGCCGGCCACGCCGAGCAGGGCCGCCGCGCGGGGGGCGCCACCGCCGACCGGTGGGCCACCGGCCATCGCGTACGCGCCCTCGATCGCCTTGAGCAACACGTTACCGGTGAAGCCGTCGGTGACGACCACATCGGCACGCGCGCCTATCGCCACGTCGCACCCCTCGACCAGGCCGACGTACCGCCCGCCGCACGGCAGTCGCGCGGCGGCGAGCAGGGGGTCGGCGACCCGACGCGGGCGGTCGCCCTTGCCGGCCTCCGTACCGACGGAGAGCAGTCCCACCCGGGGGGTGGCGACGGCGTGCGCGACGGCGGCGTAGGCGACACCGAGCAGGGCGTGCCGGACCAGGGTGGCGGGGCGGGGTTCCAGGGATCCGCCGACGTCAAGCAGTACCACCGGGCCGGAGACGGCCGGCAGGGTGGCCACCAGGGCCGGCTGTCGGACGCCGTCCCACCGGCCGAAGCCCAGGGCGGCGGCGGAGACGGTGGCACCGGTCGAACCGGCGGAGACGAGGGCGTCGGCGGTGCCGTCGCGGACGGCGGCGACGGCGGCCCGGACGGTGCTGTCGGCGCGCGGCGCGTGGTGTGCCGGGCCGGGCACGGCGTGGGCCGCGCGGACGGTGACCCGGGCGCGCTGCCCCGGCGTCAGCGCGCCGATCACCGCGACCGCGACCTCGGTCGGGCCGACGAGCAGCAGGTGCAGGTCCGGATCGGCGCGGACGGCTCGCAGAGCGCCGTCAACCACGACGGCGGGGGCGTCGTCCCCGCCGAGGAGGTCAACGGCGATCCGCGCGGTGCCCGACTCCGTGCCGGCGCCGGCCGGGGCTGGCCGGCCGGCGCCGGAGGGAGCCGGGGCACCGGGCGATTGCCAGGGTGCGCGCGCCACCCGACCCGTGGTCGGGGGCGTCACTCGGCGTCCAGGTCTCAGACCTCGATGACCTGGCGGCCGTTGTACGTGCCGCAGACGGAGCACGCGGCGTGCGGCAGCTTCGCCGACTTGCACTGCGGGCAGGCCACGGTCGCGACCACGGCCGCCTTCCAGTTCGCCCGGCGGGACCGGGTGTTGCTGCGCGACATCTTGCGCTTGGGGACGGCCACGGTTCCTACTCCTCTGTACGGTTCAGTTGCGACAGGCCCACCCAACGCGGGTCGATCTGCTGGTGACTGTGGTCGGCCGGCAGATCGTCCCAGTGCACCCCGCAGTCGGGGCACAAGCCTGGGCAGTCCTCCCGGCAGAGCGGGTTGGTCGGCAGTGTCAACACCACCGCGTCCCGCAGCGCCGGCTCCAGGTCGATCAGATCGCCCTGCATCCGGCCCACCTCGTCCTCGTCGGTCGTGTCGTCCGTGGTGCTGTTCTCGTACGCGTACAGCTCCTGGACGGGCACGGCCACCGAGTCGTTGATCTCGCGCAGGCACCGGCCGCACTCGCCCCGGACGGGACCGGTGATGGTCCCGGAGACGAGCACGCCCTCGGACACCGACTCCAACCTCAGGTCGAGGTCGAGATCCGCGCCCTCCGGCACCCCGATCAACTCCACGCCGAGGTCCGCCGGTGCCGGGGCGACCCGCTTGACCGTACGCATCGCGCCAGGCCGACGCGGCAGGTCCCTCGTGTCGAGGACCAGCGGCGACCTGGGGTCGAGGTTCGATGGCGAGTGCTTGGGCATAGTCAGACTCCGGCCGGTGAGAGGCCGACAAAGAAGGTTACCTGGGCGACCGCCGGACCGTCGAACCGGGGCGACGCCCCGGGCCCGGCATGTCGGCTGGTGAGGTGCCGCTCAGAAGGGTAACGGGCGCTCGGCCTCGTCCCCACCGAAGGTGCCGATCTCGCGCAGCGCGTGCATCTTGTCCCGGCCGCGCTCTATCGACGCCAGCGCCCGGGTCAGGAACTGCTCGAAGTTCGCCAGCGCGGTGTCGACGTAGTCGTCGACCTCCTCGCGCAGCCGCTGCGCCTCGGCCCGGGCCTCCGCGATGATCCGGGCGCCCTCGTGCTCGGCGGAGACCGTGATCTCGTTCACCGAGACCAGGCGGGCGTGTTCCGCCTCGCCCTCGCTGATGATCCGGTCGGCCTCGCGCTTACCGGCCTCCATGATCTTGTCCCGCTCCTCCAGGAGAGCGGCGGCCCGGCGCAGGTCGGCGGGGAGCTCGGCGCGCAGTTCGTCCAGGGCCGCGATCATCTCACCCCGGTCGACCATGCAGTTGTTCCGCGACATCGGGACGGAGCGGGCCTGCTCCACCATGGCGATCAGTTCGTCGATGCGATCGAGCGGGTCCACCGGTACCTCACTCCTGTCGTCCGTCGGCCGACCTACATGATGCGGGCTCCGGCCGGTCTCCCGCTGCACACATGATGTCGTGTGCCGGCCAGCCCCGCCCCATCCACCCCGGCCCGGCGCGTCGCGCGCCGTCGGGCGGGTGGCGGCCGGAAAGGGCTCAGCCCCGCGACGCCGGGCCGATGCGCGCCTCCAGCTCGGCCCGCACCCGGTCGGGCACGTGGGCGGAGATGTCCCCGCCCCACTTCGCCACATCCTTGATCAGACTCGAGGAGAGGAAGGAGTAGAGCGGATTGGTGGGCATGAAGAGGGTTTCCACCCCGGCCAGGCCGATGTTCATCTGCGCCATCTGCAACTCGTAGTCGAAGTCGCTGACCGCCCGCAGCCCCTTGATCAGCACGCTGGCCTCCTGCGCCCGGCAGAAGTCGACCAGCAGGCCACGGAAGGACTCGACCCGGACGTTGCCGTACGAGGCGGTTACCTCACGGAGCATGTCGATCCGCTCCTCGACGGTGAACAGGCCACTCTTCGACTGGTTCACCAGCACGCCGACGATCACCTCGTCGAAGAGCCGACTGGCCCGTCCGACGATGTCGAGGTGCCCGTTGGTGACCGGGTCGAACGAGCCGGGACACACCGCACGTCTCATGATCGGCGACCGTACCAAAGGGTGGTCTCCCCGTAGCGTCGACTGCGCTCGGCGGTGACGCCGTCCACCCAGGTGACCGGTCCGGTGCGGCTGGAGCGCTCCACCACCACCAGGGCGTCGGCGGCCAACCAGGCGTACCGCACCAGCGCGGTCAGCAGGTCGGTGACCTCCGCGTCCGGCACCGCGTACGGCGGGTCGGCGAAGACCACGTCGTACGGCTCGTCACCGGGACCGGCGGCCAGTACGCCGGCCACCCTGCCGGTGACCAGCCGGACGGCGGGGCCGGCCCGGAGCGCCGCCACGTTCTCCCGGATCACCCGGGCGGCCCGGGCGTCGGACTCGACCAGCAGCACGTGCCCGGCGCCCCGCGAGTGCGCCTCCAGGCCGACCGCACCGGAGCCGGCGTACAGATCGGCGAAGCGCGCGCCGGCGAGGTCCACCTCGGCCTGCACGGCGCTGAACAACGCCTCCCGCACCCGGTCGGAGGTGGGGCGGGTACCGGCGCCGGGCGGCGCGGCGATCCGCCGTCCACCGAAGGTGCCGGCCACGATCCGGGTCACGGTATCTCCCCTCTCACGCCAATGACGCTACGCGACGACACTCCGGCGCCGCCGACACGGTGGGTGCCCTCCGAGCCCTCAAACAATCACTATTAGTGGATCAATGATCTCAGATCGATAACAACATGTTTAGGAGATCATGTGGGCTGTAACGCCGGTGGCGATCCCACTAGGGTCGGCCGGGTGCCGGCCCCGTCGCCGGCCACGCGGCGCGGGGGGCGCCGTCGCGAGGCGCACCCGAGCGACCGCGACCTGCCGCCGCATCCCACGCGCCGCACCCTGACGCTTCACACCCCAGGAGTACGCGTGATCCGTCCCCAGCCCTCGCCCCGGCGACCGCTCGCCGTTGCCGCCGCCGCGCTGGCCGGCCTCGCCACGGCGCTCGCCTTCACCGCACCGGCGATCGCCACCAGGCCGTCCCCCTCCCCGTCGGCCTCCCCGACCGGCACCGCCTCGCCCAGTCCGAACGGGAAGACGCCGGCCGCGCCGAACTGTGTCAAGGCCGACGACGCCCGCTACACGCACACCTTCGACGGCCCCAAGGGCGAGGCCTCGATCACCCTCACCAACGGCCCGCTCTGTCCGGGCGAGGAGCAGGAACTGGCCCTGGTGTCGTACGTGGCGCCGTCGGCGAAGTTCGCCCTGCCGCAGTACGTGCTGGCCAGCTCGGTCAACAAGTTCACCGGCGTGGCCGAGGGCGAGCTGGGCGTGGCCACCCTCAAGTTCAAGGTCGAGGTGCCGACCTGCTACACCCAGGTCGACTTCGTCTTCGGCAGCGAGATCATCGACCCGCTGACCAAGACCAGTGAGCGGTACGACGACCGCAAGGTCGGCAGCCCGAAGGGCATCGGCGCCCGTTCCAAGGGCCCGGCGGCCTGGTACAACGGCGGCTCCGGCACCTGCCTCGCGGTCCCCGAGGTGATCGCCTCCTCCGACTGCGACGGCGGCGTCGAGCTGACCCTGGTCAACCGCAACGGCAACGCGGCGGCCGAGTTCGCCATCACCGGCAGCAACGGCTTCACCAAGAAGGTGACCGTGCCGATGCGGAAGATCGAGAAGCTCGACCTGAAGCCGGGCCAGGCGCAGGAGATCACCGTCACCGCGGCCGGCATGAAGGACTTCACCGGCGGCTGGGAGAAGCCCGAGGACTGCCAGCAGCCCGAGGTGGGCGCCCCGGACGCCAGCTACGACTCCACCTGCGACCAGATGGTCTTCCGGATCAGCAACCCGGAGGACGGCACCTCCCTGACCTCGACCTTCACCCCGAACAAGGGTGAGGCCAAGACCCTGACCGTCCAGCCCGGCCGCAGCGGCAGCGTCAGCTTCAAGGCGACCAAGGGCCTCACCGTCACCGTCACCGGCGACCTGGACTCGGGCGGCCCGCTCGCCTGGGAGCAGCCGGAGGGCTGCGACGACGGCGGCGTCGGCGGCGGCGAGCCGTCGGAGCCCGGCCTGCCGGTGACCGGCGCGGCGGCCGGCGGCATCGCCGCGGGCGCGGCCCTGCTGCTGGCGGCCGGCGCGGTGCTCTTCGTCGTCGCCCGACGCCGGCGGATCCGCTTCACCGCCTGACCCGTTTCACCGTCTCGTCGTTCATCCCGCGCGCAGGCACGTGGTGGACGACCTCCTCGGTCTGGGACCCCGACCGGGGGTCAGCGGCGATGGCGATCACCGCGCTGGTCGACAGCAGCTTGCCGGTGAGTGTGGTGTCCAGGCCAGCGTGGTCGCCGAGTGGGAGGAAGTAGGAGATTGGTGAACGGCGAGCCGAGCGCGGCGGCGGCGTAGAAGACGCTCATCGCCAGACCCAGCATCGTGCGGGAGACGTGTAGATCGGCTTGGATCGGGCCCGCCCACCGCACCCAGGGTGAAGCCGGGCATGACGGCGACGGTCGCGGACGGAGCCACCGCGGTGACGCCGGGCCAGTATGTGCGGATGCCGGGTCCGAGGCGAATGGCTCGCGCGGCACCGAGGGCGCTTTGTGCGGGTCCAATGGTCATCGGTGGTGGCTCCAGCGGGGCGGCGGGGCCCGGTCTGTCCGCTGCCCCGGTTGATGGGAGTCGTGAGGTCGTCGCTGGGTGCTGGTTCAGGGCAGGGAAACCCAGCGGGTGGTCCGTCGGCGTCACGAGCGACGATCCCCGGCCGGTCTGAGCGACGACTAGGGAGCACCAGAGCACCGGCGCCCTCCGTCAGCCCTTCTCCAGGTACTCGGCGCGCTCCTCGTCGACCAGCGCGGCGACCGAGGCGGCCAGTGCCGGATGGCGCGCCAGCTCCGGGTCCTCCTCGACCAGCGCGATCGCCTCGGTGCGGGCGTCGCGGATCAGGTCGGTGTCGCGCAGCAGCGACAGCAGCCGCAGGTGCGACCGGCGGCCCGACTGGGTGGCGCCCAGCACATCGCCCTCGCGGCGCTGTTCCAGGTCGAGCTCCGCCAGCTTGAAACCGTCGGTGGTGGAGGCGACCGCGTCGAGGCGGTCCCGGGCCGAGGAACCCTCGGCCGCCTCGGTGACCAGCAGGCAGAGCCCGGGGGCGGTGCCCCGGCCGACCCGGCCGCGTAGCTGGTGCAGTTGGGACACGCCGAACCGGTCGGCATCCAGCACGATCATCACGGTGGCGTTGGGCACGTTGACGCCCACCTCGACCACGGTGGTGGCGACCAGCACGTCCAGGTCGCCGGCGGCGAACGCCCGCATCACCGCGTCCTTCTCGTCGGCGGGCAGCTTTCCGTGCAGAACGCCGATCCGCAGCCCGTGCAGCGGCCCCTCGGCGAGCAGCGGGGCCACCTCGGTCACCGCCAGCGGCGGACGGCGGCCGCTGTCGTCCTCCCGGGGCGGCTCCTCGTCGGAGACCGGGCCCTCGCCGATCCGGGGGCACACCACGTACGCCTGGTGGCCGGCGGCGACCTCCTCGCGCAGCCGGCGCCAGGCCCGGTCCAGGAAGGCCGGCTTCTCGGCGGCCGGCACCACGTGCGAGGCGATCGGCGAGCGCCCCTGCGGCAGCTGGGAGAGGGTGGAGGTCTCCAGGTCGCCGTAGACGGTCATGGCCACCGTGCGCGGGATCGGCGTCGCGGTCATCACCAGCACGTGCGGCGGCTGGTCGGCTTTGGCGCGCAGCGCGTCGCGCTGCTCCACGCCGAAGCGGTGCTGCTCGTCGACGACCACCAGGCCCAGGTCGGCGAAGTCGACCCCCTCGTAGAGCAGCGCGTGGGTGCCGAGCACGATACCGGCCCGCCCGGCGGCGACCTCCGCGAGCGCCCGCCGCCGGGCCGCCGCGCCGAGCGAGCCGGTGACCAGCTCGACGCGGGTGGCGCCCTCGGCCGCGCCCAGCTCGCCGGCCTGCGCCAGCGGGCCGAGCAGCTCCAGCATCCCCCGGTGGTGCTGGGCGGCGAGCACCTCGGTCGGAGCGAGCAGCGCCGCCTGCCCACCCGCGTCGACCACCTGGAGCATCGCCCGCAACGCCACGACCGTCTTGCCGCTGCCGACCTCGCCCTGGAGCAGCCGGTGCATCGGGTGCGGGGTGGCCAGGTCGGCGGCGATCTCCACGCCCACGGTTCGCTGCCCAGGGGTCAGCTCGTACGGCAGCCGGGCGTCGAACGCCTCCAGCAGCCCGCCCCGCTTCGGTGGACGGGCCTTCGCCGGCCAGGCCGCCGCCCGCGCCTTGCGCTGCGCCAGGGTGAGCTGCACCGCGAACGCCTCGTCCCACTTGAGCCGGCGGCGCGCCCGGTACAGCTCCTCCTTGGTGGACGGACGGTGGATCTCGCGCAGCGCGGCGCCGATACCGACCAGGTTGCGGGTGGCCCGCACGGTGGCCGGCAGCGGGTCGTCGGGCGGGGTGAAGGTGTCCAGCACCACCCGGACGCAGCGGGTGATCACCCAGGTCGGCACCGCCGCGGCGGCCGGGTAGACCGGGATCAGCGCCCCGGCGAACTCCTCGACCTCCTCGTTGGCCGCCGCCTCGCCGTCGCCGCCCTCGCCGAGCAGGACGTACTCCGGGCCGTTGAGCTGCCGCTTGCCCCGGAACTCGGTGACCTTGCCGGCGAACAGCCCCCAGCGGCCGGGGCGCAGCTCCCGCTCCCGCCACGCCTGGTTGCCGAAGAAAGTGCAGGTGAGCACCCCGCCGGAGCCGTCGCCGACGGTGACCTCCAGCAGGTTGCCCCGGCGCTGGCGCATCGGGCGCACGGCGGTGCGCTGCACCTGGGCCAGCACAGTGACCTGCTCGCCCACGTCCAGCGAGCGGATGTCGGTGTGTTCGCCGCGCTCGTCGTACCGGCGGGGGAAGTGGTAGATCAGGTCGCCGGCGGTGTGCAGGTCGAGGTGGCTCGCCAGGGCTTTGGCCGTGCGCTCGCCGACCAGCTTCTTCAGCGGCGTGCCCACCGTCGACGGCTCGCTCGTCATTCGACCCCCACCAGGAGCGGATAGTGCGGTTGGCCGCCCGGGTACGCCTGCACCTCGACGAAGGGCCAGCGCCGCCCGACGTGGGCGCTGACCGCCTCGGCCAGGCCGTCCGGGGCGTCCACGCCGGTGAGGAGGGTGACCAGCTCACCTCCGCCGCCGAGCATCCGGTCGACCACGGCGACGCAGGTGTCGACCAGGTCCACGCCGATCAGGTGCACCTCCCCCTCGACCAGGGCGAGCACGTCACCGGGGCGGCACGGGCCGGCGACGGTCAGCGCCTCCCGGCTGGCGTGGCAGACCTCGGCGTACCGGCAGGCGCCGGCCGCCTCGGCCATCGCGATCACGTCGTCCTCGAAGCGCCGCCTCGGGTCCCGGACCGCGAGCGCCGCGAGTGCCTGCACCGGGGAGCGGGTCGGCACCACGCTGACCTTGATGCCGAAGCTGTGCGCCTCCTTCGCGGCGACGCTCGCCACGGCCTGGGTGTTCGGGTCATTGGGCAGTACCACGACCCGGGCGGCGGAGGTCGCCCGGACGGCGTCCAGCAGCTCACCGGTGGACGGGTTGCCCGGCAGCACGGTGGCGCCCTCGTCGGCGAAGAGCTCCGCGAGGCCCGCGCCGGCGGCGACCACGACGGCCGCCCGGCCGTCGACGGCGGGCCCGGGCGGCGGTGCGGGCACGGGCTGGTCGGCGAAACGGGTCACCGAGATCTGGTACGGCCGGCCGGCCACCACCCCCGCCTCGACCGCCGCGCCGACGTCGTTGACGTGCACGTGCACGTTCCAGGTCGTGGACGCCTCGGGCGAGGGGCCGTCACCGACCACCACCAGCGAGTCGCCGAGCACGGCCAGCTCGGCCCGCATCCGGGCCACCGCCTCGTGGTCGGCGTCGAGGAGGAACTGCACCTCGTAGGCGTACTCCTCGGAGCCGGTCTCGCGAACGGTGGTGAGCGGTCGGCGGACCGTGCGGGTCACCGGCGCCGGCCGGGGTGA
Source organism: Micromonospora sp. KC606 (assembly GCF_004348675.1). Classification (GTDB taxonomy): domain Bacteria; phylum Actinomycetota; class Actinomycetes; order Mycobacteriales; family Micromonosporaceae; genus Micromonospora. The sequence goes on along the minus strand of NZ_SMKN01000119.1, from coordinate 7,384 downwards.
GCTCTCCCCGGTGACCACCTCGACCAGCGCGTCGAGCAGCAGGCAGAGCCCTCGGCCACCGGCGTCGACGACCCCGGCGCGGGCCAGCGCGGGTAGCTGTTGCGGGGTACGGGCCAGCGCGCGGGTCGCCTCCCCCGCCGCCGCCCGGGCGACGGTGCCCAGGTCGTCGGTGGCGGCCTGCTCGGCGGCGGTCGCGGCGGCGGCCACGACGCTGAGCAGCGTGCCCTCCACCGGCCGGGCCACGGCGGCGTACGCCGCTGTGGCGGCGGCACGCAGCGCGCCGGCCAACTCCCGGCCGGCGACCGCGGGGGCGGCGGCGAGCGTGTCGGCGAGGCCACGCAGGATCTGCGACAGGATCACCCCGGAGTTGCCCCGCGCGCCGAGCAGCGCGCCGCGCGCCATCAGTCGCAGCGCGTGCCCGTGCGGGGTCTGCCCGTCCTCCGGCAGGGTGTCCAGGTCCATCGCGAGCGCCTGCTGGGCCGAGGTGAGGGTGAGCACCATGTTCGTGCCGGTGTCACCGTCGGGGACCGGGTAGACGTTCAGCTCGTCGATCTCGCCCTGGTGGTGCCGGAGCGCGGCGAGCCCGCTCGCGCACCAGCGGCGCACCGCGGTGGCGTCGAGGGTGTCCAGCACGGCCAGAAGCCTACTGTCGCGCGCCGACACGCGCCGACACGCGCCGGGGTCGACCGGCGTGTCCGAAGGACCGCCGCCGGCCCCGGCCGCCGCCGGGTCCGGGGAACACCCGTGACCGGCGTCACGGCGACGCCTGCGGACCGGGCCGGTTGGTCGAGGGCCGGGGTCATCGGGTAACCTGGCCAGGTTGCCCGGGCAGCGCCTGCCGGCGACCTCATGAACGTTTCAATCCCAGGAGTATCCCGTGGCTAGCGTGTGCGACGTCTGTGGCAAGGGACCGGGCTTCGGCCACAACGTGTCCCACTCGCACCGGCGGACCAACCGCCGCTGGAACCCGAACATCCAGTCGGTGCGTACCCCGGCCGGTGGCGGCAACACCAAGAAGATGCAGGTCTGCACCTCGTGCATCAAGGCCGGCAAGGTCACCCGCGCCTGACGCGGTAACGCCTCCCGCTTTCCCATACACGACAGCACCGGCGGGCCGCCACGGTCCGCCGGTGCTGTCGTGTATGGGTGTGCCCCGAGCGGTCGGGCCAGGAAGCGGCCACACCCCGCGAGCGACGGCCGCCTCAGAGCACCCGGCCGAAGGAGAGGCAGCCCGGCGCGTCGGCGTAGAAACCGAAGTTGGGGATCGGCTCGTACCCGGCGGAGGTGTACATCGCGATCGCCTCCGGCTGCCGGTCGCCGCACTCCAGGATCATCCGCTTGCGGCCGTGGTACCGGGCGGACTCCTCGACCGCCACCAGCACGGCGCGGGCCACGCCCCGCCCCCGCGCCGCCGGGTCGGTGTACATCCGCTTCAGTTCCGCCGTGCCGTCGCCGTCGCCGTGGCCGCGCCAGCCGCCGCAGCCCACCGGCTGGCCGTCCAGGTACGCGACGAGGAAGGCGCCCCGGGGTGGCACGAACTCGGCGGCATCCACCGGCGTGTCGTCACCACTGCCGCCGTACCGCTGCCCGAGATCGGCCAGGGCGGCGCGGATCAGGGACTGCGCCACCGGCGAGTCGAAGGCCAGGGCGCGGATCTCGATCTTACTCACCGGTAAAGGGTACGACCGCCGGCGGCCGTTACCGGAAGTGGTCCCAGCCGGGCGGGCCGTCGTACCCGGTGCCGTCGACGGTGACCCCGGCGCCCGGCACCACCCGGCCGATCGGCCGCCACGGGGCCGGCAGTGCCACCGCCGGCGGGAAGGTCGCGGCCAGCGCGTGGTCGTCGCCACCGGCGAGAATCCACGAGTACGGGTCGACCCCGAGCGCCTGCGCGGCGTCGCGCATCTGCCCGGGCACCTCGAAGGCGTCCCGGCGCACGTCGATGCCGACACCGCTGGCCGCCGCCACATGGCCCAGGTCGGCCAGCAGCCCGTCCGAGATGTCGATCATGGCGGTGGCGCCGAGCCGGGCTGCGTGCGGCCCGGCCGGGTACGGCACCTCCGGCCGCCGATACGCCTCCACCAGCAGCCGAGGCGTGCGGAACCCGCGGGACAGCACGGTCAGCCCGGCCGCCGCCCAGCCGATCCGCCCGGCCAGCGCGACCACGTCCCCCGGTCGGGCCCCGGAGCGGACCACCGGGTCACGCCCGCCCAGGTCGCCCAGCGCGGTGACCGCGATGGTCAGCGTCGGACTGGCGGACATGTCGCCGCCCACCACGCTGGCACCCACCGTGGCCGCCTCCGCCCCGAGCCCGTCGGCCAGCCCCTCTGCCCAGGCGGTCTCCAGGTCCGCCGGCATACAGAGGGCAACCAGCAACGCGGTCGGGGTGGCCCCCATCGCGGCGATGTCGGCGAGGTTCGCCGCCGCCGCCCGGTGCCCGACGTCGCGCGCGCTGGACCAGTCCCGGCGGAAGTGCCTCCCCTCGACCAGCACATCCGTCGACGCCACCACCCGCCGGTCGGGCGCGACCACCACCGCCGCGTCGTCACCCGGACCGAGCAGGCACTTCTCGCCGTGCGCCAGTCGGGCCGTCACCCGGTCGATCAGCCCGAACTCCCCGACACCCGCGACCGTCATCCCGTCCCCTCGCTCCTGTCCGTGCCACCCTCGCCCCGGCGCCGCGTGTGCTCGCTCACCGCGTCCAGTCGGCCACCGATAGGGATCACCCCTGCTCCGTAAGGTAGTTTCACCCTTCGGGCCGCCCGCGGGCGGCGACGGACGGAGGTCGAGTCGTGGTACAGGCGTACATCCTCATCCAGACCGAGGTCGGGCGGGCGCGTGACGTCGCCGGCCTGATCGCGGACCTTGCCGGCGTGGTCCGGGTCGACGCCGTCACCGGGCCGTACGATGTGGTCGTGCTCACCGAGGCGAACACCGTCGACGAACTCGGCAAGCTGATCGTCAGCAAGGTGCAGCTGGTGCCCGGTATCACCCGCACCCTCACGTGTTCGGTGGTGCGGCTGTAAGTGGACCAGATCACCTCCTCCCGGTCGATCGAGCGCGAGCAGCCGGCGAAGGGCGCCGGCCGGCCGGGCCGGGACCCGGCGTCCCGGAAGGCGGCGCTGATCGCCACCCTGGTCGCGGTACCGGTGACCGTGGCCGTCGGCGGGCTCATCCTCGCCCGGCTCGCGCCCGACCCCCCGGCCGCCGCGCCCAGCCCGACCGCGACGACGGCCCGCGCGCAGTCCAGCGCCCCGGTCGAGATGGCCGCCCCGGCGCTCGACGCCCGCACGGCGACGGTCTGCCGGGCGCTGATGTCGCAGCTGCCCGGGTCGGTACGCGACCTGACGCAGCGGGCGGTCACCGCAGGCGCCGAGCAGAACGCCGCGTACGGCGACCCGGCGCTGACCGTGGCGTGCGGCGGCGCCGAGCCGGCCTTCCCGGCCACCGACGACGTCTGGACGGTCAACCGGGTCTGCTGGCACGCCAGGCAGGAGAATGACGCCATGGTGCTGACCACCGTCGACCGAGAGACCGCCGTCACGGTCACCGTGCCCGGGGCGTACGAACAGCCGTTGCAGTGGGTCGCCCCGATCTCCGACACGATCGTCGCCTCCGTCCCGTCCGGTGGCGACGTGCCGTCAGGCTGCACGGGCTGACCGGCCGACGGGCGGTGACGCGGGTCAGCGGGGGCCGGCGTCGCGGTGCAGGGCCGTGCGGATCAGCCGGTTGACCAGCTTCGGGTACTCCAGGCCGGAGGCCGCCCACATCCGGGGAAACATCGAGGTCGGCGTGAAGCCCGGCATGGTGTTGATCTCGTTGAGGTAGACGTCCAGCTCAGGCGTGACGAAGAAGTCGACCCGGGCCAGGCCGGCGCAGTCCAGCGCGGTGAAGGCCCGGGTGGCGTACTCCTGCACCCTGCGGGTGACCTGCTCGGGGAGGCCGGCCGGGATGTCGTACTCGCAGGAGTCGTCGATGTACTTGGCTTCGAAGTCGTACCAGTCGTGGCCGGAGACGACCCGCACCTCGGCGAGCACGGACGCCTCCGGCGCGCCGCCGGCCTCGCCCTCCAGCACGCCGCACTCGATCTCCCGGCCGACGATCGCGCCCTCGACCAGCACCTTGGTGTCGATCTCGCGGGCCGCCGCGACGGCGGCGTCGAGCCGGGACCAGTCGTCGACCTTGGTGATGCCGAAGGACGAGCCGGCCCGGGACGGCTTGACGAACACCGGCAGGCCCAGGCGCTCCTTTTCCTCCTCGGTGAGGTTGGTTCCGCTGCGCAGCACGGCGTACGGCCCGACCGGGATGCCCTCTACGGCGCAGAGCTTCTTGGTGAACTCCTTGTCCATCGCCGCTGCGGAGGCGAAGACGTTCGCCCCGACGTACGGGATGTCGGCCATCTCCAGCATGCCCTGGATGGTGCCGTCCTCGCCGTACGCGCCGTGCAGCACGGGGAAGACCACGTCGACGTCGGCCAGCGCGCGGGGGCCCTCGGCCGGGTCGAGCACCATCAGTCCACCCGCGGTGGGGTCGGCGCGCAGGACCAGCTCGGCGCCGGAACCGGCGGTGATCTCCGGCAGCCTGCGGTCGTGGATGGCGAGCCGGTTCGGGTCGCCGCTGGCGAGCACCCACTGCCCCTGGCGGGTGATGCCCACCGGCACCACCTCGAACTCGTCCGGGTCCAGGGCGGCGAGCACGCTGCCGGCGCTGACGCAGGAGATGCCGTGTTCGGGGCTGCGACCGCCGAAGACGATCGCCACGCGGGTCTTGCCTGGGGTGGTCACTGGGTCACCTTTCGGTACGCGACTGCGGAGCAGCCAGCGGCGCTCACCCGGTTGACCTTACTGCGGGTGGCGGCGGGCCGATGGCGATACCCGGCAGGAGGCGAACCGCCTTCGCAGTCGGTCCCTCTCGCCGATACGCCGCGTCACCTATTGTCGGGGCTGGTGTGTCGTCCCCGCCCGACGGCGATGACCTTCACCCGCTGCCGGCCGGCGCGGACCATCCCGAGGGCCATGAAGGCGCCGGCGATTCGGTCGGCTGCCTCCCGGGTGTTCGCGCCGACCACCTGGCGCCGCCGTTCGGGCGCGGTCCGCTCGTCGCGGGCCTCCTCCTGGACCGGGCGGACGTCGGTGAGCACCACCAGGAACCGGGTCAATGCCGCTCGCCCAGACATCCGCTCACCCTCATCCGATGTCTCCCTTGCCGGTGGACGGTGAGGCGGCACGTGGCGATCGGATACGGGGGAGTAAACCCGATCGCCACGCGCCCCATCCCCTCCGGTCGCTCACCCTCGCCGTCGCCACGACAACCGTGGGTGAGGACGCCAACACAGATTGACAGGTGGAAGGGCGTGAATGCAACTCTCATCGACGTTCTCTCATGCGCACTTTCCCAGAGACCTATGCGACCATCGATACATGGCTGCGAAGACCGCTCGGGCACGCCGGCTCGGCATCGCCCTGCGCACCCACCGGGAGGCTGTCGGCCTAACGCTGGAAGCCGCCGCCGACGAGATCAACAGCACCCGCAGCACCCTGTCCCGCTACGAGAACGCCCAGACGCTGGTCAGTCCCGCGACCGTGCGCGCGCTGCTCAGCCTCTACGGGGTCGGGCCGGACGACATCGCCGCGGCGGTGCAGCTGGCCAAGGACACCCGCAAACCCGGCTGGTGGGTGCCGTACTCACACCTGCTGGACAAACGCACCATCGACTTCATCGCCCTGGAGGCCGAAGCGACCGGCATCGCCAACTTCGAGCCCTCGGTCGTACCGGGCCTGCTCCAGACCGCCGACTACATCCGCGGCGTGATGCGCGGCGGGCCGCACACCCTCAGCGACGACCAGGTCGAGCAACGGGTGCAGCTCCGGCTGGACCGGCAGCAGCGGATCACCGACGACGACCCACCCATCTTCGACGCGGTCATCGACGAGGGCGCGCTGCTGCGGCCGGTCGGCGACCGGACGGTGATGGAGAGGCAGCTGCAGCACCTGCTCAAAATGGGCGAGCTGCCGAACGTGACCGTCCAGGTCATCCCCCTGTCGGCCGGCTACCACCGGGGCACCCGCGGCTCGCTGCACATCCTCGAGTTCGCCGACCCCGAGGATCCGCTCATCGCCTCGGTGGAGACCGTCGCCGGGCAGATGGTTCTCGACCGGCCGGGTGACCTGCGAACCTGCACCAAGATCATGGAACACCTGCGGACCGTCGCGCTCAGCCCGACCGACAGCCGCGACCTGCTCCTGCAACTGTTGAAGGGACGGTAGGACATGACACCGAGGATCAGCGCGGCGTTGGCCACGGCCGCCTGGCGCAAGAGCAGCCACAGCGGAGACGAGGGCGCCTGCGTGGAGCTGGCGGCCGTGCCCGGCGTGGTGGCCGTCCGCGACTCCAAGGACCCCTCCGGCCCGGTCCTGCTCTTCCCAGCGGCGACCTGGGCCGCCTTCGCCACCGCCCCGCCGCACCGCTGAGCGGCCCCGAGCCGGTCAGGCCGCACCGCTGAGCGGCCCCGAGCCGACCAGGCCGCACCGCTGAGCGGCCCCGAGCCGACCAGGCCGCACCGCTGAGCGGCCCCGAGCCGACCAGGAGGTCCGCGTCCCGGTCCCGGACGCGGCCCTCCTGGTCACCTTTTCGGCAGGGTCAGCCGGGGCGGCGGGCGGTCATCGCCGTCGCGTCCCACTCCCGCGCCCGGACCACCCGAGGGTGCAGCCCCACCGCCCGCAGCTCGGCGTCCAGCGCGTCCACCTGGCTCTCCCCCACCTCGACCACCAGCTGGCCGCCGGGGGCCAGCCAGTCCACCGCTCCGGCCACCACCCGGCGCAACACGGCCAGCCCGTCCTCCCCGCCGTCAAGAGCCACCAGCGCCTCGTACCGGCGCGCCTCGGCCGGCATCAGCGCCACCGCCTCCGTCGGGACGTACGGGGCGTTCGCCACCACCAGGTCGAGCCGCCCCCGCCAGGCGTCCGGCAGCGGGTCGTACAGATCGCCGTGCAGGACCTCGACGGGCCGGCCGGCGAGGTTGCGGCGGGCGCACGCCACGGCCTCCGGGTCCAGGTCGACGGCGGCGAGCCAGCGCGGCGCGAGCCGCGCGGCCAGCGCCAGGGTGGTCGCGCCCGACCCGCAGCACAGATCGGCCACCGCCGGGGCGGGGCCGGCGAGCGCCGCCGCGGCCGCCACCAGCAGGGTGGTACGCGCGCGGGGCACGAAGACGCCCGGTGCGACCGCGACCCGCATTCCGCAGAACTCGGCCCAGCCGAGCAGGTGCTCCAGCGGCTCGCCGGCGACGCGCCGGTCGGCCAGCGTGGTCAGCGCGGCGGGGGTGTCGACGGCGGCGATCAGCAGGTCCGCCTCGTCCTCGGCGTACACGCAGCCGGCGGCACGCAGC
>NZ_SMKN01000118.1 GCF_004348675.1 Micromonospora sp. KC606 | reverse complement strand
GCCCTATCCCGTCCGACCCTGCCCCGTCGCACCGTCCGGCCCCGCGCCCGTCCGGCCGCGCTCGCGAGTTGCGGCAAGTGGGGGCGTCCGGGCGGTCGGACACCCCGAAGCGGCGCAAGCAGAGTTGGTCATGAAGGCCGCGAGCAGAGATCAAATTGGTGTAGGTGTAGCTGAGCGTGTCGCGCCGTGAGGGGTGGTGAGCGTGTCGGGCGCCTTGGGCTGGTGAGCGTGTCGGGCCGCCTCAGCGGCCGGACTGGCCCTCGGGCGAGCGGCGCGGAGCGGGAATCGACCTGACCAGGTACTCCTGCACCGCCGCGGCGTGCTCCTGCTCGGGCAGGTGCCACTCGGCGTCGCCGGGCGTGCCGTGCCGGCGGGCCAACACCCCCTGCACGGTGTCCACGGTGGTTCCGAACCCGGCGCGCGGCCTGGTCCGCCAGAGCCGCTCCCCGTCCGGGGTGATCCGGAACCAGCCGTCGCTCACGCTGACCAGCCCGGAGCCGACCAGCCGGCGGACCGCTGTCTCGACGTCCTCCCGGTCGGGGATGCTCTGGTTGAGGTGGTCCGCTGTGGACAGGACGTCAGCGAGCCGGACGCCCTCCGGGCGCCGGGAGTCGACGGCACGGCGGTGCCGCCCCGCGCCGCTCGCGATCACCAGAGACACGAAAATCCAGGCGTCCGTCCACCGCCATGCGTCCACCACCATGCAGGAATGATGCCCGGCGGTGTCGGCGGAGGAAACACCTACTTTCCGCCGGGCACGTCCGCGCAGGTCAGGGCCGGGGTGGCGGGGGTCGTTTCCGGAGCGGCCCGGTGACTGAGGGCGAAGACGGGGATGAACAGCTGGGCCAGCGGGCCGATCGCCAGCGCGTAGCCGACCGTTCCGAGGCCCACGGTGCCGCCGAGCAGGACGCCCGAGGCCAGCACGACCACCTCGATGGCGGTGCGGACCAGCCGCACCGACCAGCCGGGGCGGCGGGCGACCAGCCCGGTCATCAGCCCGTCGCGGGGGCCGGGGCCGAGGTTGGCGCCAAGGTAGAGACCGGTGGCGGCACCGTTGGCGACGATGCCGGTGACCAGCAGCACGACCCGGGCCGGCAGCGGCAGGTCGGCCGGGAGGATGGCCACGGCGGCGTCGACGGCCAGCCCGATCACCACCACGTTGCTGAGCGTGCCGAGGCCCGGCCGCTGTCGCAGCGGGATCCAGAGCAGCAGCACCGTGGCGCCGACCAGGATGCTGGCCGCGCCCACCGACATCCCGGTCTGCCGGGCGAGCCCCTGGTGGAAGACGTCCCACGGGTTCAGCCCGAGCCCGGAGCGGATCATCAACGCCATGCTGACGCCGTAGAGGACCAGGCCGGTGTAGAGCTGGACCAGCCGTCGAACCGGTCGATATCGGAGATTGCCAATCAGCGCCATGCATGCCAATCTAATGGCCAATCCGCACGATAGAAGAACCAATTTAGGGAAGGTGGCCATGACCAGCCAGGTTCGGGGAGCCCAATTAGCCCGGTTGCTGGGGCAGTGGCACGCCCTACCCGGCCGCCGCCGCAATCCGGACTACGCCGCCCTCGCGGCCGCCGTCCGCGGCCTGCTCGCCGACGGCCGGCTCCCGCTCGGGATACGCCTGCCCGCCGAGCGGGAACTCGCCGAGGCGCTGCGGATCAGCCGGACCACGGTCACCGCCGCCTACCGGCAACTCCGCGACACCGGCCACCTCGCCAGCCGACGCGGCGCGGGAAGCTGGACGATGCTGCCGGGCACCCACCGGGTCGCCAGCACCGGGCTGTGGACGCCGCTCGACGACCAGGACATGATCGACCTCGGGGTCGCCGCGCTGGCCGCCCCGCCCCAACTCGTCCCGGCCGCCCGGGCCGCCACCGAGGACCTGTCCCGGTACCTGGGCGGCGCCGGCTACCACCCGACCGGGATCATCGAGCTGCGCGAGGCGGTCGCCCGGTCGTACACCGACCGAGGGCTGCCCACCAGCGCCGAGCAGATCATGGTCACCAGCGGTACCCAGCACGCGCTGGACCTCGTGCTGCGCCTGGCGCTGGCCCCCGGTGGCAGCGTGCTGGTCGAGTCGCCCACCTATCCCAACGCGCTGGCCGCGCTCGCCGCGCGCCGCGCCCGGATCACCACTCACGGCCTGGCCACCGACGGCGTCGGGTGGGATCCGGACCTGCTGCTGGGCAGCATCCGTCAGACGCGCCCCAAGCTGGCCTACCTGATCCCCGACTTCCAGAACCCGACCGGCCACCTGATGCCGGCCGGCCTGAGGGAGCGGGTGGTCGCCACGGCGCACGCCGCCGGCACCGACCTGGTAGTCGACGAGTCCTTCGTGGACCTGCCGCTGGACGGCACCCCGATGCCACCGCCGGTTGCCGCGTACGACCGGCACAGCCGGGTGATCAGCATCGGCGGGATGAGTAAGCCCTACTGGGGCGGGCTGCGGATCGGCTGGGTGCGCGCCTCCGCGCCGCAGGTCCAGCGGCTCGCCGCCGCCCGGGTCGGCGTGGACATGGCCAGCCCGGTGTTGGACCAGCTCGTGGCGGTGCACCTGCTCGCCGACGCCCCGGCCATTGTCGCCGCCCGGCGGGCCCAGCTCGCCGCCCAGCGCGACGCCCTGCTGGAGGTGCTCGCCGCGCGGCTGCCCGACTGGCGGGTGACCGTGCCGGCCGGCGGGGTCACCCTCTGGGCCGAGTTGGACGGCCCGGTCTCCAGTGCGCTGGCCCGCGCCGCCGAGGACGTCGGCGTACGGCTGGCGCCCGGCCCTCGGTTCGGCCTGGACGGCACCCTGGAGCGCTTCCTGCGGCTGCCCTTCACGCTGCCAGCCGCGGATCTGGTGGAGGCGGTGGGCCGGATCGCGGCGGTCCGCTACGACCTGGACCGATCCGCTCGGCGGCAGTGGCGCGAGACCACGGTCATCGCCTGAGAAACACCGTCGAATCGGTTCGGCCACGCTGCCCGGTCGCCCCACCGACGGCGCCGACCACTTCCGACGGGTCCGCCGTCGATCGACGGCCCGACCGGCGGCGTCGCTGCGAGACTGCCGGTGTGGAGAGCGGGCGCCGAAGGGGGACGCGCGGGCTGCGACGCGGTGCGCCCGGCTCGCGCACCAACCGACTGGAGCTCTTCTACGACCTGGTCTTCGTCTTCGCCTTCCTCACCGTCACCAACCTCACGTCGAGCCTGGCGACCGCGCCGAACCTGTTCGGCGCAATGCTGGTGCTGGCGCTGCTCTGGTGGTGCTGGACCGGCTTCGCCGGGCTCGGCAACGCGGTCCGCGCGGACCAGGGCGTCATGCCGATGGTCGGCTTCGTCACCGCTGCCGCCACCTTCCTGCTCGCGCTGAGCATGCCCGGGGCGTTCCGCGACGGGCCCGGCGGCGTCAACGGCCCGCTCTTCTTCGCCGGCTGTTACTTCGTGGTCCGCGCCGCCCAGCTCGGGGTCTTCGGCTGGCTGCACCGCGCCGACCGGGCGCGGCTGCGCCGCTGGGCCTTGCTCGCCGTGCTGCCGGTGGTCTCCACCGGGCTGCTGGTCGTCGCCGCGTTGGTGCCGCCGCGGGTCGCCGAGGGCGCCACCCAGGGGTGGATCCGGTTGTGTCTCTGGCTCGCGGCCCTGTCCATCGAGTACGTCGGAGGAGTCACGCTCGGCCGGGCGTACTGGGTGGTGGTCTCCGCCGGGCACTGGGCGGAGCGACACGCGCTGATTGTGCTGGTCGCGCTCGGCGAGTCGATCATCGCACTGGGGTTCGGCCCGAAGTTCGTCACCGAACTGCCGCTCACCTGGCCGGTGGTGGTCGCCGCGTTGCTCGGCGTCGCGGTGGCCTCGGCACTGTGGTGGGCGTACTTCGACACCCTGGCCCTGGCGGTCGAGCAGACGCTGCACCGGACCCGCGAGCCGACCGCGCGGCGTCGGTTGGCCCGGGACGCGTACACGTACCTGCACCTGCCGATGATCGCCGGCATCATCTTTTTCGCCCTGGGCCTGGAGGACCTGCTGGCCGAGGCGGCGGCCCCGGGCGCACCTGCCTGGGGGCCGCCGCTGGGCTGGTTCTGGATCGTGGTGCTCTGGGGTGGGGTGGGGGTCTACCTGCTCAGTCTCGTCGCCTGCGGGCTGCGGGCGCTGCACGTGCTCCGGTGGCCGTCGCTCGTGGCTGTGCTGCTGCTCGTCGTGCTCGCCCCGGTCGGCGCCGGGCTGCCGGAACTGGTGGCGTTGGCGGTGCTGGCGGTGGTCTGCGTCGCCACAGCCGTCGCGCAGACCCTGACCGACGGCGAGTTGCGCCGTGAGGTCCGGCGGGCGGCGCTGGAGGAGGAGCGTGTCACCGAGGCCGAGCACACCCGCTGGCGCGGCCGGCACCTCTGAGCGGCGGCGCCGCACCGCCGGGGGTGGGGGTGGCCGTGCCCCGAGCCGTGGGCCCGGCCACCCCAACCGGTCAGATCTCGGCCAGCGTGCCCTCGTACATCTTGTCGATCTCGGCGGCGAAGTTGCTCTCCACGCCCCGCCGCTTGATCTTCAACGACGGGGTGATCTCGCCATGCTCGATGGTCAGATCGCGCGGCAGGATGGCGACCTTCTTGATCGTCTCCCACCGGTTGAGCCGGGCGTTGAGCTGCGCGACGTACTCCTCGACCATGGCCTGCGCCTGCGGGGAGGCGACGATCTCGGCGTAGTCGCGGCCCTCCAGCGGGCCGCCGGCCGCCCAGCCCTTGATCGCGTCCGGGTCCAGGGTGACCAGCATGGTGCAGTAGTTGCGGGCCTGCCCGATCACGACCGCCTGGGAGGTGTACGGGCAGACCGCCTTGAACATGCCCTCGATGTGCGACGGCGCGATGTACTTGCCGCCGGAGGTCTTGACCAGATCCTTCTTCCGGTCGGTGATGCGCAGGTAGCCGTCGTCGTCGAGGCTGCCGATGTCGCCGGTGCGGAAGAAACCGTCCTCGGTGAACACGGCGGCCGTCTCCCCGGGGAGGTTGTGGTAGCCGCGCATCACCGGCCCGCCCCGCAGCAGGATCTCCCCGTCGGTGTCGGTTCGGCACTCCAGGTCGCCCAACGCCTGCCCGACGGTGCCGATCCGGTTCGCCTGCGGCCGGGCGACGAACGCGCCGGCGCTGGTCTCGGTGAGGCCGTACCCCTCGCAGATGGGCAGGTTGGCGGCGGCGAAGAAGGTGGCGATCTCCGGGCTCAGCGGCGCGGCGCCGGAGACCAGCACCCGGATCCGCCCGCCGAGGCGGGCCTGGAGCTTGCTGAACACCAGCTTCTCGGCCAGCGCGTACTTGAGCCTCAGCCCGGCCGGGAGCGGCTTGCCGGCCTGCTCCAGGGCGACCTTCTCCTTGCCGACCGCGACAGCCCAGGCGAAGATCTTGGCCTTGGCGCCGCCGGCGTCCCGGGCCGTGGTGACCGCCTTGTTGTAGACCTTCTCGAAGACCCGCGGCGCCCCGCACATCAGCGTGGGCCGGACGATGCTCAGCATGTCGACCAGCTTCTCCACCCGCCCGTCGACGTAGGTGGGCAGGCCGACGTGGGTCGCCCCGCAGAGCAGCGTCTTGCCGAACGAGTGGGACAGCGGCAGCCAGAGGTACTGCAGGTCGTCCTCGCGCAGCAGCCCGACGTCGGACTGTGCCACGCCCTCCCAGCACCAACCGCCGTGCAGCAGCTCGACGCCCTTGGGTCGGCCGGTGGTGCCGGAGGTGTAGATCAGGGTGGCCAGGTGGTCCGGGCCGATCGGGGCGACCAGCCGCTCGATCAGGCCCGGGTCCGCCGCGAGGGCCTGCCGACCCCGCTGCTCCAACTCGGCCAGGGTGAGCTGGGGCACGGCGGCGGCCGGGTCGGGCACCCCGTCGAGCAGGACCACGTGGGTCAGCGCCGGCAGGTCCGCGCCCGCGATCTTCGCGGCCTGGGTCGGGTCTTCGGCGAACAGTACGCGGGACCTGGAGTCGGCGATGATGTACGCCGCGTCCTCCGGTTCGGTGGTCGGGTACACCGTGGTGGTGGCGCCACCGGCGCACATGATGCCGAAGTCGGCGATCACCCAGTCGAGTCGGGTGTTGGCCAGGATCGCCACGGGATCCTCCAGGCCGACACCCAGCCCGTGCAGGCCGGCGGCGACCGCCTGGGCCCGCTGACCGACCTGTTCCCAGGTGAGCCACACCGGCCCGGAGTCGTCCGCGTTGGGGTGGGCGAAAGCGTGGCGGTCCGGTGTCGCGGCCACGCGCTTGAGGAACATATCGGGGATCGAACGGTACGGTATATCGAGAGCCATCGCTTTGAGCCGCCTTCAGGGGGTGGAAGACGTGACGGGGGTCACGTCGCTCTGCGGTTACCGAAGAGTATTGCCTGCACCCGGGGGTCGGCTAGCCCTCAAAACTCTGAGGCGACCGAGTCCCGGGACGGGACAGGGAATCAGGCGTACCCGTCCGCCCGCGACGACCAGTCGTAGGTGCCCCGGATCCAGGCCCGCCGGGCGGCGAGGAAGGAGGCCAGCGCCGGGTCGGCGGCCAGTGCGCTGTCCCAGGCGAGATACCGGGTCAACCCCTCGTTGAACCGGTTCGCCGCGACCCGGAAGGCGCTCTCCGCGTCCAGCCCGGCCTGCGCCGCGATCACGGTGACCAGGTTCTGCGCGTCGGATCCCGCCTGCCGCTCCTTGCGGTGTGAGAACAGGTCGTTGCACCAGCAGACCAGATCCGCGGTGAGGTCGTCGAGGGCGAGCACCTCCGGCGCGCTCCGCCGGCCCGCTCCGGGCTGCCGGTCGTACGCCAGGTCGGTCAGGGTGAGGCTGGGCCGGGCGCCTCCGGTGTGCCGCCGCATCTGCACGTACTCGGCCAGCCCCGGCACCCGCCGGCGTTCCCGGTTGGCCGCCTCCCACAGCAGGGCGAGCAGGTACTCCCGCAGTTGGCTGACCAGTCGCAGCAGCAGGGTCGGCCGGTGCTGGTCGCGGACCCGTCGGCAGATGTCGGCCAGCGCCAGCCCGAGCGTGCCGGCGGCGCCCGGCGGCTGCTTGTCCGGCCCGCCGAGCCGGTCGAGCACGTCCAGCAGGGCGGCGACGATCGGGGCGAGCCGGGTTGCCGCTTCGCCGAGGCCGTCCTCGTCGCAGGCGTCGTCCACCACGAACAATCAGGTGATCAGGTCGGTTAGCAGCCGGAGTCGGTCGAGCGGGGCCGCCGGGCAGGTCCGGCCGGCGAGTTTCGCCGCGGCAGCCCGGCGCAGTCGGCGTTGCCGGGGCCCGTCGTCGACCAGGCCGAGGCGTCCTGCCCAGTCCAGGCTCTGAGCCGCAACCTCGTCGGTGCCCGGATGTCGGGCCGCGACGAAGGGAGGCTCGTGCAGTGCCGACATGGCGGTGCTGCGCATGGTGGCCCCCTGTCCGGCCGATTCGGGGGTCGGTGCGCAGCGGTGCTTCCGGGCCGGCGTCTCGTCGGGGTCTGATCCCGCGAAGACCCCTTCCCGTACTCCTGTCCGACGGCCTCCCGGTGGTGCCGGGCGGACCGGAACCGAGAAAGGGTGTACCTGATGACGCAGTACGAACGTGGCCGCTGGTGGGCCGCAGGGGTGGTGGCGGTGGGGCTCGCCGCCGCCGCGGCGACCACCGCGATCGCCTCCGCCGGCACCGCTCCGCCGGTCGCCGGCAACGAGACGGTGCGCACCACCATCAAGGTGACCGGCGTGTTCGACGGTGCCAACAAGCAGTTCGTCGGCAGCGGCGCCCTCGGTGACGGCGGTCAGGACGAGAACCAGAAACCGCTGTTCGAGCTGGCCGACGGCGCGGTGCTGGAGAACGTGATCATCGGTGCGCCCGCCGCCGACGGCGTGCACTGCACGGGTAGCTGCACGCTACGCAACGTCTTCTGGGAGGACGTGGGCGAGGACGCCGCGACCTTCCGTGGCAGCAACGCCACGGTGCGGATCATCGGCGGCGGCGCGGCGAACGCCGACGACAAGATATTCCAGGACAACCGGGCTGGTGGCGGCTCGGTGACCATCCGCGACTTCCAGGTCGACGACGCGTTCGGCAAGCTCTACCGCTCCTGCGGCAACTGCAGGACCCAGGCCGCCCGCTCGGTCATCCTGAGCAACATCACGGTGACCGGCAGGGGCGGCGTCCTGGTCGGCATCAACACCAACCTCGGTGACACCGCGAAGCTCGACGGCATCCGTTTCACCGGTGTCGGCAAGGCGGGCCTCTGCGACCTCTTCGAGGGCAACGACACCGGCAGGGAGCCGAAGAAGATCGGCTCCGGCCCGAACAACACCACCTGCGTCGCCACCAACGTCAGGGGCGGCTGACTCCGGCGCCCGGCCGGGCAGGACGCGGACGGCGCGAGCCGCCGCCGACCGGATCAGCAGGACGCGGAGTAGTCGCCGGACGGGTCCCCCGCTCACGATCGTGGCGGGGCCGGGGCGGACCGTCCAATCGCGTGGTCGGGTTCAGAGGCCGAGGCGGGCGGCGCGGAGTCTCTCGGCGGCGGCGGGCGGGCCGTCGACCTGGACCCGGGCCACCCGCTGCCGCCCGGAGAGGAACAACGCCAACTCACCCGGGCATCCCACCAGTCGAAGGCGGTCGCCGCCCCGGCCCACGGCCAACTCCCCGTACCCGAGGGCCTGTACCAGCAGGTCCGCCGGGTACCGGCGTAGCGCCGCCCGGGCCAGCAGGGCGACTCGCTGCCACAACCGGCCCTGAAGGTCGGACGGCAGGTCGCGGGGCTGCCAGCCCGGCCGGGCCCGGCGGACGTCCTCGTGGTGGATGAAGAACTCCAGGGTGTTGGCCAGCTCGTCGGTGAGCGGGTTGCTCAGCGGGCTCCACACCGGCGGCCGGCGGACCTGCCCGACCAGCGCCGCCCAGGGACGCGCGGCGATCCGCAGGCGCACCCGCTCGGCGTACCCGCGCAACGGCGACAGCAGGATGCCGCCCGCCGCGTCCGGTCTGCGCTCGCGCAGCACCAGGTGCGCGGCCAGGTCACGGGTCGTCCACCCCTCGTTGACCGTCGGCGCGTCCGGGCCCCGCTCCAGCATCAGGTCGGCGAGCGCCTCGCGCTCCGATCGGGCGTACCGCGGCATGAGGACGATGGTAGGCCCGTCCGCCGGACCCGGCGCGCCGGGCGTCTCCAAGGCGGCGAGCCGGCACACGTGACGGCGGACATACCGCGTGCGGTCGGCGGGGCTGGCCCCGACCGGTAAGGATGAGGGGTCGGAAAGCGGCGCACGGCGGGGGAGAGCGTGGCGAGCGGGACGAGTCGAGACGTCATCGGGCGGGGTCTGTCGGTCCTCGGCCGGGCGATCCGGGAACAACCACGCATCTTCGCGGTGGCCGTGACGGGCAGCGTGCTCTTCGGCCTCATGGTGATCGCGAGCGCGTACGTGGTGGGCGCGGTGGTCGGCGAGGTGGTGGTGCCGGCGATCGCCCGCGGGTCCGTCCCGGCCGGCACGCTCGCCCTGGCCGCGGTGGCGCTGTTCGGCATCAGCGTGCTGCGGGTGGTGGGCATCTTCGGTCGACGCCTCGGCGCCGGCTACATGCAGTTCCGCCTCCAGGCCGACTACCGCCGCCGGGTCACCCGCCGTTACCTCGACCTGCCGCTGGCCTGGCACCAGCGCAACGCCACCGGCACGTTGCTGTCCAACGCCAACTCCGACGTGGAGGCCGCCTGGTTCCCCATCGCCCCGCTGCCCTTCGCTGTGGGCACCCTGGTCATGCTGGTCGGCGCGATCGTCTCGCTCTTCGTCACCGACTGGCCGCTCGCGCTGGTCGGCCTCGCGGTCTTCCCGGCGCTCTTCGCGCTCAACGTGGTCTACTCCCGACGGATGGCCCCCCGGCAGGCGCGGGCGCAGCGGTTGCGCGCCGAGGTCAGCGGCATCGCCCACGAGAGCTTCGACGGCGCCCTGGTGGTCAAGACGATGGGGCGGGAAGCACACGAGACCGCCCGCTTCGCCGCCCGCGCCGGGGAACTGCGCGACGCGCTGATCTCCGTCGGCCGGCTGCGGGGCGTCTTCGACCCGATGCTGGAGACCCTGCCCAGCCTCGGCACCCTGGCCGTGCTGGTGGTCGGGGCGTTCCGGCTACGCTCCGGCGCGATCAACGTCACCGAGTTGGTCAGCGTGGCCTTCCTCTTCACCGTGCTGGCCTTTCCGGTGCGCGCCATCGGCTGGGTGCTGGCCGAGCTGCCGCGCAGCGTCGCCGGCTGGGACCGGGTCCGGCGGGTCCTGGACGCCACCGGCGAGATGCCGTACGGCGAACGTCGCCTCGACCCGACGAACCCGACGCCGGCCACGCTCGCCTTCCACGACGTGCACTTCGGTTACGAGCCGGCCGAGGCGCACCTGCCCGGCGCCGAGGTGCTCGGCGAGGTCTCCTTCACGGTTCCGGCCGGGAAGACGGTCGCCCTGGTCGGCCCGACCGGCGCCGGCAAGTCGACCGTCGCCGCCCTCGCGGCACGCCTGGTCGACCCGCGCGCCGGCACGGTCACCCTGGACGGCGTCGACGTCCGCGAGCTGCGCGCCGACACCCTGGCCTCGAACGTGGCCCTGGTCGCCCAGGTGCCGTTCGTCTTCGACGACACGGTACGGGCCAACATCACCCTGGACCGGCCGGGCATCGGCGACGACGACGTGTGGGCGGCGTTGCGGCTGGCCGAGGCGGACGGCTTCGTGGCCGCGCTCCCCGAAGGGCTGGACACCATGGTCGGCGAGCGGGGCACCTCGCTCTCCGGCGGGCAGCGGCAGCGGCTCACCCTGGCCCGGGCGCTGGCCGGGCGGCCCCGCCTGCTGGTGCTCGACGACGCGACGAGCGCGGTCGACCCCCGGGTGGAGGCGGCCATCCTGGCCGGGTTGCGCGCCCCGACCGATGGCCGGGCCGCCGCGTCGATCCTGGTCGTCGCGTACCGCCGGGCCACCATCGCGCTCGCCGACGAGGTGGTCTACCTGGAGCAGGGGCGGGTGCTGGCCCGGGGTACGCACAGCGAGTTGCTGGCCGCCGTCACCGGGTACGCCGAGCTGGTCACCGCGTACGAGCAGGCCGAGCAGGAACGCGAGCAGCAGCGCGGTTACGACGAGGTCAGCCCGTTGACCTCCGGCCTGGAGATCGAGGTGGACCGGTGAGCGTGGCGGCGGAACCCGTGGAGAAGAGCGAGTCGACCTGGCGGACGCTGCGCCGGGGGCTCGCCCTCTCCCCGGAGCTGAGGACCGGGCTGGTCGGCACGCTCGTGCTGGCCCTGGTCTACATGGTCGGGCGGGTGGCGGTGCCGGTGGCGGTGCAACGCGGCATCGACGGCGGGATCGTCGGCGGTCTCGACCTGGGCGTGGTCTGGAGGGTCGTCGGCGTGACCGTCGCCGTGCTGGTGGTGACCACCGCCTGCGGCTACCTGATGATGCGCCGGCTGTTCACGGTCAGCGAGACCGCACTGGCCAACGTCCGCACCCGTGCCTTCCGGCACGTGCACGACCTGTCGATGCTGCACCAGCAGTCCGAGCGGCGCGGGTCGCTGGTCTCCCGGGTCACCAGCGACGTCGACCAGATCACCCAGTTCCTCCAGTGGGGCGGTGTGATCCTGCTCGTCAACCTCGGCCAGCTCGTGGTCACCACCGCGGTGATGCTGGCGTACTCCTGGCAGTTGACGCTGGTGGTGCTCGGCGCCTTCGCACCGGCGGTGCTGCTCATCCGGGTCCTCCAGCAGCGCCTCGGTGCGGCCTACGGCGTGGTGCGGCAGCGGATGGGCACCCTGCTCGGCGCGATCGGCGAGAGTGTCGTCGGCGCGTCGGTGATCCGGGCGTACGGCATCGCGGGGCGCACCGCCCGGCGGCTGGACAGCGCGATCGAGGGGCAGCAGAAGGCCCAGCAGCGGGCTATCAGGATCAGCATCATGGGCAGTTCGGTGGGGGAGCTGGCGGCCGGTCTGGCGCTGGCCGGCGTCGTGGTCGTCGGTGTCACCCTGGGCGCCGACCGCACCCTGTCCATCGGCCAGCTCACCGCCTTCCTGTTCCTGGTCACGCTCTTCATCCAGCCGGTGCAGATCGCCACCGAGGTGCTCAACGAGGCGCAGAACGCGATCGCCGGCTGGCGCCGGGTGCTCGACGTCCTCGACGTCGCCCCCGACGTGGCCGACCCGGGCGCGCAGGGGCGGGAGCTGCCGCCCGGTCCGCTGGACATCCGGTTCGCCGGGGTGACCTTCGCCTATCCGGGCGGCCCGCCGGTGCTGCACGACGTCACCCTGGACATCCCGGCGAAGAGTCGGGTCGCGGTGGTCGGCGAGACCGGCAGCGGCAAGACCACCTTCGCCAAGCTGCTCACCCGGCTGATGGACCCGACCGCGGGCGAGGTGCTGCTCTCCGGGGTGCCGCTGCACCGGGTCCGGTTCGACTCGCTGCGTTCCAGGGTGGTGATGGTGCCGCAGGACGGCTTCCTGTTCGACGCCACGGTCGGGGACAACGTCCGTTTCGCCCGCCCCGAGTTGACCGACGACCAGCTCACCGTCGCCTTCTCCGAGCTGGGGCTGGCGGACTGGCTGGACGGGCTGCCGTCGGGCCTGGAAACCCCGGTCGGGGAGCGGGGCGAGGCGCTGAGCGTGGGGGAGCGGCAACTGGTCGCGCTGGCCCGGGCGTACGTGGCCGACCCGGACCTGCTGGTGCTGGACGAGGCCACCAGCGCCGTGGACCCGGCCACCGAGGTCCGCCTGCAACGCACTCTCGACGCCGTCACCCGGGGCCGCACGACCCTGGCCATCGCGCACCGGCTCTCCACCGCCCAGGCCGCCGACGAGGTGGTCGTGGTGGACCGGGGCAGGATCGTGCAGCGCGGGCCGCACGACGAACTGGTCGGCGACCCGGAGTCGGTCTACGGCCTGCTCTTCGCCTCCTGGCTGGAGCAGACCCGCTAGGCCGGGGTGGAGATCCGGCCCGGCGGGATCGGCCGGGGCCGGCCCGGGTCGGGCCGGGCCTCACCGCGAGTAGTACTCGACCACCAGTTGCTCGTCGCAGATCACCGGCACCTCGTGCCGGGCCGGCTCGCGCAGCAGGATGACCCGCAGACCGGGCAGGTCGGCCGAGAGGTACGGCTGCCCGGGCCCCTCGGCGGCGTTCGCCCCGGTGGCCGCGAGCCGGAACGGCAGCCGCTCGCGGCTGCGCTCCCGTACGGCCACCACCTGGCCCGGCCGCAGCCGGTACGAGGGCCGGTCGACCTTGCGCCCGTCGACGGAGAGGTGTCCGTGGGCGACGAGCTGCCGGGCCTGGTAGATGCTGCGGGCCAGCCCGGCGCGGTGCACCACGGCATCGAGCCGGCGTTCCAGGAGCGCGACGAGGCTTTCACCGGTCTTGCCGGCGGCCCGCGCGGCCTCGTCGAAGGCCCGGCGGAGCTGGACCTCGCTGACGTTGTACTGGTGCCGCAGCCGCTGCTTCTCCAACAGTCGCACCTGGTAGTCGGAGGTGCGTCGGCGGGCGCGTCCGTGCACGCCGGGCGGGTAGGGGCGGCGTTCGACGTAGCGGACGCACTTGCGGGTCAGCGGGATGCCGAGGGCGCGGGACAGGCGGGCCTTGGGGCGGGGGTGGTTCACGGTGGACGTCTCCGCTCGGGTGTTCTAGGGTGCGACTTAGGTAAGCCTAACCTATGCTGGAGGTGTCCGATGGGACCGAGCCCCGCCGAGATCGTTCGCACTCTGGTCGCGGGCCGGCTCCCCGGCCTGGTGCACCTCGCCCACCGACCCGGGCCGTTCCACGTCCGGCACGCCACGGACGTCGACGGCCGGGTGCTGATGCTCGTGCCGGTGGTCAGCGACCTCGCCGCCGAGCTGGCCCCGGATCCGGCCGACGATGTGGCCGTGGTGCTGGACGTGCTGGACCTGCCCCCGGCCGCGGGCGCGCCGTCGCTCGGCCGGGCCTGGGTGTCCGGCTGGGCGGCGCCGCTGACCGGCGCGGAGGCCCGCGCCGCGGCGGCGGACTTCGCCGCGGTGGACCCGACCGGCGACCTGCTCGACGTCGGCACCCGGTTCCGGCTGCACCGCTTCGAGGTGGTCGAGGCCCGGCTGGAGAGCGCCGGCGTGCACCGCATCGACCCGGCGGAGTACGCCGCCGCCGCACCGGACCCGCTGCACCCGGTCGAGGCCGCGCTGCTGGCCGACCTCGCCGACCACCACGGCCCCGAGGTGGCCGGATACCTGCGCCGGCAGCTCGATCTGACCGGCGGCGAGCCGCGCGTGGTGCGACTGGACCGGCACGGCCTGGTGGTGGCCTACGGCGGACCGGGCGCCCGGCGGCGTGCCCGGCTGGCCTTCCCCCGGCCGGTGGCGGACGTGGCGGAGCTGTCCCGGCTGCTGCACCCGATGCTCTGCCGCCACGCGGTGGCCGCCCGCCGCGGTGACCGGCCGCCGGCACGGTAGAAGGCCGCGACAACGTGGCCGGTCCTAGCTTTCAGCCGCTCCGGCTCCGGGCGGATCCCTGGTCCAACTCGCCGGTGAGGTAGCGCTGCACGGTGGGGCCGACCGCGGTGACCAGGGCCTCCGGGGCGGCGGAGGCGACCGGCTCCAGCCGGACGACATACCTCATCATGGCCAGCCCGATCATCTGGGAGGCCACCAGCGAGCCGCGCAGCGGCAGCTCGGCGGGGTCGACCGCCAGTTGATCGAGCACCCGGCGCAGCACCTGGGTGACCAGGAACTCGCGCAGCAGCCGGGCCGTCCACTCGTTGGCGACCGCCGAGCGGAGCAGGGCCACCGCCGCCGCGCCGGCCGGCGAGTCCCACACCGTGAGGAACATCCGGACCAGCCGTTCGCCCACCCCGTCGACGTCACCGGCCAGCACGGCGGGGAGCAACTGCGCCGGGTCCACCGGAATGTCGACGGTGGCTCGGAAGAGCTGCTCTTTGGTGCCGAAGTAGTGGTGCACCAACGCCGGGTCGACGCCCGCGGCCGCCGCGATCACCCGGATGGAGGCCGCGTCGAAGCCACGTTCGGCGAAAGCCGTGCGGGCCGCCGCGAGGATCGCCTCCCGGGTGTCCGGGTTGCCCGGCCGCCGGCCGGTGCGTCGCGGGCTCATCCGCTGCGCCGCCGCAGGGTCGCCGCCGCCAACACCAGGGCCATCACGGCCGCGCCGGCCACGATCGCCACGTCCCGCCACATCGTGCCGGTCGGCTCGGCGTGCGCGCCGACCTCCTGCAGGGCCTCGACCGCGTACGACAGGGGCAGCACGTCGCTGACCGCCTGGAGCCAGCCAGCCATCTCCCCGCGCGGCACGAACAACCCGCAGAGCAGCAGTTGCGGCAGCACCACCACCGGCATGAACTGCACCGCCTGGAACTCGGTGCGGGCGAAGGCGCTGCACAGCAGGCCGAGCGCGACCGCCAGCACCGCGCTCACCGCGGCGATCAGGACGACCAGCCAGGCGCTGCCGGCGGTCTCCAGGTCGAACAGCCCGTACGCCGCGGTCGAGGCGATCGCGGCCTGCGCCGCGCCGGCCAGGCCGAACGCGATGCCGTAGCCGAAGAGCAGGTCGAGCTTGCCCAGCGGGGTGGTGAGCAGGCGCTCCAGTGTCCCCGTGGTGCGTTCGCGGAGCATCGCGATGCTGGTCACCAGGAACATGATGATGAACGGGAAGAAGCCGAGCATCACCAGGGCCACCCGGTCGAAGAACGACGGCTGTCCGGGCGGGGTGGGTCGGTCGACGTACATGAAGTGGACCAGGGTGAGCAGCGCGGTCGGCACCACCACGAGCAGCGCCACGGTGCGCCGGTCGTGCCGCAGTTGACGCAGGATGCGCCCGGTGGTGACGGCCAGGATCCTCGGGTTCACGGGGTGTCTCCCTTCGTTCGCGGCCGCGCGGCTCGTCGGCCCGGCTCACTGCTCGCGCGCATCGGTCCGCCCTCCTCGGGCCTCGCTCGTGCGGATCAACCGCAGGAACGCCTCCTCCAGGTCGTCGACGCCGGTGCGGGCGCGAACCCCGTCCGGGGTGTCGTCGGCGACCAGCCGGCCCTGCCGGATCAGCAGCAGCCGGTCGCAGCGGGCCGCCTCGTCCATCACGTGGCTGGAGACCAGCAGGGTCGTGCCGGTCGCGGCCAGCGCGTGGAACCGGGCCCACAGATCGGCCCGCAGGACCGGATCCTGCCCGACGGTCGGCTCGTCGAGGACGATCAGCTCCGGCTCGCCGACCAGGGCGCAGGCCAGCGAGGCCCGGCTTCGCTGCCCGCCCGAGAGGGTGCCGACCAGCTGGGTGGCCGCCCCGCCCAGCCCGACCTCGGCCACGGCCCGGTCGGCGTCGGTTGCCCGCCGGCCGTGCAGAGCCGCGAAGTAGCGGGCGTTCTCCCGCACGGTCAGGTCGGCGTAGACGCTCGGTGCCTGGGTCAGGTAGCCGACCCGACGCCGCAGCGGCGCCGCGCCGGCCGGCTGACCCAGCACGGTCACGCTGCCGCCGCCGATCACCTGCACCCCCACCACCGCGCGCATCAGCGTTGTCTTGCCGCTGCCGCTGGGGCCGAGCAGCCCGGTCACCGAGCCGCGCGGTACGGCGCAGCTGATGCCGTGCAGCACCCGTCGTCGACCGCGGTCGACCACCAGGTCGCGGATCGTGATCGCGTCCTGCACCGTCCACCTCCGCCAGAAACTCATCATCTGTTGAACTCAACGGTAGATGAGTTCTTGGTCCGTGCGCAACGGTTGACTTCGAGCGCACTCGAACTGGAAGCCTGGTGGCCGTGGACATCGGTACACGGGAACGAGGGCTGTCCGTCGGCGAGGCGGCGGCCCGGGTCGGCCTGACCACCTACACCTTGCGCTGGTACGAGCAGGAGGGCCTGGTCGCCCCGGTGGGCCGGGACTCCGCCGGCCGGCGCCGGTACAGCGATACGGACCTGGTCTGGCTCGGCCTGCTCACCCGGCTGCGCCGGACCGGGATGCCGGTGCGCGACATGCGTCGGTACGCCGAGCTGGCCCGGCTGGGGGACCGGACGCTGGGCGCGCGGCGGGCGTTGTTCGAGGAGCACCGGCTCCGGGTACTGGCTCGGATGGCCCAACTGGAGGAGGACCTGAAGGTGCTGGACTACAAGATTGACATCTACCGCAGGGCCGAGGATGGGCGATGATCCGCCGACGGATGGGGGCCGGCGGACCCGAGGTCTCCGCCATCGGGCTGGGCTGCATGGGCATGAGCCACGGCTATGCCGGCCGCGACGACGCCGAGTCGACCCGTACCCTGCACCGCGCCCTCGACCTGGGCGTCGACCACCTCGACACCGCCGACATGTACGGCTTCGGCGCCAACGAGCGGCTGCTCGCCCCGGTGGTGCGGGCCCGCCGCGACGAGGTCTTCCTGGCCACCAAGTTCGGCAACCGCGCCGGTGCGGCCGGCACCTACGTCGACAGCGGCGCCGCCTGGGCCCGCGCGGCCTGCGACGCCTCGCTGGACCGGCTCGGTGTCGACACCATCGACCTGTACTACCTACACCGGCGCGACCCGGCCACGCCGATCGAGGAGACGGTGGACGCGATGGTCGACCTCGTCCGGGCTGGCAAGGTGCGGCTGCTCGGCCTGTCGGAGGTCAGCCCGGCCACCCTGCGCGCCGCGCACGCCGTGCACCCGATCGCGGCCGTGCAGATGGAGTACTCCCTGTTCACCCGGGACGTGGAGGGGGAGATGCGGGACGCCTGCCGGGAGCTGGGGGTGGCCCTGGTGGCCTACTCGCCGGTGGGGCGAGGGCTGCTCACCGGCGCGATCACCGGCCGGGACCAGCTCGCCGCCGACGACTGGCGGGCCGGTGTCCCGAGGTTCGCCGAGGGCAACCTCGACGCCAACCTCAGGCTCGTGGAGGCGGTCCGCGAGGTGGCCCGGGAGATCGGCTGCACCCCCGCCCAGGCGGCGCTGGCCTGGCTGCTGGCCCAGGGGGAGGACGTCCTGCCCATCCCCGGCACCAAGCGGGTGCGCTGGCTGGAGGAGAACGTGGCGGCGGCCGACCTGCGGCTCGCCGCCGAGCAGCAGGCCCGGTTGCGCGCGGCGGTGCCCGTCGAGGCGGTCGCCGGCGAAAGGTACCCGGAGGCAGCAATGCGAATGGTCGGGCACTAGCCTTCGGAGCGGACACCATGTCCGTCAACGGGCATTGCGGC
The DNA here is from genome assembly GCF_004348675.1 of Micromonospora sp. KC606. Taxonomy (GTDB): domain Bacteria; phylum Actinomycetota; class Actinomycetes; order Mycobacteriales; family Micromonosporaceae; genus Micromonospora. The sequence continues at coordinate 187 of NZ_SMKN01000118.1, read as the reverse complement.
CCGTATCGCCGTGCGGCAGGATGGCGAAGTGGATCACGGGCCGCTGCCAGAAAGCGCTTTCCTGCACGACTGGACGACCAGGCTCCGCGCCGCCGCCGAGCGGCCCGTGGTCGGCATCCTGCTCCGCGGTAGCCACGCCCGCCGAGCCGCCACCGCGCACAGCGACGTCGACCTCGACGTGCTCGTC
>NZ_SMKN01000117.1 GCF_004348675.1 Micromonospora sp. KC606 | reverse complement strand
GGGACCGGCGACAGGCCGCGACTGCGCCGGCAGCACCGCCCACACCGCCGCCCCGGTGACGAGCACGAGCCCGGCCAGAGCGGCGATCCACACCACCCCGCGCCGGCGACCCCCCACCGGGTCACCCACCAGCGTCGTCACCGGCAGCTCGGCGGTGGGCGGACCCTCGGCGCGGCGCAGGTCGACCTCCCGGAAGGCCACCCAGTCGAGGATGGCGGGCAGCCGCCCCGACACCGCGTGCTGGTAGTAGCGCTCCCGGTTGGCCCGCTGCTCCGTGGACCACCGGCCGTGCTCCAGGGTTTCGGTGACCGACAGCCGGCAGCCGTCGACGGTGCCGGTCAGGGTGCAGGACAGCCGGCTGAGCCGACCGGCCTCGTCGCAGCGCAGCACGAGCGACTCCGGCACACGGTGCTCCACCACCTCCACGTCGACGGCGACGTCGAAGCCCGGCAGACCGGTGGTGTGCAGCAACAGCCGGTCCCGCATGCCGGTGTCCGTACCGACCTCGGTGAACCAGCGGACGAGCAGCTCCCGCTGAGTCAGCGCACGCCAGACCCGCTCGGCCGGATGGGCCAGGTCGACCTGCGCGCTGATCTCGGTCATGGCGAAACTGTACGGCTGGCGGTGAGCGTCCCCGGCGAGGGGATCGACCATCGCCGACGACCACAGTGGACACATAATGGATGGTCGTCCGACGCGCGTACCGGTCGTTTCCGTGGAGGCGGCCGGTCAGTCTTCGCGGGACCACGAGGACGCCCGGTAGACCGTCCCCCGGCCCGGCGGGTTCATCTCCACCGGGACCACCCCCCGCGCCACCTCGTCCGCCTCGACGGACCCGGACGCGGAGCGGGCCTGCCGGGCACGGCGTACCCGGGAGACCACGAACCAGCCGGCGGCGGCCACGCAGGCGAGGATGACCAGCCGCTGGAAGGAGCCGGCGTACGACTCGACCCGGTGCCAGTTGTCGCCGAGCAGGTACCCGGCCATCACGAAGGTGGTGTTCCAGATCAGGCTGCCCAGCGTGGTGTACAGCAGGAAGGTCCCGATCCGCATCCGCTCCACCCCCGCCGGAACGGAGATGAGGCTGCGGAAGATCGGGATCATCCGCCCGAAGAACACCGCCTTCACGCCGTGCCGGAGGAACCACGCCTCGGTCCGGTCGACGTCGCTGAGCTTCACCAGCGGCAGCCGGGCCGCGACGGCCCGCATCCGGTCCCGACCCAGAACCGCGCCGATGCCGTACAGCGCCCAGGCGCCGACCACCGAGCCGAGCGTGGTCCAGAGGATCGCCCCGACCAGGCTTATCCTGCCCTGGGCGGCGGCGAAGCCGGCGAGCGGCAGGATCACCTCGCTCGGGATCGGCGGGAAGAGGTTCTCCAGCGCCACGGCCAGCCCCGCGCCGGGCCCACCGAGCCGTTCCACGAGGTCGGTGACCCAGCCCACCGGCCCGTCGGAGGGCGGTGCGGAAGCGGACAGGACCGTGGCCGGGCTGAGCGCCGCAGAGGTGGGGATCATGATACAAAACTACGAGGCGTCGCGCCTGTCCACCACGGCCGCGCCCCACCTGACCGGAGGAACCCACCCGTGCGTCCGCCGCTCGCTCTCGCCGTCGCCCAGCCGCCCTGCGTCCCGTACGACGTCGAGGCGAACGCGGCGGCCCACGCGGCGCTGGTCCGCGCCGCCGGCGCCCGGGTGGTGGTCTTCCCGGAACTCTCCCTCACCGGGTACGAACTGGACGCCCCGGTCCTCGCGACGGACGAGCCGCGGCTGGCGCAGCTGGCCGAGGCGTGTGCCGCGACGGGCGCCCTCGCTCTGGTCGGCGCGCCGGTCGGCGACGCGGGGCGGGCGTACATCGGGATGCTCGCCGTTGACGCGACCGGCGCGCGGGTGGTGTACCGCAAGATGTTCACCACCGAGACGGAGGCCGCGCGGTTCGCGGCCGGCGACGAGCCGGCGGTGCTCGACGTGGACGGCTGGCGGCTGGGCCTGGCCGTCTGCAGGGACACCGGCGTGCCCGCGCACGCCGCCCGCACCGTCGCCCTCGGCGTCGACTGTTACCTGGCCGGGGTGCTGCAGGCACCCGACGACGCGGCCGTGCCAGAGGAACGGGCCCGGCTCGTCGCCGCCACGCACCGGGTGTGGGTGGCCACGGCGAGCTTCGCCGGGAACTCGGGCAGCCACTACCCGCGCACGGCCGGCGGCTCGGGCGTGTGGCGGCCGGACGGCACGCCGGTGGCACGCGCCGGAACGGAGCCCGGCGAGGTCGTCCGCGCCATCCTCCGCTGACCCGGCGAGGTCGTCCGCGCCATCCTTCTGCTGGCCCGCCGATTCCGGTTCGGCGCCGACCGGGTGGGCGGGGCAGCGCGACGGCCGGGCGGAGGCATACGGTGGACCGGTGACGGTGCCGCTCGCCTCCGGACGGGAGGCCGACGTCTACGCCCTCGACGAGCACCGGGTGCTGCGCCGCTACCGCGCCGGCGGGGACGTCCGGCCCGAGGCGGAGGTCATGCGGCACCTGCACCGCCTCGGGTACCCGGTGCCCGAGGTGTGGCGGGCCGAGGGGTCCGAACTGGAACTGACCCGGCTGTCCGGCCCCACCCTGGCCGAGGCCCTGCGCGCCGGTGAGGTCGACGTACGCACCGGGGCCAACGTCCTGGCCGACCTGCACCGGCGGCTGCACGCCCTGCCGGCCCGGCTCTCCGGCGACCCGGCCGACCGGGTGCTGCACCTTGACCTGCACCCGGAGAACATCCTGCTCACCGACGACGCCCCGGTCGTCATCGACTGGCGCAACAGCGCCGAGGGCCCGCCCGAGCTGGACACCACCACCACCGCGCTGATCCTCGCGGAGGTCGCCACCGACGCGGACGCGCCGCTCGCCGCGCTGGCGCGGGAACTGCTGACGCATTTCCTCGCCGAGGTCGGGACGATTGGCCTGCTGGACGAGGCGGTCGCCCTACGCGCCAGGACGGGGCCGCACGGGCCGCGACGGCTGGCCCGGGCGGTTGCCCTGCTGACGGAGACGGGGCGACAATGACCGGGACGTCTGGGCCCCGTCCCCGGGTGGGCGGCCGGCACGGGCCGCTGATCAGGGCTTGCGGGCCACCGCGCCGTACATGCTGACCTCCATCGCCGAGGGGCGCGGCTGCGGCTCGGCCTCGGCCCGCCACTGCGCGACCGACGTGAGGCCGGGCTCGACCAGCTCCAGGCCGTCGAAGAACCCGGTGAACTCCGCCCGGCTGCGCAGGTTGATGACGCCGTGCGGGCCACCGCTCCGGGCCACCGCCTTCGCCTCCTCGCCGATGTGCGCGGGCAGATGGTCGTGGGTGGCGTGCGAGGCGGCGAGGTAACTGCCGGACGGCAGCGCGTCGAGCAGGCGACGCACCACGGCGTACGGGTCGTCGCCGTCGGGGACGAAGTGCAGGACCGCCACCAGCATCAGCGCGACCGGCCGGGACAGGTCGATCGTGCGCAGCAGGTCGGGGTGGCCGAGGATCCGCTCCGGATCCCGCAGGTCGGCGTCGATGTAGGCGGTGGCGCCCTCGGGCGAACTGGACAGCAGCGCCCGGGCGTGGGCCAGCACGATCGGGTCGTTGTCGACGTACACCACCCGGGACTCGGCGGCGATCGACTGGGCGACCTCGTGGGTGTTGTCGGCGGTGGGGATGCCGGTGCCGATGTCGAGGAACTGCCGGATCCCGGCCTCGCGGGCGAGGTGACCCACCGCGCGCTGGAGGAAACGACGGTTCTCCAGGGCGCTGATCCGGATGGTCGGGAAACGCTCGGCCATGGCGTCGCCGGAATCCCGGTCGGCCTGGAAGTTGTCCTTGCCGCCCAGCCAGTAGTTGTAGCGCCGGGCGGGATGCGCCACGGACGTGTCGATCCGGTCGCTCGGGCGGTCAGGCCCGGTGGCACCAGGGGCGTCGGTGATCACAGCTGCCTCCATGACCGGTGCCGCCATCGCCCGTGATGACTGTCGTCCACTGTCGCCGGTCGCGGACCATCGTAGAGGTGCCGGCGGGGTGCCGGCGCCCCCGCCGGGCGCGACTACGGGTACAGCTCGTCGCGCAGCCGGGCCAGGATCTCCGGCGTACGCTCCGGCGGCGCGGCCTCCACGCAGAGCCGTTCCATCGCCACCGCGTAGTAGTCGAGGTCTTCCCGCTTGTCGAGATAGATGGAGCTGGTGAGCTGCTCGATGTAGACGATGTCGGGCAGGTCGTCGTCGCCGAAACGCAGGATCGTGAAGGCGCCTCCCGCTGCGGCGTGCCCACCGGCGGTGAACGGGACGACCTGGAGCCGTACGTGTGGCGCCCGGGTCGCCTCGATCAGGGCTTCCACCTGCCCGCGCATCACCTCGGGCCCGCCGATCGGCCGGCGCAGGGCCGCCTCGTCCACCACCGCCCACAGCTGCGGGGGTTGGTCGCGGCGCAGCAACTCCTGGCGGCGCAGCCGCAGCTCGACCCGGCGGTCGACCTCCTCGGTCGGGGCGTGCCGGTGGCCGAGCAGGACGACGGCGCGCGCGTACTGCGCGGTCTGCAGCAGCCCGGGGACGAACTGCACCTCGTAGGTGCGGATCAGCGAGGCCGCCGCCTCCAGGCCCAGGTACGACTGGAACCAGCTGGGCAGCACGTCGCCGTAGCGGTGCCACCAGCCGGGACTGTTGGCCTCCCGGGCGAGCTTGAGCATCGCCTCCCGTTCCTCGGGGGCGGTGACCCCGTAGAGGGTGAGCAGGTCGGCGACGTCGCGCTCCTTGAAGCCGACCCGCCCCAGCTCCATTCGGCTGATCTTGGATTCGGAGGCGCGAATCTCCCAGCCGGCACCCTCCCGGGTCACCCCGCTGGCCTCACGCAGCCGCCGCAGCTGGGCCCCGAGCAACATGCGGAGCACGGTGGGTCCGGTCGTCGGACCACCCTCCGCGATAGCCATCGTCACGTGCCGCCCTCCGCGCGCGCAGCCTGCGTCGACCGACCGCGCCGACCCGGCCGACGTGTAAGCATGCCATGGACCGAAGGTGAGGTGCACCGGTCCGGCGGACAATTCAGACGCCGCGCGGGATCGGGACCGGGTCAGCCGATCAGGTGGTCGAAGTCCCCGTCGCGGGCACCGAGGACGAAGGCCGCGATCTCGTCCACGGTGTAGATCAACGCCGGCCCTTCCGGGTGGCGTGAGTTGCGGACGGCGATTCCGGCCCCGCCGGGGAGTTCAGCCAGCTCGACGCAATTGCCGCTGGGGTTGCTCCGCCGGCTCTTCTGCCACCGCAACGGCGGGAGCTGGGTGACCGAAACGCCGTTTTCAGGCTGCTGCATGGGGGGTCTTTCTGTGCGGTGAGGGGCCCCGGTGTCGCGGGTGAACAGTGGCGCGGCGAGAGAGGCACGGCACCGGAAGGGCTCTGCTGCACGTGCATCTGCTATTGCATCTGCACCGGACAGCGAGCATGATAACGCACATGTGCGCGGTACCCATCCGCTCACTGACGGTTACCCCACTCGGGAAGCCACCTGGAGAAACGAGGGCCCGGCACGGCGTTCCGGCCGACGCCGTCCCGGCTGTGTGCCGACGCCGCGAGGGAGGTCTCGTGCCGGATCCGTTGAGTGTCGCTTCCGGCATCTCCGCGGCGGGCGCGCTGGCGTCCCTGTGGCAGCTGCGCCGCCGCGCCCTGCGGGCGGAGGCCGAGATCGCGCACCTGCAGGCCGAACTGGCCGCGGAACGCCACGCCGCCAGCCACGACCCGCTGACCGGGCTGCCCAACCGCCGGGCCTTCTACCGCATCGCGGCGGCCCTGCTCACCGACGCGGGCGGGCAGCCGCTGATCGCCGTCGTGATCGACCTCGACGACTTCAAACAGATCAACGACCGGTACGGCCACGCCGCGGGTGACCAGGTGCTGGTCTGCGTCGCCCAGCGACTGACCGCGTTCGCCGGGGACAACCTCGTCGCCCGCCTCGGCGGGGACGAGTTCGCCGGGCTGCTCGCCACGCCCACGGTCGACCGACGCTGGATCGACCACGCCACCCGGCGGCTCTGCGAGGCGATGGCCGCGCCGATCCCGCTGGCCGGGCGGAACCTGCGGGTCACCGCCTCGGTCGGGCTGGCCCCGGTCACCGGGCCCACCCAGCTGGCCGAGGCGCTCAGCGCCGCCGACGCCGCCATGTACCGGGCGAAGGGCGTCGCCGCTCGCCGGGCCCCCCGACAACTCACGGAGACCCCGCGGCTGGCCGAGTGCTGACCCCCCCGGCGCGGTGCGTCCGGCGACCGGGTCAGCGCCAGCCGTAGCCGGCGCGCAACGCCTGCCCGACCCGGTCGAAGCGGACCCGGTCCAGCACCGCGCCCTCGCGGCGGATGCTGTCCTCGCGCATGGTGAGTACCCGATCGAGGCGTACCCAGCTGGGACGGCTGTCCCGGTCCCACTCCCCGGGGCCGAGCGCCAGCCAGTGTCGCTGGCCGTCGCGCTCCCCCTGGCTGGACAGCATCAGGCCGAACAGGGTCCGGCTGTGCCGGCCCACCACCAGCACCGGTCGGTCCTTACCCTGCCGGGGGTCGTCCTCGTAGGGCACCCAGGTCCAGACGATCTCACCGGGATCGGCCTGCCCGTCCAGCTCCGGGGCGTACGCCAGTTCCCGACGCTGCAACGCGCTGACCTGGCGGCGGCGGGCCACCTGGGCCGGGATCGGGCCCGGGGCAGGGCCGGGTGCGGCCACCCTCCCGGTCACCCGGCCCAGCCGGACGGCCACGTTCCTCAACAGACCTGCCACGGCGGGCAGCCTAGCCCGCCGGTGACCGCGACGCCGAAGGTGGGCACAGTGGAGGGCATGACGACGACCCTGCACGTCCCGTTGGCCCGCTACGCCGCCCGGCTGCACGCCGGCATCGGCGACCGGCACCACGTGGCCTCCCCGCTCGGTGCCTGGCTGCTGCTCGCGCTGGCAGCCCCGGCCGCCACCGGCGGAGTCCGCGCCGAACTGGAAGACGCCCTCGGCGTGGACGCGGCCACGGCCGCCGACCTGGCCGCCACGCTGGTGGACGCCCCGCACCCGCTCGTGCCGTCGGCCACCGCGGTATGGCACCGCGCCGGGTTCGACCCGGCGCCGCTGGCCAACTGGCGCGCCACGCTGCCCCGGCGTACGGAGACCGGGCCACTGCCGGACCAGGCCGGGTTGGACGCCTGGGCGCGGGAGAACACCCTCGGCCTGATCGACCGGTTCCCGCTGACTGTCTCGCCGCGGGTGCTGCTGGCCCTGGCCAGCGCCCTGGCGACCCGGATCTCCTGGGCCGATCCGTTCGACCTCGTCCCCGGCACGGCGCTCGGCGCCACCAGCCCCTGGGCGGGACGGCTCGGACAGGTGCTGCGTGCACCGAAGCACGGGCACCGGGCGTGGATCGCGCCGACCGGCCCGGCGGGGGACGTCGCGGTGCACGCCGCGTCGGCCGTGACGAGTGACGACGCCGGGCTGGTGGTGGTCTCGGTGGCCGCGGACCCGACGGTCGGCCCGGCCGCCGTGCTCGCCGCCGCGTACGAGATGAGCGCCGCCGCGGTCGACGACGCCGCGCCGACCGAACGCCGGAGCCTGTTCGACCTGCCGCTCGGCGACGGGCCGGCCTGGTCGCTGCGGGAGGAGCCGGTGCACACGTTCGCCCCCGGCGGCCGGGAGGAACGCCACAGCGCGGTGCTGCCCTGCTGGTCGGCCTCGGACGAGCACGACCTGGCCGCCGCGACGCTCGGCTTCCCGGCGGTGGCCCGGGGATTGGGCGGGCTGCTCGGCATGGCGGAGCTGGGCGTCGAGGTGCGGCAGGCGGCGATGGCCCGTTACGGCCGCTACGGCTTCGAGGCGGCCGCGGTCACCGGGGCGTTCGCGCTGATGAGCATGCCCCCGCCCGGGGTGGCACGGATCGCCGAGCTGCGCTTCGGCCACCCGTACGCGGTGGTGGCGGTGGCCGTCGACCGGCGGGGCGGGACGGGGCCGTGGCACGGCGTGCCGGTCTTCTCCGCCTGGGTGGCCGACCCGGAGGAGCCGGCGGCGACCGACCTGGCGGACCCGCCGGAGGCCTGAGGCGACGGCCGGCCACGATGGTCACCCGTCGTGAGTCCCCGGCGGCGCGGGGTCGGCTCCCCGGGTCAGGCTGTCCGGCAACTGGGCCATCAGGTCCTCGAACTCACCGACCGTCACCGCCTCCCGGAGCGTGGCGAAGACCGCCCGGACGCCGACCTGTGCGGTGGCCGCCTCCACCCCGGCGCGATCGGCCACCCGGTGCAGAAACTCCACCGGTCCGAACGTGCCGGCCTGCTCGACCCCGGCCGGGCCCGCCGGCCCGCCGAGGTAGGCGCTCAGCTCGTCGGGGAGCTGCGCGGCCAGGTCGTCGGCCTCGCCGGCCTGGACCCGCTCGGCCACCGTCCGCAGCACCGCCCGCGAGATCGCGGCGGCCTGGTCGGGGCGCAGCTGCGCCCGGCGGGCCACCGCGTCCACGAAGAGGGGAAAGCGCACGCCGGCGGTTACCCGGCCGTACCGGCGGCAAACCGCAGCCGCGCCGTACAGGGGTGGAGTCTCTCGGCCGACCACGCCGCGTACCGGACCCGCCACGCCTCGAAACGCCGGGTGGTACGGGCTGACGGGAGCCCCGCCTCCTCCGTAGCATCGTTCGCGGGCCCGCCTCGGTGGGCACGGGGAGGGCGGCACGCGGCACGCGTCCGCCGGGGGGTGCGCATGCACCACCCACGTCCAAATCCACTACAGGCAAAGGGGCCGGGATGGATCGCACCCGTCAGGACGCTGCGGCGAGCACCCAGGGCGAGGACTACACCCGACGGCTGCAACGCCTCGGTGGGGCCCGCTGGAAGCAGCTGCTCGACGTACAGGCGCCGTACCGGTGGAACCTGCGCCGACTTCATCTCGGCCGCACCCTCGATGTGGGCTGCGGGCTCGGTCGCAATCTGGCCAACCTCGGCGGCGACGCGGTCGGGGTGGACCACAACTCGACGTCGATCGCCCACGCCCGGGCCGCCGGGCACGAGGCGTACACGGTGGAGGAGTTCTTCGGCTCCACGCACGCCAGGCCGAACGCCTTCGACTCGCTGCTCGCCGCGCATCTGCTCGAGCACCTGCCCGCCCATCAGGCGCTGGAGGTGGTCTCCTCCTACCTGCCGTTCGTCCGCTCCGGCGGCAGCGTCGTCTTCATCACCCCACAGGAACGGGGGTACGCCAGCGACGCCACGCACGTTCGGTTCGTCGGGTTCACCGAGGCCGCGGAGGCAGCCCGTGACCTCGGTCTGGCCGTTGCTCGGCAGTACTCCTTCCCGCTCCCCCGGACTTTCGGCAAGCTCTTCACGTACAACGAGTTCGTCACCGTGGCCCGGCGACCGTGACCGTCGGGTCACGGCTACGGTGGCCGCATGGCCAATCCGACCCGCTGGGCGACCGAGACCGGGCCCGGGCACTCGCAGTGGTACGTCGACCGTTTCCGCAAGCTCGCCGCCGAGGGCGCGGACCTCGCGGGTGAGGCCCGCCTGGTGGACGCCACCGTGGCGCCGGGCTCGCGGATCCTGGACGCGGGCTGCGGCACCGGACGGGTCGGCGCGGCGCTCGCCGCCCGGGGCCACCAGGTCGTCGGGGTGGACGCCGACCCGGCGCTGGTCGACGCCGCCCGGGCCGACCATCCCGGACCCCGCTGGCTGGTCGCCGACCTCGCCGAGCTGGATCTCGCGGCGGCCGACGAACCGGAGCCGTTCGACGCGGCCGTGGTGGCCGGCAACGTGATGACCTTCGTCGCTGCCGGCACCGAGCGGACCGTGTTGTCCCGGGTCGCCGCGCATCTGCGGCCCGACGGGGTGGTGCTGGTCGGCTTCGGCACCGACCGGGGCTACCGGATCGAGGACTTCGACGCCGACGTCGTCGCCGTCGGGCTGCGGCCCGAGCACCGGTTCGCCACCTGGGATCTGCGCCCGTGGCGTGACGACGCGGACTTCGCCGTCAGCCTGCTGCGCAAGCCCACCCGTTGAGCCGGACGGCAGCTCAGGTGGGGGCGGCGACCGCCCGGGCCGCGGCGGGGTCGAGCGGGCTGCCCGCCGGCACCAGACCGACCAGGCCGGCGGGGAGCCGCACCGGCCGCACGTCGCGGTAGCCGAGCATCCGCAGCACCTCGGCGTCGGCGAGCACGTACCGCCGGCCCAGGTCGGTGACGACGGAGACCGCGCCGCCGGTGGCGCCCGGCGCGGCGACAGACTCCACGACGGCGCCCCGGCCGGGCTCGACCAGCACGTGGTCGGCCAGCAACCCGGCGCCGGTGTGGGCCAGCCCGGTCAGGTCGGGCAGGCCCACGCCCACCCGCACGTCGTCGACGTCGCCCCCGTCGCCGACGCGGACACAGAGCCCGCCGTCGACCCCCGTCAGACGGGGCGGAACTGTGGGAGGCGCGGTCGGGCCGGCGGGGACCAGATCCGGCACCTTGGGCAGGGCAGCGAACCGGCCGAGGGTGACCGACTCCGGCTCCCCCTGGCCGGTGCGGGCCATCAGCAGGGCCGCCTGCAGTTCGGTGATGCCGGCCAGGCCGGCGGGCTGGACGACCGCGTACTGACGGCCACCGCCGGAGTTGCGAACCAGGTAGACGTCGCCGACCACCGCGCCGGGCACCGCCGCGGACCGCCGCCCCAGCTCGGGCAGGGTCGGCGGGGCCAGGTCGACGCCGGCGGGCAGCGTGTTGAGCAGGGCGGGCGCCACCGGCACCGCCCGTTCCCGGGTGGCGGCCAGCGCCGCCAACACCCGGCTGGTGTCGCGCAGCAGGTGGCGCCGTTTGCCCCAGATCAGGTGCAGGTCGCCGTCGGGGTGCCGGACCAGCACCCCGTCCTGGCCGATGGACCGTCCGCCGGCCGCGTCCCGGCCGATCAGCACCGCCGAACGGGGCTCTGGCTGGCCCGCGGCGGCCGGCGCGGCCGAGCAGACCGTCCACGGGGCCGTCGAGAGCCGCGCCGGCGCGGGCAGCGAGTCGGGCGCGTCGGCGATGCCCAGCGGTAGGCCGCGCGGCACCCCCTCGATGGAACGGCGTGAGACCAGCACCGTCGGGGACCGGTCCGCGCCAATGATCAACAGTGCCGAGGCGTAGTTGAGCACGGGGTGCAGCCTGCCGTCGCGGTAGACGAACCGGGCGCCGGACTCCTTTTCCACGATCACCGCGCCGGGGTCGCGCCACCTGTTGCCGCCGCCGGCGTACAGTCCGTAGAGCGCGAACCCGCCCAACGCGATGGCGGCCACCAGCACGCTGGCCACGCCCGCACCGGCCAACCGGCGGAACGGGGACTGCGCCGGGTCGGTCTCCCGCATGACCAGCGCGGCGACCGCTCGCTGGACGGTGAACTGGTACGAGTGGAGCTGGTCCTGCCGCGACGGCATGGCGTCCCTTCCGGCGAGTCGTCGGGGCACAGGATAAGCGTTGCGTCGATGCCCCGGAGGCCCCGCGTGCGCCGGCACCGTCCGTGGTCTCTCTCTCCGTCGCGGGACAGGGGCGCTGGTCACCTGGCTGGGCGCAGGTGCGCGGCGCGGGAGGACATCCCGCGGATCACGGGTAGCATGCCGGCACGACGGCAACGGCAGGGAGGCCGGGTTGGGCGCGCGTTTCGAGGAACTGGCCTGGCGGGAGACCCCGATCGGCGCGATCAGCCTGCGCCGGCGCCGCGACCCGGCGGTCGGCGTCGATGTGTACGAGGTCAAGCTCGACGACGAGTTCCTGATGTCCAGCCTCTTCCCGGTGGCGGAGATCGAGCTGGCCCGGCTGGGCCTGGCGCCGCTGCTGGGCGACGCCCTGGACGTGGTGGTCGGCGGGCTCGGCCTCGGCTACACCGCCCGCACCGCGCTGGAGGATGCCCGGGTACGTTCGCTGGTGGTGGTCGAGGCGATCGAGGACGTGATCGACTGGCACCGGCGGCAACTGCTCCCGTTCGCCGCGGGGTTGGCCCCCGACCCGCGTACCCGGTTCGTGCGGGCCGACTTCTTCGCCGCGGTGGCCGGCGGCGCCGGTCTCGACCCCGACCAGCCCGGCCGCCGCTTCCACGCGGTGCTGCTGGACGTCGACCACTCCCCCCGGCACGTCCTGCACCCCGGCCACGCCCCGTTCTACACCCCGGACGGGCTGCGCCGGCTGGCCGACCTGCTGCACCCGGAGGGGGTGTTCGCGCTCTGGTCGGACGACCCTCCGGACGCCGGATTCGGCGCGGCGCTGACCGAGGTGTTTCCCGCCTGGCAGGCCCACGTCGTGCCGTTCGCCAACCCGCTCACCGGCGGCGAGTCGGCCAACACCGTGTACGTCGCCCGGCGCTGACCCGTCCCGGCGCCCCGGGCGCCCAACATGTGGGCCTCGGGGCTTACCACGCTCGACCGGGTGACCCCGGTGCGGTGGTCCGGCTGCTGCCGGCCGCGCCACCTCGCCTGTGAGGTGACGCCCCGGCGCCGTGCGGTGGCGGCCGCCACCGCACGGGGCCGGACGGGCGGCGTCGGGGTGCGGGCCGGCCCTGGTCAGGATGGGAAAGCGCCGACATGGCACTTCGGCGGCATGTCAGCCGGCGGAGTGGGAAGGCACGCGGGTCACGCGATCACGGGAGGTGCACATGCGGGCCATGCTCTGGGTCGTCGGCGTCGTCGCCGGCGCGATCATCCTGTTGGGACTGCTCCTGGAGGCGGTCCGCTGGCTGATGATCATCGGAGCGATCGCGCTGATCGCGGTGATCGTGCTGGCGTTCGTCCAGGGGCGGCGGGCAGTGCACCGGCACTCCGCCAGCCGCCGCTGACCCGGCCCCACGCGCTCCGCTCAGGGGAATGAGCCGCCCCGATGACCCGGGACGGCCCACCTGGTTCCACCGTGCCGGCGAGCTAGCGGGTCGCGCAGATGGCGTACGACCTCAGGTCCCAGTTGCCGGCGAAGGCGTCCTCCTCGTACCCGCCGGAGGTGACCGCGGTCGGGGCCGTGGCGGCGCCGCCGTTGGGCCGGAGGTCGTCCACCACCACCTCGCCGGTGGCGCCGTTCACCTCGAACCCGGCGCCGGTCATCACCTGTCCGCTGCCACAGTTCGCGGTGACGAAGCGCGAGTCGGTCGAGTTGCTGGCGCTGGTCGCCGTGAACCTGACCAGCCCCGGGATCGGGTTGGCGCAGATCGCGTACGCATTGAGACTCCAGTTGCCGGCGAACGGGTCCGCCTCGTACGCCCCCACCGTCACCGCCGTCGGCGCGGTGACCGTGCTGCCGTTGGGCCGGAAGTCATCCACCACCGCCTCACCGGTGACCCCGTTCATCTCGAACCCGGCACCGGTCATCACCTTGCCCACCGGGCATGCCGCGGTGGTGCTGTGAAAGTCGTTCGAGTCGTTGGAGCCGACCGCCGAGATCCGGACCAGGCCGGGCAGCGGATTGGCGCAGACCGCGTACGCGGTGACGCTCCAGTTGCCGGCGAACGGGTCCGCCTCGTACGCCCCCACCGTCACCGCCGTCGGCGCGGTGACCGTGCTGCCGTTGGGCCGGAAGTCATCCACCACCACCTCGCCGGCGGCACCGTTGATCTCGTAGCCGGTGCCGGTGAGCACCTTTCCCGCCGGGCAGGTGGCGGTGACGCTCCGGAAGTCGTTGGAGTTGCTCGCGCTGATCGCGGAGATCCGCACCAGGCCGGGTACGGCGGCCGAGGCCGGGCTGGGGACGACCACCACGCCCGTGACGGTGGCACCGAGCACGAGGGCGACGGCGGGCGCGGCGATGCGCCGGGTTCCGGTGTGACCTGACATGTGTAGCTCCTGTTCCACTACCCCGCGTCTGCGCCTGTCGGCCGACCATCCGGGGTGCCACTACGGTGTGCTCACGATAGGTAACCGAGCGACCAGGCAATATCTGAAATCTGACTACGAGCAGTAGCCGACGGAAGCCTGTCCTATCCGGATTGACCGGCATATCATTTTCCATCCGTCTTGCTGTCTTCCGCCGCTGCCGCCCGCCCGCCGACGGCGAACAGGCCGGGCGCGGCGACGACCGGCCCAACGGCGATGTCACACCCGGCGGGCACCATCCCCACGGCGTGGGACCGTCCCGCGCCGAAGGGAGCCCCTGATGGCCGAGGTTCTGTTGTTCCACCACGCGCTCGGGCTCACTCCCGGCGTCCGCCGCCTGGCCGCGCACCTGGAGGCTGCCGGGCACGGCGTCCACCTGCCGGACCTGTACGAGGGGCGGGTCTTCGACGAGCTCACCGCCGGCGTCGCCCACGCCCAGGAGGTCGGCTTCGGCACCCTCGTCGAACGGGGCCGGCACGCCGCCGAGGCGCTGCCCGAGAGGCTGGTGTACGCCGGGTTCTCCCTCGGCGTCCTGCCGGCGCAGGCGCTGGCCCAGACCCGACCCGGCGCGGTGGGCGCGTTGTTCCTCGAGTCGTGCCTCCCGAGCGCCGAGTTCGGCGACGGGTGGCCGGCGAGTGTGCCGGTGCAGGTCCACGGGATGGACGCCGACGAGGTCTTCGTCGACGAGGGCGACCTGGCCGCCGCCCGCGCGCTGGTCGACGAGGCACGCCGGGGCGAGCTGTTCCTCTACCCCGGAGACCGGCACCTCTTCGCCGACGACAGCCTGCCGTCGTACGAACCGGCGGCGGCCGCGCTGCTCATCGAGCGGGTCCGGGGCTTCTTGGCGGCCATCGGCTGACCGGACGGCCCACCCCACGCCGAGCCGGTGATCGGGTTCGCTGCCGGGTCGCGACGCGGCGGCGCCGCCCACCGTGGCACGGGGGCGGCGCCGCCGTCAGCGGTTCAGGCCCCGGTCGGTGCCAGGGTGCGGGTGGGGATCCCGTCGGCCGGCTGTGTCGAGCGCCGGTTGGGCAGCGAGAGACGGATGACCTTCCACCAGGCTGAGGCGACCTGCTTGGGCAGCGGCCCGGTGGTGTACCTCAACCCGTACCGGTCGAACAGCGCCCGCACCTGCGGGGCGATCTCCTGGTAACGCTTGCTGGGCAGGTCGGGGAAGAGGTGGTGCTCGATCTGGAACGACAGGTTGCCGGTCATGATGTGCATCAGCCGGCTGCCGCTGATGTTGGCCGAGCCGAGCATCTGCCGCAGGTACCACTCACCGCGGGTCTCGCCCTCGATGGAGGTCTTCTCGAAGGTCTCCACACCCTGCGGGAAGTGCCCGCACATGATCACCGAATGGCTCCACAGGTTGCGGATCAGGTTCGCGGTGAAGGTGGCGGCCAGGGTGGTGAGGAAGGACGGGCCGGACAGCAGCGGGTGGATCACGTAGTCCTTGAGGACCTGCCGGCGGATCTTGCGACCGACGGCGCGGACCCGGGCCCGGAACGCCGGATCCTTGTGCCGCCCCTTCTGCAGGTTGCGGCCCAGCTCCAGGTCGTAGGCGGCGATGCCGTACTCGAAGAAGCAGGCGTTGATGAAGTTCCACAGCGGCTGCCCCAGGTGCATCGGGTGCCACTTCTGGTCCTCGTCGACGCGCATGATGCCGTAGCCGAGGTCGTTGTCCTTGCCGAGCACGTTGGTGAACCGGTGGTGCAGCTCGTTGTGCGAGTGCTTCCACTGGTCGGCCGGGGAGACGTGGTCCCACTCCCAGGTGGTGGAGTGGATCTTCGGATCACGCATGAAGTCGTACTGGCCGTGCAGGATGTTGTGGCCGATCTCCATGTTCTCCAGGATCTTGGCGATCGACAGGCCGAGGGTGCCGACCACCCAGGCCGGCGGGAAGAGCGAGAAGAGCAGCACGGCCCGGCTGCTCAGCTCCAGCGTCCGCTGTGTCTTGATGACCTTGCGGATGTACCGTGCGTCCGCCTCGCCGCGGTCGGCGAGCACCCGGTCCCGGATGGCGTCCAGCTCCTTGCCGAGGATCTCGATGTCCTCGGTGCTGAGGTGCGCGATCGGGTTGTCCGACTTCTTCTGGATGACGGTCATGTCGGCCTCCGGTTCACAGTTCGATGTCGCAGGTACCGGCCGCCGCCGACACGCAGGTCTGGATGAGGACTCCGTCACCGGGGACGGCGGTGGTGAGTTCGCCGTTGCGCAGGTCGCGCACCGCGCCCTGGCGCAGCGGGACCACACAGCCGTAGCAGATGCCCATCCGGCAGCCCGATGGCATGAGCGCCCCGGCGGCCTCCCCCGCATCCAGGATGGGGGTGGCGCCGTCGGCGGTCACGGTGAGGCCGGTGCGGGTGAAGGTGACGGCGCCGCCCTCGCCCGGGGCGATGACGGTCGGTCGGAACCGCTCGGTGTGCAGCCGCTGCGCGACGCCGGCGGAGTCCCAGTGCCGCTCGACCGCGTCGAGCATGCCCACCGGCCCGCAGGCCCAGGTCTGGCGCTCCAGGTGGTCGGGGACCAGCCCAACCAGTTCGTCGACGTCGAGCATCCCGTCGGTGTCGGTGTGCCGCTCCAGCAGCCGGATTCCGCCCTGGTCGGCGAGGCCCCGCAGCTCGGCGCCGAAGACCACGTCGTCGGCGGTGGGCGCGGAGTGCACCACGACCACGTCCGAGCGGTTGTGCGCGCCGGCGCGCAGCATCCCCATCACCGGGGTGATGCCACTGCCGGCGGTCAGGAAGAGCACCCGGGCGGGGGCGGGGTCGGGCAGCACGAAGTCGCCCTGCGCCTGGTCGAGCTGGACGATCGTGCCGGGCCGCAGCCGCCGGACCAGGTAATTGCTGACCTTGCCGTCGGGGATGGCCTTCACGGTCACGCGGATCCGGCCGTCACGGCGACCCGGCGCGGAGGTGAGCGAGTACGCCCGCCACTGCCGGACCCCGTCGACGTCCACGCCGAGGCGGACGTACTGGCCGGGGGTGTGCCCCCGCCAGTCCCGGCCGGGCTGGATGGTCAGGGTGGCGGCGTCGCGGGTCTCCGGGTCGACGGCGAGGACCCGGCCACGCAGCGTCGCCCCCGCGCGCAGCGGCGCGATCAGGTCGAGGTAGTCCGCCGGCAACAGCGGGGTGGTGACCGCCTCGGCGAGCCGGAGGAGCCGGCCGCGAACGGAGTTCCGCACCGGGAAACGCGGGACGGTGGTGGTCATGTCTCCAGGGTCGCCGCCCGTTCGGATAAAATCTTGACCAGCGAAGGTGAATCGGGCACGGGTTCTTGTTCGAGGTGAACAACATGACCGAAAACTCCGGGGCCACCTCCGACCGGGCGGCCCACCTGGAGCTGGACGAGCAGATGGCCGACCAGTTGCGCGACCGGCTGCCCGTGGTCGCCGAGCGTACCGTCACCGCGATCACCGCCGAGGTGCCCGACTACTCCGGCACGCTCACGGGGCAGATGCGCGACAAGATCGAGAACGCGGTACGTGTCGCCCTCGGCACGTTTCTCCAGCTCGTCGAGCGGGCCGAGGAGTCCGACCCGAGCACCCCGCTGAACCGGGCGCTGGAGGCCGCGTACGCGCTGGGCAGCGGCGAGGCCCGCTCGGGGCGAAGCATGGACGCGCTGCTGGCCGCGTATCGGGTGGGTGCCCGGGTGGCCTGGCGGGAGGTCTCCACCACCACGGTGCGCAGCGGGCTGTCCGCCGAGACCGTCGCCGAGTTCGCCGAGCTGTTGTTCGCCTACATCGACGAGCTGTCGGCCGCCAGCGTGGCCGGGCACGCCGACGAGCTGGCCAGCGCCGGCCGGATGCGCCGCCGCTACCTGGAACGTCTCGCCCAGCAACTGCTCGCCGGCGAGCCGGAGGAGGTGCTGCGCCGCAGCGCCGAACGGGTCGAGTGGCCGCCCCCGAACACGCTCACCGTCGCGGTGCTGCCCCGCAGCAACCTGCGGGCGGTGCTCGCCCTGCTCAACCCACACACGCTGGAGAGCGGCGAGGAGCTGCCCGGGGTGGAGCTGGCTGAGGAGCCGGCCGTGCTGCTCGTCCCGGACATGCACGGCGCGCGGCGCCGCCGGCTGGTCACCGTGCTGCACGGGCACCGGGCCGCACTGGGCCCGGCCCGGCCGTGGATTCGGGTCGCCGAGTCGTACCAGCGGGTGCTGCGCACGCTGGCGCTCAGCCTGGACCGGCCGGAGGACGGCAGCCCGCTGGACACCGAGGCGCACCTGGCCCGGCTGGTGCTCGGCACCGACCCGGCGGCCCTGGCCGACCTACGCGAGCAGGTGCTGCGCCCGCTGTCCGAGCTGGCCCCGGCGACCGCCCAGCGGCTCGCCGAGACGCTGCGCTCCTGGTTGCTGCACCAGGGACGACGCGACGACGTGGCGGCCGACCTCTTCGTGCACCCGCAGACCGTCCGTTACCGAATGGGCCGCATCCGCGAGCTGTACGGCGACCGCCTCAACGACCCGGCGACCGTGCTGGACCTGACCCTGGCGCTGGCCTTCCCCCCGCCTCCGTGACGCCCGCACGCGCGCGCCC
>NZ_SMKN01000116.1 GCF_004348675.1 Micromonospora sp. KC606 | reverse complement strand
GGGCAGGCGGGGGACGGGCGGCAGCTCGTCGAGCTCGCGCGGGCCACCACGCCCGATCTGGTCGTGGTGGACATCAGGATGCCACCCACCCACACCTCCGAAGGGCTGGAGGCCGCCCGCGACATCCGCAGGGATCGCCCCGGTACCGCTGTGCTCGTCCTGTCCGCCCACGTCGAGGTGGAGCACGCGATGGAGCTGCTGGTCAGCGGTCGCGGCGTCGGCTACCTGCTCAAGAGCCGGGTCAGCGACGTCGCGGAGTTCGTCGACAGCCTGGAACGGGTCGCGCACGGAGGATCGGTGGTCGACCCGGCACTGGTGCAGGAGCTGGTGTCGGCGCGCCGGCGTAACGACCCCCTCGCCGTGCTGAGCGAGCGGGAACGGGAGGTGCTGGCGCTGATGGCCGAGGGGCGTTCCAACGCGGGCGTCGCCCGGCGACTGTGGGTTACCGAGGGCACCGTGGAGAAGCACGTCCGTAGCATCCTGGCCAAGCTGGATCTGGTTGAGGCCGACGAGGATCACCGCCGTGTCCTGGCGGTGCTCAGGTTCCTCGAGGCCCGCTGAACCGGTCGGCGTGGTCGACCCCGTCCCGTCGCTCCAGCAGCCCTCTGATGGCGGTGGCCGACAACGTGACCTTGGGCAGGAAGCCCACCGCCGGACTGGCTGCGATCAGCTCCGCGTAGTCCTCCTCGTCGTGGGTGGAGATGAGGATCAGGCGAGCCGTCTGCCGGCCATCCTCCCGCTGTAGTCGCCGGGCCAGCTCGAAGCCGCTCTCGCCGCCCAGATCGATGTCGAGCAGCACCACGTCGGGTCGGAGCTCCTCGACGCGCCGCAGCGCCTCGGCGCCGTTCGACGCCACGCCCACGACCGTGACGCCCTCACGGTTGAGCAGCACGCGGGCGGCGTCGAGGAACCACCGGCTGTCGTCGACGATCATGCAGCGCAGCATGAAGCCAAGCGTTCCAGCCGATGGCGGTCGTGGCATTCCGGCTAGCTGGACAACGAACGGGTGACTGCTGTGGTCGGCCCGGTTGCAGCCAGCCCCCAGCAAGGACGGGTGCTGGCGGTGAGGCCCTGTGACGCCGGAAGCCGGAAACTAGTCGACGTGGACGCGCGACCGGGCCTCGGCGACGGCACCGAGCACACGCTCACCAACCCGGCCGGCCGTTGGCGGCGACTCGGCGTATGGGAGGTCACGTGATAGGCGTCGATGCGGCGGTGGTGGCTCCCCCCGGCGGTCCGGCACCATCCGGTGGGCCGGTGCCCGCCGCCTCGGTGCCGGACCGATTGACGGTGCCGCTGCCTGCCGACGCCACGGCCCTCGTCTTCAGTGACCTGCATCTGGGGCAGGTCCGGTCGGCCGCCTCCGCTCAGTTCGAGAGTGATCTGGTGGCACGGCTGGGGCGGTGCTCGGGCCCCGGCGTCGTGGTCCTGAACGGAGACGCGTTCGAGTTGTGGGGCGAGCCCGGCGGTACGGTCGACGGCGCGCTCGACGCCCATCCGGGGTTGACCGCGGCGCTGCGCGACTTCAGCCGGGGGCAGGGCCGGGAACTGGTCGTGGTGGTGGGTAACCACGACTCGGCGATCGCCTGGGACGGGGTGTCGGCGGCGGTCGTGGCCGATCGGCTCGGCGGTCGGTGCGCGCTCTCGGTGGACCTGCGGTTCGACACGCCGGCCGGACCGCGTGTGGTGCGTTGCGAACACGGGCACGCGTTCGACCCGGCGAACGCACTGCGCGATCCGCGTAATCCCCTGGACTCGCCGCTGGGTCAGCACATCGTGCAGGAGGTGTTGCCGCACGTCCGGGGCACCCCGATGGTGGCCGACGCCGGTGCCCTCGCCGACCCGGGCGCGATCGGGCGGTTTCTCGCCTCGCGGCTGGTATACCGGCAGTTGGGCCCGCGCGTCTGGTGGTTGCTGTTGCCGGCGGTGCTGGCGTTGCTCCTGCGCGCGCCGTTCATGGTGCGGCTGCTGGCGCACTCGGCCGCGATCGCCCGCGTCGAGCGGTGGTTGCTGATCTCCGGGGTAACCCTGGTCGCCGACGTGGTCCTGCTGGTGGTCCTGGCGGTGCTGGTGGCCCGTGCCCTGTACGCGTCGTTGGCCGGCAGCCGGCTGGCTCCGCGCGGAACGCGGGTCAACGGGCCCCCGAAGGCCGCCGCCGCCGCACTGTGCGAAGCAGGTCTGGCGGGATTCATCACCGGGCACACGCACCGGCCCGAGCTCGCGGCGCTGGCGGGGGGTTTCTACGCCAACAGTGGCTGTGCGACGCGAGTGGTGGAGGCGCGACGCGCCCGCTGGTTTCTGCCGCCGGTGTTCCTGCCGGTGCTGCGCCGCAGCTGGGTCGAGGTCGACGTGGAGCAGCAGGTACGGGTGCGGCTGGTGGTGGGCGAGTCGACCGCCGGCGCGGCGACCCGGCTGGAGCGGCTCGTCGCCCGGCGCCACCGGTCGGTACCCGACACGCCCGCGGTGGTTGCCACGGTGCCCGGCCAGGTGGGCTGGCCGGTGCAGCAGTCCGCGCTGGCTCGCCGCGCCAGGTACGAACGGGTGCGGCGCAGGGCCGCCCTCGTGGTCGGCGCCATGGCGGTGCTCAACCTGGTGTCGGCGGTGACGCCGCCACTGCGGGGCCGGTTGGTCGCGCTGCTGGAATGGCTGCCGATCGAGGCACCGCAGGCGGCAGCCGCCGGTGTGGTCTTCGTCAGTATCGCCCTGCTGCTGGTCGCCTGGGGCCTGCGTCGCGGCCGCAGCCTGGCGTGCGGGGTGGCGCTCGGCCTGCTCGCCGTGTCGGCCGTGCTGCACCTCGTCAAGGGTCTCGACGTCGGGGAATCCCTGCTCGCCGTCGTGGTGGCCGGCTGGCTGATCCGGCACCGGGCGGCGTTTCCGACCCATCCCGACCGGGGCCAGGTGCGGGCGGCGGTCACGGTCCTGCTGGCCGGTGGCCTGCTCGTCGTCGCCGTCTCCGTGTGGTTGACGGCGACTGCGGGCGCGCACCTGGCCACCCGGCACACGGCTCGCGTGGTCGCGGCACGGATGGTCGGCGCCACCGATGCGCCGCTGCCGTCGACGGGTCGGCTGGTGGCGCCGGCGCTGGCCGCAGTCGGGTGCAGCCTGCTGCTGGGCGCCGGCTGGCTGCTGCTGCGGCCAAGGCGGCACCACCGGCCGAGCGCGGCCGAGCACCGCGCCGACCTGGACAGGGCGCGGGCCCTCGTCCGGCGGTACGGCGGGGACACCCTGGGGTACTTCGCCCTGCGGTCGGACAAGAGTTGGTTCTTCACCGGTGACTGTGTGGTGGCCTACCACGTTCGCGACGGGGTGTGTCTGGTCTCGCCGGACCCGATCGGGCCGCCCGAGCAGTGGACGGACGCGTGGGCGCAGTTCCTGGCGTACGCCGACCGGCACGGCTGGCCGGTCACGGTGGTCGGCGCGGCCGAGGGCTGGCTGCCGGTCTACCAGGCAGCCGCGCTGCGGCCGGTGTACCTGGGTGACGAGGCGATTGTCGACTGCGGCAGTTTCAGCCTCGACGGGCGCCCGATGAAGGGCCTGCGCGGCGCCTACCGGCGGGTGCAGCGGGCCGGGTACACCACCCGGTTCTACGATCCGGCGAGGCTGTCGCCGGCGCTGGCCGACGAGCTGCGCGGGTTGTCGACGCAGAGCCGGCACGGTGAGGCGGAACGGGGGTTCTCGATGACCCTGTCGCGGCTGTTCGACCCCGAAGACACCGGTCTGCTGCTGACCGTCGCGTACGGCCCGGACGGCCGCGTCGACGCGTTCTGCCAGTGGACACCGGCGGCGGACATCGCCGGGTGGTCACTCGACGTGATGCGCCGGCGCACCGACACCGAACTGCCCAACGGGCTGACGGACTTCGTCATCATCGAGACCATCCACCACCTGCGGGAGCGGGGGCAGTGGGGTCTCGGGTTGAACTTCGCGGTGATGCGTTCGGTCCTGGCGGGCGAGCGCGGCCAGGGCCGGCTCACCGACCTGCAGCGGTGGCTGGTGCAGCGTTTCGGGGGAACGACCCAGATGGAGTCGCTGTGGCGGTTCAACGACAAGTACCAACCGATGTGGCGGCCCCGGTACGTGCTGCTGTCCGGGTCGGGCAACGCCGCCGCGCAGGGCCTGGCCATCGTCGGCGCGGAGGGGGTCTCCGAGCTTCCGGTGATCGGCCGGCTGGTGGGCCACGACGCGTGACCGCGGCCCGGTCGGACGTGGTCGAAAGCGGGTGACCGGGCGGAGCAGGCGGCGAACGGCCAGCCCGGCGTACCGATGCCGGGGAGCATCGGTACGCCGTCCCCGGGGGCTGCTTGTCGCCCGCACCGGCCCGAGGTTCGCGTGGTCAGAGCCTCACCTGGCACGTTCCGTGGCCAGGGTCGCGAACACCACGGTGTTGTCCTTGTACGACTTCGCCTTCTTGTCGTAGTCGCCGCCGCACGTGATCAACCGCAGCTGCGGGGTGCCGTTGTGGCTGTAGACCAGGTTGGCGGGGATGTTCTTCTTCGGGTAGCGAACCACGCCGTCGACGATGAAGCGGGCCGTCGTGCCGTCCTTGCGGAGCACCTCGATGGTGTCGCCCGGTTTCAGCGCGCCGAGGCGGAAGAAGACCGCCGGCCCGGTGGAACGGGAGTCGAGGTGGCCCACCAACACGGCCGTGCCGGGTTCGCCGGGGCTCGGTCCCAGCTTGTACCACCCGGCCAGCTTGGCCGGCGGGACCGCGATCTGCTGGTTCTTGTCCAGCCCGAGCGGGTTCGTCGTCGCGTCGACGCCGATTTTCGGGATCCGGACGCGGGTGGGTTGTGACCGTGGCATCCCGGCCGCCTTCGGTGAGGGAGCCGGACTCCCCACGGCGGGCCCGCCGTCGCGGCGGTTCCCGGTGCCCGGCGTCTTCTCGGCGTTGTCCGTGGCCGTACCGGCCGTCGGCGAGGCGCCGGCTGCGCTCGGCGTCGGTGACAGCAGGAACGGCGGTGCGGCGGCGGCGTCGGGCTGTGGCGGCCGGACCGGATCCGGAGCCGTGGCCGCGAGCCCGATCAGTCCCGCCCCGGTCAGCATGAAGAGGACGACCAGGACGAGGCCAGCGGCACGCCATGGGGATCCATGGCGGCCGCTGGCGCTCCTGGCCGCCTTAGGCGACAGTGCCATCGACGGACCGCCGACGCAGCAGCCCGAAGCCGCCGAGCGCGGCCACGCCCATCATGCCCGTGCCGGCCGCCACCAGCGAACCGGTGTTGGAGTCGGCGAACGCGCCACCCTCACCGGCCGCGACGCTGCCGTTCGCCGGGAGCACCCAGGCGCCGTTCGGGCCCGCGTACGCGCCGCCGAGGGCGGGGATGCCGGTCGGCTGGCCCAGCGGCGTCCCGACCCCGGCGCCGGCGAGCTGAACCGTCTGGAGGATGTCGTTGAGCAGATCCTCCTTCACTTCCACGTCGACGTCGATGTCGCGGATGCAGACGACGGTGGCCCGGACGTTGTTGACGTCGAGCGTCGCCGAGGCCACCCCGCTTTGGTTGAAGTAGTTGACACCGCCCGAGATGGTGTTGTTGCTGATGGTCTGGGCGACGCCGGCCTCGACGTTCTGGTCGTTGGTGGCGCAGACGACCCCGTTGCCGTTCTTGTCGCGCAGCGTGAAGGTCTTGGCCCTGTCGTTCTTGTTGTTCTTGTCGTCCTTGTCGGTTCTGTCGCCTTCACCCCCCTTTTTGTCCTTGTTGTCTTTGTTGTCCTTTTCGTTCCCGTTTCGGTTGTCCCGGTCGTTCCGGTTCTCTCGGTCGTTCCGGTTGTTCTGGTCGTTCCTGTCGTTCGAGTCCCTCTTCCACTCCCGCTCGTGGTTCGAGTTGTTGGGCTCCTTGGTCGGTCCATCGGACGCGGCGAGCGCGGTGGCGGGTGCCGCGATCAGCAGGGCGGCGCTGCCCAGCACCACGCCGCCGGCGAGCTTGGTCAGAAAACTCTTCGACATGTTCCTCACTCCTTCTCTCGTCGGCTCAGATGGGCGAGCCATGAGGGACGTTATGGCAGTTCCTGCTGAGATCAGAACGTTTTCCGGGTTTCTAACGTAAAGAAGGTCTCACATGCTATACGTGAATGTTTGCCATGCTCTAGGGCGAAAGTCCGGTTCGTGGCAGGTTGGGGTGAGCGCCCCGGCCGGTCAGCGCGGCGGGGCCGAGCGCCGGCGCCGGACGCATTCGGGACGGCGGGGCTCACTCCGGTCGTCCACCCGCGCACCGGAGTCGACCACTGTCATCGCAGCGCTCACGGTGGCCCCTGCGCGGTGACGCCGCAGTGACGCCGGCTCCGCAGACTCGCTGCTGGGGCCAGCGGTGTTCGTTCAGCCCACGCCCCGTCTCGCGCCGGCCGTCGAAAGGGGACTCCATGATCAGGACCATGGTCCGGATGCCCGCCCGCCCGGGCTGCGGAGCCGTCGTGGAGCCCCGGCGGCGGGCGGTGATCGGACTGACCCGCGGGGAGGTCGACGCGCTGCGGAGGAACCTGCGAGCGGTGTCCGGGAGCGCGACGTGACGCCGGTGCGCACCGTACTGGCGATGCGTACCCGGGAGGGCTGCGAGCAGCGGTTCGAGGCCGAGTGGCTGGCGGTGGCGGAGAAGATCCGTACGCTCGACGGCTGCCTGCGCCAGGAACTGGTCCGCGACGCCGACGACCCGCGCTGCTACCTGATCATGAGTGACTGGGCGGACCGGGAACGGCTCGACGCCTTCGGCCGCAGTGAGCACCGCGACCACCTGCTGCGCGTGATCCGCGAACTCCGGGAGTCCGCTCAGCGGCACACCTACCAGATCGTGCACAGCGTGCGCAGCGAGCCGGAGGAGCCACGATGACCGAGCCGGTCATGTCCGCGTCCGAGTTCTACACCGAAGAGTTCGCCGTCGACCCTTACCCCGCCTTCGCCAGGCTGCGAGAGGACACGCCCGTCTGCCTGGTCAAGGGGCCGCGGTTCGACTCGTACCTGATCAGCCGGTTCGACGACGCCAGGGCGGCGCTGACGGATTCCCGGCTGTCCAAGGACCTGTACGGCCCCGACCAGCACTACCTGCGGATCTTCGGGCCGAACTCCGAGGCGTTGAACCGGAACATGCTCAATTCTGACCCGCCGGAGCACAGCCGGCTGCGGCGCATCGTGTCCCAGGCGTTCGCGCCGCGCCGCATCGAGGCGCTGCGCCCCCGCGTGGCGGAGATCGTGGACACTTTGCTGGGCCGGATCGTCGGTCGGGGCGAGGCCGAGCTGATGCGCGACTTCGCGATCCCACTGCCGATGGTGGTGATCTGCGAGCTGCTCGGGATACCCGAGGCCGACCACGAGCCGGTCCTCGCCTGGACGCAGGTGATCAGGACGTCCGGGTCGGCCAAGCGCCCCGACGAAGACCGGGCCGCCGTGCAGGAGGCCCAGCTGCTGCTGCACCACTACCTCGCCGATTTCGTGCGGACCAAGCGCGCGAAGCCCGCCGACGACCTGCTCAGCGACCTGATCGCCGCCTGCGACCAGGCGGGGAGGCTGTCCGAGAGGGAGCTGGTCACCATGACGTTCCTGCTGCTGTTCGCGGGGCATCAGACCACTGCGGACTTTCTCGGCAACGCGACGTTGGCCCTGCTGACCCATCCCGACCAGCTCGCCCTGCTGCGCGGCAAGCCGGAGCTGCTGCCCGAGGCGATCGAGGAACTGCTCCGGTTCGACGGCCCCCTACCGGTGGCCAGCCCCCGGATCGCCCGTGAAGAGGTCGAGTACCAGGGCGTGCGCATCCCACGCGGGTCGATCGTCGGCGTGGCGATCAACTCGGCCAACCACGACCCGGCGCAGTTCGACGACCCCGACCGGCTGGACGTCACCCGTGAACGCGGCCCGCACATCGGCTTCGGCCACGGCGTCCACTACTGCCTGGGAGTCTCGCTGGCCCGGCTGGAGGCGCAACTCGGTATCGGGGCGATGCTGCGCCGGCTGCCCGACCTGCGGCTGGCCGTGCCGGTCGAGGAACTGCGCCGGCTGCCGGCGGCCTCGCCGTTCCGCGGCCTGCTGGAGCTGCCCGTGCGATTCGGTGCCTCAGCGCCGTCGCCCGACGCGTCCCGCCCATCCAATCCCACCAAGGAGAGAACATGGTCTTCCGCAACGTGATCGTCTGCCACATGGTTCCTGGCAGCGAGAAGACGGTCGGCGACGTCTTCGGGCACTACGACAACGCCACCCGCCCGCAGGACCTCGGCGTCATCGGGCGGATGCTGCTGTCGCACCACGACCTCTACCTGCACATCATCGAGCGCAAGCAAGACCCCAAGGTGTCGGGCCAGAACCGCGGGCTGCCCGCGTTCCAGAAGATCGCCGAGGAGATCGGGCCGTACGTGACGCCGTACCCGAGGTACTGGAAGTCCGCGTCGGACTCGGTGGCGAAGGAGTTCTACCACTGGGCGCCGGACGGGCCGAGGCCCACGAACACCACGCTGCTCGTCATCGTGGGCCGAATCAAGCCGGGAGCCGAGCCCGACGTGGCACGCGTCTTCGCCGAGTCCGACGCCGGATCGCTGCCAGCCGAGCTGGGTGTCGCCGGGCGCTGGCTGTACTCGATCGACGACGTGTACGTCCACCTGTTGGAGCAGGACGAATCCGTCGCCGAGGCCAACCGGCACGACCACAGCAAACCGGCGTTCGCCAAGGTGATGCAGGACCTCAGCCCGTACATCGGCCCGTACCGTCCCGAGGCCTGGCGCAGCCCGAAGGACTCGCTGGCGAACGTGTTCTACCGGTGGCGGGCGCAGGACTGAAGACCACCACGGCGGGACGCGCCCCGCCTCGGTGGCGCGGCACAGGTCCCGGCGCGCGAGCCGTCGCAACGGAGCCGGTCGATTCTTCGACCGGCTCGGTTGCCTCCACCGCGACAGCCCGACGCCCGGACCGAAGCCCGGCCGGGCAACGAGCCAACCGCCATCGCGCAGGTAGCCGATGAGCGGGCGCCGCGAAACACCGATATTCGGCTGCGCTCGGACTCGCCCCCGGACAGGATCGGCGCGTGACGATCTCTCGCTTGCAGGGTCGTGTCCTGATAGTGACCGGGGCGAGCCGCAGAATCGCGATCGGCGCGGCCATAGCCCGGCGCGCCGTCGCTGAGGGTGCCGCCGTCCTTCTCCACTCCTGGACCGCGTACGACGCCGGGCAGCCGTGGGGTGCTGATCCCCACGGTCCGGAGTCGCTGGTGGACGAGCTGCGTAGCAGCGGTGGCAGGGTCGAGCACGCGTCCGCCGATCTTGCGGACCCGGAAGCCCCGGCAGCTCTGGTCGAGCAGGCCAGAGCAGCGTTCGGCCATGTGGACGCCGTGATCGCCAATCACGCCCGCAGTGTCGCGCAGGGCCTCGAAGATCTCACCGCCGCCGAACTGGACCTCAGTTACGCGGTCAACACCCGTGCGACGTTGCTGCTCGTCAAGGCGTTCGCCGCCCAGCACGACGACAGTCGCGGCGGTGGCCGGGTCCTGCTGTTCACCTCCGGGCAGTACCACGACGCGATGCCGGCCGAACTGCCGTACATCGCCTCCAAGGCGGCGTTGCATGAACTCACCCGTAGCCTGGCCGTGCACCTCATTCACCGAGGTATCACGGTGAACTGCATCAACCCCGGCCCGAACGACACCGGCTACGCCGACGACGAGGTACGGGCGGCGGTAGCGGCGCTCAACCCCGGAGGCCGATGGAGCACACCAACAGACACCGCTCGCCTGGTTGCCTGGCTGCTCAGCGACGAAGCCGATTGGATCACCGGCCAGACCGTGGCCTCCGACGGCGGCTGGTCCGCCCGCTGACAACTCCGCGACACCGGTAGGTCCGGTCCGGACCCGGTCTCGGGCGGCCGGGCGCCGGCGTCGGCTGCGCCACAGCCGACTGGCCGGACCGAGGGCCCGGGCCAGTCCTCGCCGCGCCGGGTGGCGACCAACGGCCCGGTGATCACCGTCATGCCGATGCGGGCGACCAGATCGCGCATGAAGTGGAGCCGTCCTTCAGGCACGCGGGGGAGGGGCAGCCTAGCCGGTAATCTTCGCCAGCGCGCGTAGCCCGGCGACCACGTCGGCGCCGGTGACGGGGTTGTCGGGGTCGGAGAGCATCTGCATGATCACGCCGGACATCAGCGCGAGCTGAACCAGGCCGAGGGTGCGTACGGACCGCTCGGGCACGTCGGCCTCGGGGACGCTCTCCAGGATCGCCGCCATGCCGCTGCGCCCCTGCCGGATGCCCTCGGTGAGCTGCGGCAGCAGGTCGGGCTGCCGCTGCGCCCGCAGGAACAGATCGATGGAGACGAGCCACATCCTCGGGTGGGCGCGGGCCTGCGCGAGCAGCTCGTCCCACATCCGCTCGTATGCCTCGGCGGGGCTGAGATCGGGCGCATCGGCCGGGACGAGCGCGCGCCCGGCGACGTCCCCCCACTCGTCAAGGATCGAGAACAGGGCTTGGAACAGCAGGTTCTCCCGGGAGCCGAAGTGGTAACCGATCGCGGCCATGCTCACGCCCGCCGTGGTGGCGATGTCGCGGACGGTCGTGCGGTCGAAACCCTTGTCGAGGAGGCATGCCTTGGCCCCGGCAAGGAGTGCTTCCCGGTTTCCCATGGCCAGCAGCGTAGCAATCGATGGCGCGATGGTTTTATGCGATCGCCTCAGACGAACGCATTGCGCGATCGCCTAAATCTGACCTACGGTTCTCGGTACGACCACTCCGGTCCCGCCACCGACAGGAGAGCCACCTATGGACACCTCTGCCCGACCCCGCGAGCGGGCCCTCGCGGGCCTGCGGAAGCCGGCCCTCGCGGGCTTGGTCACGGCGGCGCTGGCCGCCGGCGCGATCGGCACGGCACCGCCGGCGTCCGCGGCGCCCGGCGACCCCGCCGTCGTCCCCACCGACAGAGGCGGCGTCCGCGGCACCGTCCAAGGTGGCCTGCGATCGTTCCAGGGCATCCCGTACGCCGCGCCGCCTGGACGCTGGACCTCACCGCAGCCCGCCGCGGCCTGGACCGGCGTTCGCGACGCCACCCGCCCCGGTCCGGCCTGCGCCCAGCCCGCCGGCCTGCCCATCGGCGTGCCCGGCGAGGCGGAGGACTGCCTCCACCTGAACGTCACCACACCTGGCCACAAGGGCGACGACCTGCCGGTCATCGTCTGGATTCACGGCGGCAGCATGATGTACGGCACCGGCGACATGTACGGGCCGAACCGCCTCGCCGCCGACGCTGTCGTGGTCTCGATGAACTACCGACTCGGCGTCATGTCGTTCCTGACCGATCCCGCCCTCGACGCCGGCTCGGCCTACGGCTCGGGCAGCTACGCGCTTGAAGACCAGCAGGCCGCGCTGCGTTGGGTGCGGGCCAACATCGACGGGTTCGGTGGCGACGCCGGCAACGTCACGATCATGGGCCAGTCCGGTGGCGGGTACGCGGTCTGCGACCATCTCGCCTCACCGATGTCGGCGGGGCTGTTCGACCGCGCGATCATCCAGAGCGGGCCCTGTGCCACCGGCGGATCCCGCACCCGCGCCGAGGCGGAGGCCGACAGCGACGGTGTGATCAAAGCCGTCGGCTGCGACGAGGCCGGCGACGTGGCCGCGTGCCTGCGGTCATCCGAGACCACCGTCGCCGAACTGCTGGAGGCGTACGGGCCGTGGGGCGAACCGCGCCCGGTGTCCGGCACACCCCTACTGCCGCTGAGCCCCGCGGAGGCGTTCCGCACCGGCCGGTTCAACCGCGTCCCCGTCCTCATTGGCGTGAACCACGACGAGGAGAACGGTAGGTACGCCGGCATGGAGATCATCCCGGGCGGGTCGCCCATCCCGCCGGAGGCGTACGAGCCGACGGTCCGCGAGCAGTACGGCGCCGGCGCCGGCAGGATCCTGGCCCGGTATCCGCTGTCGGCGTACGGCAACTCCGCAGGGCTGGCGCTGGCGACGATCGGGACCGACCGGGACTGGGCGAAGCCGACCTACGACACCGCGAAGCTGCTGTCAGCCTGGACGCGGACGTACATGTTCGAGTTCGCCGAGGAGGAGACGCCGTGGTTCGTGGGTTACGACGAGCCGAGCTTCCCGTGGCGGGCCCAGCACATGGCCGAGCTGGCGTACCAGTTCGACATGGCGCTCTTCCCCACGCTCACCCGGACGCAGGGCCGCCTCGCCGACCGGCTGATCGGTGCGTGGACGCGGTTCGCCGAGGACGGCAACCCCAACGGCCGACGTGACGGCGGCTGGCAGCGGTTCACCGAGCGCCGCCCGCATGTGCAGTCGCTCACGTCGGGGCGCTGGAAGCCGACCGAGTTCACCCGCGACCACCAGTACGCGTTCTGGACGAGCCTGAGCTGACCCCGAACTCCTGCCGAACGGCCCCGGCGCTTCGCGCACCGGGGCCGCTCCGCGCTTCCCGGGGCGGGGCCACTCGTGCGGTTTCCATGAATATTCACCGGGTTTTGTCGTGGTGCGGGGCCGGCTCACTCTCTCAGGCGGCCGGGCGCCGGCGCTGGCTGCGCCACAGCCGGCTGGCCGGACCGAGGGCCCGCGGCCAGTCCTCGCCGCGCCGGGTCAGCGACCGCTCGGTGACCTCGAAGCCACCCACCAGGCCGGCCAGCTCGTCCAGCACGTCCTCCTCACGGAACGGCTTGCAGGAGAAGATGTTGACGAAGATCTCGCCGAGCCAGGGGTAGGTGTGGATCGCGGCGTGCGACTCGGCGAGGATCACCACCGCCGACTTCCCCGCCTGGTGCGGCGGTCCCTCCTCGGTGGCGACCAACGGCCCGGCGATCACCGTCATGCCGATGCGGGCGACCAGATCGCGCATGAAGGTGTGCAGCGCGTCGTCGTCGTGCAACGCGCGGGTGTCGGCGACCCCGGACAACCGCAGGGTCAGCTCGTCACCATAGTGGTCCTCGGCTGGGTGGCCGGTGACGTGGCGGCGGATCATCGAATCTCCTCGAAGGTGGTCCGGTCTCAGCTGGCCCGGGAGAGCAGCCGGACCGGGTCGGCGGTCAGTTCCTGCATGATCGAGACGACGCGGGCGGGGCCGCCCGGCCCGGCGCGGGGCGGCACGGCGGCGACGGCCGCGGTGCGGGCCGACCGGACGGTGGCGGCCTGCGCGACCAGCTCCCGCAACCGTTCCGGTCGCCAGTCGGCGGGCCCGCAGTTGGCGGCCAGCCCCTGGCGGGCCAGCATGTCGGCGAAGTACTCCCGCTCCGGGTCGTCGCCGGGAAAGACCAGCAGCGGTACGCCGGCGTGCACCGCGCTGGCCAGCGTGCCCCGGCCGCCGTGGCACAGCAGCGCGCTCGCCCGGCCGAACAGGTCACGCAGCGGCAGCAGCGGCCACAGCTGCACGTTGCCGGCCGGCGACACCCGTGGCGGTACGGCGTCGGGCCGTCCCGCCGCGATCAGCACGTCCACCGTCGAGCCCTCGAACGCCCGCAGGCAGTGCCGGTAGTACCAGTCGGCGTCCATCGGCGGCCCGCTCGTGTAGGCCAGCACCCCGGTCCGTCCCGGCCGGGGCCAGTCCGTCGGCCCGGCGGCGACGTGCCGGTCCAACGCGGCGGCGGTCAGCTGGCCGACGTACTCGCCGGTGCTGTGCCGGGCGACCAGCGGATCCAGCTCCGGCGTCAGCGGATAGACCAGCCGGGTGCTCCAGTCGAAGAGGACCTCGGACAGCGACGCCGGCTCCGGGGCCCGGCTGCGGCGCAGCGCCGGGCGGAACGCCGCCAGCGCCCGGGTGTCGAGCGGAGCCCAGCCGGCGCTGCCCCGGCCGAACAGGCGGTGGTCCGGCCAGGTCACCGGGGACACCACCGGGATCCCGGACAACGCCCCGGCCACCACGGTGGTCAGGTCGTAGTCGTGGAACAGCACCTGTACGCGGTGCGCGCGGAAGGCCCGCAACTGCGCGGCCAGCACCGTCTCCACCAGGTCACGGTCGGCGTACGCGGAGCGGGACAGCAGGTCGTCCAGGCGTAGCACCGTGCCCGGGTCGTCCGGGTAGGACGCCTGCGCCGGCCCCGGGATCGCCACCGCCGGCACGCCCAGCCGGTCCAGGACCGGCCGGAAGTGCGGGCTGGCGAACAGCACCGGGGTGTGGCCCGCGCGGCGGACCGCCTCGTACACGGCGAGCACGGTGGAGACCGAGCCGAGCCCGTACGACCACACCCCGGGTACCAGTCCGACACGCATGGTGGCTTTCCTCTCGTGACCGGGCCCCGCTCGCCGACCGGCTGCCCTCCCGACGGCGACCGTACGAAGCACAGACCAGTGTGGACAAGGTGGCGACGCCGACGCATCCGCGAGGATGCGCCCTGGGTGCCACGCCGTCTGCCCGGAAGGTCGTAGATATCGACGCGGGGCACGCTTTTGGTCTGCCGGCGTCCCTATTCTGTGGCCGACGGACTCGTCGCAACCTGGGAGGACTGATGAGGCAACGTGAGCTGTCCGGCGGCTCGGGAATTCAGGTCAGCCAACTCTGTCTCGGCGCCATGCCGTTCGGCACCACTGTCGACGAGCAGACGTCGTTCGCGATCCTGGACCGGTTCGTCGAGGCCGGCGGCACCACGATCGACACCGCGAACTGCTACTCCTTCTGGGTTCCCGGTGGGTGCGGTGGCGAGAGCGAGACGGTGCTCGGCCGGTGGCTGGCCCGCCGGGGTGGTCGGGACGGGCTGGTGCTGGCGTCGAAGGTCGGTTCCGGGCTCGGTGCCAACGGCGCGGCCGAAGGGCTCGCCCCGCGGGTGATCCGCGAGCAACTCGCCGGCTCACTGCGCCGGCTCGGCGTCGACTACCTGGACGTCTACTACTCCCACCGGGAGGACCGGAACACCCCCGACGCCGAGACGCTGGCGACGTTCCACGAGGCGGTGACCGAGGGCAGGGTACGCACGCTGGGGGCCAGCAACCACGCCGCCTGGCGGCTGGCCGAGACGCGGGCGCTGGCCGCCGCCCAGGGTTGGACGCCGTACACGGTGGTCCAGCAGCGCTACTCGTACCTGCTGCCGCGCCCGGCGACCGCACTGCCCGAGGGTGGGCACGTGCACGCCGACGACGAGCTGCTGGACCTGGTACGCAGCCGCGACCTGACCATGTTCGCGTACAGCACCCTGCTGTGGGGCACGTACACCCGGGCGGACAAGCCGCTGCCGGAGCACTACCAGCACCCGGGCACCGAACGGCGGCTGCGGGCGCTGGGGGAGGTGGCCGCCGAGCTGGGCGCCACCCCGAACCAGGTGGTGCTGAGCTGGTTGACCGGTGGCGATCCGGCCATCGTGCCGATCGTCGGGGTCAGCTCGGTGGCCCAGCTCGACGAGTGCCTCGCGGCAGCCGACCTGGAGCTGCCGACCGAGCTGCGCAAGCGCCTCGACGAGGCCTGCTGACCAGCGCAGCCCTGACGGGCAGGGGATCCGTGACCATGTCACGGATCCCCTGCCCGTCGCCGTGCCCCGCACGCCGCGAGCCGGCTGCCCGCGGTGCCGTCTGCGAACCGTCCCGGCGGATGCCGCGAGCGGGGGTTGCCCTGCTCCGGTGGAGCAGGGCAACCCGGGACGGCGCTCAGCGGTCGTCGCCGAGGGAGACGGTCACCTGCTGTCCCGAGTGGTCCGACATGCCGTGTGCCGGGACCATCCGGTACTCGTGGGTTCGTAACGGGCCGTCGGTGAAGGCCCAGTCCAACCGCCACCTCGGCGAACCGTCCGGCCAGGAGGCCGGGTAGAGCTGGTCGCCGGCGACGGCCGCGTCGGTGAGCTGGCCGGCCAGGTCGCGCAGCTCGCCCATCGCCGAGGTGGCGTTGAAGTCGCCGGCGACGAGCCGCGCGTGCGGGTTGACGGCCAGGTCGGCCCGCAACGCCCGGTAGTGGGCCTGCCGGCGGTCCTGCTGGGCGCGCATGAACCCGGTGAACTCCGGCGACGTCGGATCCATCGAGATGTCCAGCTGCACCGGCACGTGCACGTTGTAGACCGACAGCACCCGCCCGTCGACCCGCAGGTCGGTGCGGAGCACCTTGTGGCGGTAGTAGTCGGCGAAGCCCGAGCCGGCCGGTGTGCCGTTGCGCGCCGGGTCGGCCAGGTACGGCCAGCCGTCCAGTCCCCGCCACGCAACGATCGGGTAGCGGGACATGGTGAGCATCTCACCGGTCGCCACCACCTGGTATTCGGGGAAACGCGCGCGCAGCTCGGCCACGTGGTCCACCCGGACCGGCCGGTGCCCGGCCAGGTCCCAGCCGACGTGCTCCTGCAACAGGTAGACGTCGGCCCGCTGGGCGGCCAGGTGGTCGTAGAACCGGCGCGGATCGTCCCCGTCGTGCCAGTACTCGGTGTTCCAGGAGAACACCCGCAGCGCCCCCGCCGGTGCCGGGGTGGCGCCACCGACGCCGGGCAGCGCGTACGGGTTCAGCCCGGCCAGGTCCAGGCCGATGGTCAGGCAGCACACCGCGGCGGCGGCCAGTCGCCAGCGGACCGGGCGGGCCAGCGGGGCGAGCGCCAGCAGCAGCGCCGGGACGGCGGCGAAGAACAGCGGCGGCGGCAACTCGACCAGCCGCCACCACCAGTGCTCGCCGGTCAGCAGCAGGAACACGCCGAGGAACGCGGCCCAGGCGGCGACCAGGGTGACCAGCAGCCGGGTCCGGCGCGGCCAGCGGGTCCGGCGGTTCGGATCGCCCCCCGTGCCGGCCGCCGCCGCCCGGTTCCGCTCCGGGGCCCGGCCGGACGCCGGGCGGTCGACAGTGACCCCGGGTGCCCCCGGCGCGGTGGTGGCCGCGCCGGGGACGGGGTCGAGCAGGACGCTCATGCCACGGTCTCGACCATCTTGGCGGCCGGGTTGCGGCCGGCCGACAAGTCCGCGTCGTAGAGCCGGCGGAAGCTGCCCGAACAGAGCCACTGCGCGGCGCCGACGCAGATGCCGGCGGCGATCGCCACGTTGGTCAGGAACGCCACGCCGGTGAACACGGTCAGGAACGAGGTGCCCCGGCTGCGCCGCACGTGCCGGTACATCTCGGCGTCCGCCGACAGCGACACCCCGAACAACACGGCGGTCAACAGCAGCCACGCCGGGTGCAGCGCGGCCAGCGGCAGGCTGGCCAGCACGCCGAGCGCGGCCACCGTGCCGAAGGACCGGGCGGGGCTCTCGAAGCCCTTGGCGAACCTGCGCCGGCGGGCGAACAGGGGCACCCGCAGCCGGGCCCGCC
Source organism: Micromonospora sp. KC606 (assembly GCF_004348675.1). GTDB lineage: Bacteria > Actinomycetota > Actinomycetes > Mycobacteriales > Micromonosporaceae > Micromonospora. The sequence continues at coordinate 1,703 of NZ_SMKN01000116.1, read as the reverse complement.
GGAACAGCTTGCGCAGCAGCGGGAACAGCCTGTCGTCATCGTCGTGCCAGCCGCGCACCTGGTCGGTGACCATGATCTGGTAGCGGGCGGACATCCGTTCGCCGTAGTCGACCTCCTCGGTCTGCCGTAACCGTGGGTTGAAGGGACCGACCTCGTCGAAGACCCGACGCGGGACGGCGGTCAACGACGAGAACAGGAAGCTCACCTCGCCCAGTGAGGCCATCCGCCAGCAGTACGCCTGGAGGACCCGGCACTCCTCGACGATGCTGTCCCGGATCAGCGGTTCCTCTTCGTAGATGCCGCAGACCGCCCCGTACTCGGGGTGCGTGGTCAGCTCGGCGACCGCCTTCTCGACCGCGTCCGGCCGCAGCGCCACGTCCGAGTCGACGAAGAACAGGATCTCCCCGCGGGCGGCGGCCGCGCCCGTGTTGCGGGCGACGGCCACCCCGCTGTTGCGCGGGGTCTGCAGCACGGTGACATCCCGCTGCCGGGCCTTCGCCAGGGAGTCGTCGGTGCTGTGGTCGTCCACGACGATGACCTCCAGTGGCTGGTACGTCTGCCCGACGGCGGCGTCGATGCACTGGCCGATGGAGTTGCCGTAGTTGTAGTTCGGAATGATCACCGAGACCAGCGGATTCGTGGTCGGGGTCGACATCGGTCTTCTCCTAGTCGCGTATTCGTGGAGGAGGGAGAGCAACGGAGCATCGCCGGGCGGGGGCACCGGCGTCAGGGGATGAGGTCGAGCACACCCGGGTACTGGGTGACGAGCAGGACGCCGCCGAGCAGCGCCCCCCACAGCAGCGTGTTGACGAGCATCGCCCGGTCCCGTAGCAGCACCCGGGTGGGCTCGCCGCCGTCTCCGTCCACGACGACCACCTGCAGGTAGCGGGCGATGGCGAACAGCGCGAACGGAGTCGAGCCGACCAGCGCCAGGGCCTGGTGCGGGGCGGGGATGGTCTCCTGCACGTAGCCGAGGAACCCGCTGACGGCGACCGCGGCGCAGAGCACGATCATCAGATCCAGGTACTGCACCGAGTAGCCGGCCAGCGAGGGCCGGTGGGCGCTGCCGGCGACCGACATCTCGTGCCGTCGCTTGCCGAGGATGAGCAGCAGGCACAGGGCGAACACGGACACCAGCAGCCAGCCCGACACGGCCGCCCCGGCGGCCAGGTAGCCCTGCACCACCCGCAGCAGGAACCCGCCGGCGACCACCAGCACGTCCAGCAGCGGCAGGTGCTTCAGTCCCCGGCTGTAGGCGACGTTGAGGGCCAGGTAGACCGCCAACGGCCACCACGGGAACGCCGGTCCGACCAGCACCGCCGCGACCAGCGCGGCGGCGACCAGGCCGCCGAAGGCGTACGCGACGCCGACGCTGACCCGGCCGGAGGCGACCGGGCGGTGCCGTTTGGTGGGGTGGGCCCGGTCGCGGTGCCGGTCGTAGACGTCGTTCCACACGTACACCAGGGCGGAGACCATGGTGAACAGCACCACCGCCCAGGCCACCCGGCCGAGCACGCCGAGCCCGAGCCGCGGGGTGTCGATCAGCACCAGCGGCACCACGAGCAGGTTCTTCGCCCACTGGTGCGGTCTGATCAGGGCGAGCAGGTCGCGTGCCAGGCTCGGGCCGGCGGCCCGCCCGGTGTCGGTGGGACGGGTCGGGTCGGTCACGCCGGGCTGGCCGACGGTGCGGGAGTCTTTGGTCC
>NZ_SMKN01000115.1 GCF_004348675.1 Micromonospora sp. KC606 | reverse complement strand
GGGGTGGGGGTGGGGGCGGTCGCGGTCACGACGTCCTGGTCCAGGTGTGGATGTTCCACCAGAGGCTGTTCGCCACGTCGTGCTCGTGCGGCTCGACCCGGGGCGTCACCCCCGCGACGGCGTCCTTCACCACGTAGGTGTGCTGGAGGTAGGTGAGGAACACCCACGGCACGTCGGTGGCGAGCTGCTGCTGGAAGGTGGCGTAGGCGGCCTTGCGGGCGGCCGGGTCGGCGCTGTCGCGGCCGTCCTGCAACGCCTTGTCCACCACCGGTGACCGGTAGGAGCCGGGGTTGAAGAAGCCCTGGCCGGCGAAGGCGGAACCGAACAGCTTGAAGGAGACGAAGTCCGGGTCGTACGGGGTGCCGTAGCCCATGATCAGCGCGTCGGTGCCCATCCGCGGGGTGATCGCGTCCCAGGTGAGGCCCTCGGGGGTCACCTTGATGCCGACCTTCCTGGCGTCGGCGGTGACGGCGAGGGCGAGCTCCTTGCGCAGGCTGTCGGTGGCCGGGTACATGAGGGTGAACGCCGCCGGGCGGCCGTCCTTGACCCGGATGCCGTCCGGGCCGGGCCGCCAGCCGGCGGCGTCGAGGGCGGCGGTGGCGGCGGCCGGGTCGGCGGACGCGGTGCCGGCGGTCGCCGGCGCGGCGAACTCCGACGAGGGCGGAACCGGCCCGAACGCCGGCTCCCCCGCCCCGCCGAGCACGCCGGTGACCATCGCCTGGCGGTCCACCGCCGCGGTCAGCGCTCGGCGCACCGCCACGTCCGCGGTGACCGGGTTGCCCATCGGCAGCATCACGCCGCGGTAGTCGGCGGTGGGCACCCGCTCGACCCGGTAACCGGCCTGGCGGTCGAAGCCGACGGCCAGCTTCGGCGCCAGCTCGGCGGCGTCGAACTCCCCGGCCCGCATCCGCTGGGCGCGGACGTTGTCGTCGGCGACGAAGGCCACCACGACTCCGGAGTTGGCGGGCCGGCCGCCCCAGTACGTCTCGTTGGCGGCGAGGACGAGCCGGTCACCCGGCGTCCACGACGTCACCCGGTACGGGCCGGTGCCCACCGGCTTGCGGTTGAACCCGGCCTTGTTGACGTCCTGCCCGGCCAGCGCCTCGGCCGGCACGATGCCCAGCGTGAGCCGTTGCAGGAACGGCGCGTAGGCGTACCTCAGGGTGAACACCACGGTGGACGGATCCGGGGCGGTGACCGAGGCGAGCATGTCCAGGTCGGACCGGAGCGTGGAGTCGACCTTCGGGTCCAGCACGGCCTGGTAGGTGAAGACCACGTCCTGGGCGGTCAGCGGGCTGCCGTCGTGGAAGCGCACGCCCTCGCGCAGGGCCGCCGTGACGGTCCGCCCGTCCGGCGACACGGCCGGCAGTTCCCGGGCCAGCGCCGGGACGAGCTGGTTGCGGGCGTCGCGGGCGACGAGACCGTCGAAGATCAGCGATCCGCCGTCGACGCCGTAGTTCAGCACCGGGTTGAGCGTGTCCGGCTCGCCGGCGGTGGCGACCACGAGGGTGCGGGCGCCGCCGCCCGTGGCGGAGGTTGCCGTCGGGGACGAGCAGCCGGTCGCGATCAGCAGAGCGGCGCCGACCAGGCTCGCCGTGCGGGTGGGCAGAGGGGTACCCATCAGATGCTCCCGTGAGTGGTGGGGTGGTGCGGCGGCGGGTTGGCCGCCCCGGCCCGGGTGGCGCCGGCGGCTCGGAGTTTGATCACCTGGTGCCAGGATTACGTAGTTGCCAGAGATTTGCAACAAGCCGTCGAGCCGCGCCGGTGGAACCGGCCGTCCGTCGCCGGCGCACCGCCCTGCCGCCGGACGCCGGCGGCCGCCGATTGACACACCCGGAGTGCCCAGTCAGTGCCGCAGCGTGCGCGAAAGGGCGGGGCGCGTGCGCCCACCACCTCGGCCCCGCCGACTACGGAGCGGTGCGGGCCCCAGCGCACCGCTCATGCATTAGCATCCATCCATGGGTGCTTCGCGAGCAGTCTTCACGTTTCTGGGAGCGGCGGGTCTGGCCCTCGCCCTGACAACATCCGCCGGCGCCGCGGTCCCGGCGGCCGCACCGACCACCACCACCTCGGGCGGTGCCGCCGTCGCGGTCACCCCGCGCCCCGCCCTCGGCGGGGTGTTCCGAGACGAGCGGGGCCGCGAGGTCGTCCTGCGCGGCTTCAACGTCTCGGGCAGCACCAAGCTGTACGAGAACAACCTCCTGCCGTTCCGCAGCCGCGCCGACGCCGCGGTGTCCGCGCAGGCGATGCGGGACCTGACCGGGGCGAACACGATCCGCTTCCTGATCGCCTGGGAGGGGGTCCAACCGGCTCCGGACCGGATCGACACCGGCTACCTGGACCGGGCGGTCGAGCAGATCCGCGAGTTCACCGACCGTGGCTTCTACGTCCTGCTCGACTACCACCAGGATCTCTACTCCGCGCACCTGTTCCACCGCGACAGCTGGTACACCGGCGACGGCGCACCCGCCTGGGTGATCCGGGCCGGCGGCTATCCCCGCGAGTCCTGCGGGATCTGCTTCCTGTGGGGGCAGAACATGATGAACAACGCCGCCGTGCGCCAGGCGATGGCCGACTTCTGGCGCAACCGGGCCCTGCGCACGGAGGCCGGCACGGTCGGCGTACAGGACGCGTTCCTCACCCAGGCGACGGCGGCCATGCGGCATCTCGCGCAGCGCCTGCCGGCCGCGTCGTTCCGCAACATCGTCGGGTTCGACCCGTTCAACGAGCCCTTCGACGGGGGCGTGGAGAGCCGATCCGGCGCGGAGTGGGAACGCACCTACCTGCTGCCGTTCTACCAGCGCTTCCGCGCGGCGATGGACACCGCCGGCTGGGCGGCGAAACCAGCCTTCGTCGAGCCCCTGGTCTTCTGGAACACCGGCTTCTTCGAGCAGGGCGGGCTGCCGGACGCCCCGCCGCTCGGCGAGCGCTTCGTGTTCAACAGCCACTACTACGACGGCGCCCGGATCACACTGGACCCCTCCCCCGCCACCGACGGCACGTACGCGGCGGCGATGAACCGGATCCGGAACCGGGCCGGCGACCTGGCCACGGCGCCGTTCGTCTCCGAGTTCGGCAACAAGCTCTCCGGCCACGGCAGCGACCGCACCCCCTGGATGCTGCGCGCGATGTACCAGGGCATGGACGCCGGGGTGGCCGGGGCCCGGTGGTGGACCGACCCGCGCGCGGGCGGGGCGGTGCTGTCGGGCACCCAGTGGCAGTGGGACATCTACCACGACCGACACCACGAGCTGATGAACGGCAACCCGGACAGGGTGCAGACCGACGGTGACGCCTGGAACGACGAGGACCACTCGGTCGTCAAGATGGACGACGCCGGGACCGTGACGCTCCGGCTGGACCGGCGGCTGCTCGACCGGCTCTACCCGAGCGCGGTGGCCGGCGACACCCTCGCCTTCGCCTACGAGGACCTGGCCCGCTCCGGCTACGGCGGCGCCGGCCAACAGCGCGCCTGGCTGACTCCGCCGGCGACCATGCCGGCGGTGTCGGCGCTGGTCGCCGGCCGGCAGTACGGGGTGCTGGTCTGGCGTCAGCCGGCCACCCGCCCGGCCGGCCCCACCGAGCTGCACCTGCCCGCCTCGTTCCCGGCCGCCGGCACCGCCGTGGTGAGCGACGTCGCGACCCTGCACGGCATCCCCGCCGCCGGGCCGGTGTCGGTCGCCCGGGAGGTCGGCGCGCGTTCCGCGCAGCGTCTGCTGGTCGACGCCGCCGACACCCCTGCCGGCACGGTGCACGTCGCACTCGTGGTCGGTGCCACGTCCGGCGCACCGGTGACCGCCGAGCAGCTCGCCGCGGCCCGCTCGGAACTGCTGCGCTGGCGGGACGCCACGTTCGGTCCCACGGCCCGCCGGTAGCCGCCCACCCGCCCGTCCGGGGGGCGCCCGGCCGTGCCACGGGGGCCCGCCCCGCCGTGGCATGCTTGGGCCGCCTCCTCGCCGGACACGAGGGAACTCCACGTGGACGCACCGGTCGGCCCCATCGGGCGCGGCGGCACCCGGCTCCGGGTACGGAAGCCGGGTGCCGCCGTTTCACGGCCTGCGCCTGCTGGACAGGCCGCGGACGGGTCGGCCCTCAGACCGGCCGGTTCACCGGGGCACGGTGGTCGGCGAACCGAGGGTGACCGGGGCGATGGTGATCTTGTCGATGTCGGGGGCGTAGGCGTCCGGGTTACCGAAGACCAGCGGGCCGTCGGCGGTGGAGAGCGTCACCGGGATGGTGCGCTCCAGGAAGCTGTGCCACGCGTAGGTGTAACGGAAGTAGGCGTGCGTGCTGCCACCGCCGGTCTCCGTGACGTTCAGCCGACGGTCGATGACCTGCGGGTTGTAGTCGTGGCTGCCGCCGAGTTCGGCGTTGGCGTAGGTGACGGCGATGTCGTAGTCGCCGGGCCGGTCGAAACCGGGCCGGCGCGGCACCTCGAAGGTGTTGGCGGCGCCGTTGCCGACGTGCCCCAGGCCGGCCAGCCCGGAGGCGTTGCTGCCCGACGCCTCGGTGTAGCGGGCAACGCTGACGGCACCCCGGCGGATGACGTTCTCCGCCTCGACCGTGACCGCGGCGGTGTCGGCCCCGGCGGCCCGGGTGGTGGTCAACCGCTGGAGCAGGATCCCCTTGGTCGAGCGGACCTCGACCTCGTTGATGCCCTGGCTGAGGTGCAGGCGCACAGTGGAGCGCCAGCTGCCGCGGCGGGGTGCGACGACCGTGGCCACCCGGCGACCGTTGACCGTGACCTCGGCGGCCGTGGCGGCGGTGCTGCGGAAGTCGAGACTCAGGTCGTGATAGCCGGTCTCCCACGCGTGAACGTACGCGTCGGCGCGCGCGCCCGCCCCACGGATGTCGGCGTGCCCGCGGGCCCCGGGGCTGCGGTAGGTGAGCCGTGCGCCGCCGGCGAAGCGCAGGGTCGAGGCCGGATAGCTGGTGGGCTCGCCGTCGGTGACGTCGGTGAGCAGGAACTTGTCCAGGGTGATGTCGGCGTTCGGCAGCAGGGAGACGCCGTCCAGGCTGGCCCGCAGCGACAGCGTGTGCCGGCCCGCGGTCAGCGGGATGGTCACCTCGGCGCTGCCCCGGTACTGCCACTTCTGGTACGAGGTGAGGGCCAGGTTGGCGGTGTACTGCACGATCGTGGGGTCGGCGTCGTCGACGAAGAGCGCGTGGCGGCCCGGGACGCCGGGGGCTCCGCCGATGACCTGGAAGCGGTAGCGGCCGGTGCGCGGGACGGTGACCGACCACTCGGCCCTCGATGTCGGCCGGTTGAAGGAGCCGACGTCGCGGCCGCCGGAGGCGAGGAACTTCCAGCCGCCACCGGCCTTCGGGTCCTGGTCGTAGACGGTGGCCGAGGTGAGGGTGGTGTGCTCGGCCTCGGAGCTGGCCGTCCAGACGGCGCCGGTCGCGAGGGTGCGGTCCTGCTCGGGAGTGATGAGCACCTGGTAGGCGGCGTACCGGTCGTAGGTGGGCACGTCGAGGTTGACCGTACCCCGGTCGAGCCGGACACCGTCGAGGACCTTGACGACGGACGGGGTGCCGGAGACGCCCTCCGCGCCGGACAGGGTGATCTCGCGGACCTCGACGTCGACGCGCGAGCCGAAGACGCGGTGGTCCAGACCGGACAGGCGCAGCGACACCGGATTGCCGCCGCCGCCGTACAGGACGGTGGCCCGCTTGTTGGCGACGTCGATGGCGCCGACGCCCTGGAGGGTGTCGACGGCGTTGAGGGCCGGTGGCGTGACGGCGACGGTCTGCGACCCCTCCAGGTCGCCGTACCACTTGAACATCCACCAGCCGGCGTTCGCGGCGTTGGCACGGGCGCTGTTGTCGCTGAGGTTCCCGGCGTAGTTCCAGTACGCGGTCTGCCCGTCGATCTTCAGGTCCTCCATGATGGACAACCACTGGATCAGCTGCCCGGGGGTGCCCATGTCGCGCAGCATCCCCCACTCGGTGATGTTGACGTGCATCGGGTCGAGCCCCAGGTCCTTCTCCAACCGCCGGTAGTCGGCGTAGTGGGAGCGGAAGGTACGCAGGTTGTCGATGCCCAGCTCGTGCCAGATGAACACGTCGGGCAGGACGGCGTTGGCCTTGGCGTAGCGCAGGAAGTCGGCGGAGCGTTCCGGCTGCCACCGGGTGTCGCCGGGGCCGCCGATGCGCGCGTGGCCGAGGCCGTGACGCGCGTAGACCTTCTGGATCGTGTCGTAGGTGGCCTTCCAGTCCGCCAGGAAGGTCTCCCGCAGCCCACCCCAGTCGCGGTACCAGTTGCCGCCGTCGGGCTCGTTGAAGGGGATGAACACGTAGTCGCGGGGGCGGGCCGAGGTGGTGGCGACCGCCTCGGTCACGAACTCCACGACCTCCAGGTAGTCCCAGACGCCGTTGGGCGTGACCGTGTACGTGCCGTCGGCCTGGTGGTAGGTGCGGCTGTCGCCGGGACGGCGACCACCGTGGTACGGCCAGTCCGGGTAGTAGTCCTGGACGTAGATGTACATGTCCTTGCCGTGCTTGCGGAAGAAGCCGTCCTCGACCTTGATCGCGTCACCGCTGGGGTGCTGGGTGCCGTACGGCGCCTTCTGCGAGGTGTTGGTGATGTGCGCCCCGTTGATCAGCGCCTGGGTGGGGGCCCCGTCGTCGCCGAAACCGTAGAGCGTGCCCGTCGCACCGCCGCGGAACGCGCCCGTGGTGCGGGCGAAGTCCACGGCGAGCACGTCGCCGCTTTCGTTCGCGGCCCCGGCCGGTGGCGGCGCCAGGGCGGTGGCGGCCAGCGTGATGCCCGCCAGGGCGGCAGTGAGTCTCACGACTGTGTGCATGAACTCTCCCTACTTGACGGCACCGCTGGTGATGCCGGAGATGATCTTTCGTTGGGCGATGGCGAGCACGACGATCAACGGCAGGCTCATGAGGATCACGTAGGCGAAGATGAGGTGCCAGTTGTTGAGGTAGAGACCGGCGCTGGCGACGCGGAAGAGGTTGAGCGGCAGGGTGTCGTGCCGGCCGCCGATGACGAAGAAGGCATAGAAGACGTCGTTCCAGACGTACAGGCAGACGAGAATGGTCGCGGTGGCCAGCACCGGCCGTAGCAGCGGCAGGACGACGCGCCGGAACACGGTCAGCGGACTGGCGCCGTCGGTCTGGGCCGCCTCCTCCAGAGACGTCGGGATGGTGCGGACGAACCCGGTGACGAAGAAGATCACCGTGGACAGGTAGATGCCCAGGTAGACGCCGATCATCCCGACGACCGTGCCGGCGAGGCCGAGCTGGCGCAGCAGGAGCACCACGGTGACCACGGCGGGCGGCAGGATGATGCCGCTGATCGCGATGGCGTACAGAACCGCGGTGAGGCGGGTCGCCCGGCGGGCCAGCACCCAGGCGGCCATCGACCCGCAGAGGAGCACCCCGACCACGGTGGGCACGACGACCAGCAGGCTGCCGAGGAACGCGGCGGGGACGTCGGCGTCGGTCCAGACCTGGCGGAGATTGTCCCACAGTTGCCAGTCGTCGGGCCACGACAGGTCGGGGGTGATCGCCTCCCCCTGGGACTTGGCGGCGGTGACCAGGACGAGCCAGAGCGGGATGCCGATCAGGGTCACCACGAGAGCGGCGGCGACCACGGGTTGGAGCCGGGTCCAGATCCGCGCGTCGCTGATCCCGGTGCCCTGCCGTCCGGGGCGCGAACGGTGGGGTGCGCCGGCGGTCACAGGATCTCCTCCCGTTTGCGCAGCAGGTGGATGACGGGGAAGGCCATGAGGGCGACGAGCAGGAACAGCACCAGGCTCATGGTGGTGGCCTGTGCGAACAGGCCCTGCCCGAAGGTGCGGTAGATGAAGATGTTGAGGATCTCCGTGGTGCGGGCGGGGCCTCCGCCGGTGGTGGCCTGGACGATGTCGAAGCCGTTCATGGAGCCCAGCAGGGCGGTCGCGACGTTGAAGGTGACCGCGGGCGCGAGCAGCGGCGACCGGACCGCCCAGAAGGTACGCCAACGTGAGGCGCCGTCGATGCGGGCGGCCTCCATGACGTCCTCGGGAATCGTCTTGAGCCCGGCGAGGTAGATGAGCATCGACAGCCCCATCCACTTCCAGGAGTGGATGAGCGCGACCACCACGATGGTCCAGGTGTTGTCGGCGAGCCAGCCGTGGTCGAACGGCTGCCGCGCGACGGCGCTGATCAGCTGGTTGACACTGCCGTCGGGCTTGAGCAGCGCCTGGAAGAGGTAGCCGACGGCGAGGGCGGACATCAGCACGGGGATCAGGAAGAAGACCCGGGCGACGCGGTTGAGGCGGGTGTCGCGCTCGAGCAGGACGGCGAGGGCGAAGCCGAAGACGTTCTGGAAGACGGCCACCAGCGCCGCGTAGACGACGGTGATGCGCAGTGCGCTGAACAGGGTGCCGCTGGAGGCGAGGTCGACGAAGTTGTCGAAGCCGACCGGGTTGATCTCGCTCTTGAAGCCTGACCAGTCGGTGAAGGCGTAGACGAAGTTGAACAGGGTGGGCAGGACGAAGAAGACGAGCAGGATGGCGAACGCGGGCACGAGGAACCACATCGGATGCGTCCGCCGGTGGATGGTTCCCGTGGCGCGGCGCCCGGGGCGGGTCGATGGCGGTCGCGGACCGAGCCGGTCCGGCGCCGGCGCGTGTACTGCCGTGGGCATCGGGTGGTGGGCTCCTTGACTCCTGGCGTACGCAGGCGCGAGCCGGCGCCTGCGTACGCCGAGCGGTGCGCGACCGGCTAGAAGCCGGGCGCGCCTGCGGCCTTGGCCAGCTGAGTGAACTGGTCCTGGGTGGCCTTCGCGACCTGTTCCGGGGTGGTGGTGCCGGCGATCATGTCGGCGAGGTTGAGGAACAGGTCGGGGTTGGCGACGGCCTGCGCCTGCATGGAGCCGACCGATGCCGGCAGCGCGGCGTGCACGTCACGCAGGGCCTGGGGCACCCCGGCGGGGTCGGGTACGGCGGTCTGCAGGGACACCGTGTTGCGGTCGGCGAGGAAGTCCTGATAGCCCGGACCCATCCAGTACGCCAGCAGCTGCCGCGCCGCGGCCTCCCGCTTGGTGTCGCCGGTGGCGAAGGCGACCAGGGCGTTGGACTGGTCGGGAATGAAGGTGCCGACGTTGCCCGACGGGGAGATCGGGAAGAAGCCGATCTTCTTGTCGAGGGTCGCCGTGTCGGCCTTGGCCTGCAGTTGCCCGAAGAAGGAGTTGACCTGCACCACCATGGCGGCCTTGCCGTCGAGCAGCGCGGTGCCCTGGTCGTCGAAGGTGGCGGTCCTGATGTCGGCGTTGAACAGTCCCTCGTCGATCAGCGCCCGGTACTTCCTGATCGCACCGAGCACGGTCGGGTCGGTGAACTTCTCCTGTCCGGTGTTGATCCGCTCCCAGAGCCCGCTCTTGGCCGCGTCAGCGAGCTGAACCTGCACCCACCACTGGGTGGCCCAACGATCGGCGCCCATCTCGTAGAAGGGGGTGACGCCCTTGGCCTTGAGTTGGCGGGCCAGGGCGACCATCTCGTCGAAGTTCCTCGGTGGGGCGGTGACGCCGTGGGCGGCGAAGACCTCCCTGTTGTAGTAGACACCCTCGACCGCGGGGCTGGTGACCAGGGCGGCGTAGCGCGTGCCGTCGAGCAGCCCGGTGATGTCGCGCAGCTGAGGCGCCATCGACGGCAGCCACGGCGCGTCGGTGAGGGGTTGCAGGTTGCCCTTGGCGTTGATCGCGGTCAGCATCGACGCGGTGGGCTGCCAGAAGGCCAGGTCCGGCTTGTCACCGGTGGCGACCTTGGTCTGGATGCCCTGCTCGTACGGGTCGGGAATGGTGACCACCTCGACGGTGGCGCCGGTCGCGGCCCGGAAACCCTCGATGACCTTCTGCGGGACGGTGTTGCTGTTCTGCGCGGCCCAGATGGTCAGGGCGACGCCGTCGAGCCGGCCGGTGGGGTCGGGCCAGGAGACGGTGGTGTCGGCGGGGCCGTCGGCGGTGGGGTCGCTACAGGCGGCGAGGCCGAGTGTGAGCGCCGCCGCGACGGCGACGGTGCTGGTCCATCGCTTCATCGTGCTGAACCTTCTTTCGTGGTGGGGGACGAGCTGCCGGGAGGGGGCCGGTCAGGGTGTGGGTGCGTCGGTGGTGATGCGGAAGATCCGCGCGGTGAACGGCTCCGGGCAGGTGGGTGTCACGGTGAGCCTTCCGGTGGCGGACGCCCAGGTGCAGGTCCAGGGGGGCAGGTGGCGCGGATGCAGCAGCTCGACGGCGACCTGCTGACCGGCCAGGTGCGGCAGGCGCAGCGTGGCCGACCGGTCGGCGCCGTCGCGCCGCCACACCCCCAGGTAGGTGACGTCCCGGCGGCGCAGCGCGAGGCTGAGCCACGGGTCGCTCCAGGCGGGCAGGCCGAGCGGCCACAGCGGCACGGTGTCCGCCAGGTCGGTCCGGATGCCGCGGTACGCCTCGACAGCGTCCCGCACGGCCCGTAGCTGGTCGGGTCGCATGGCGTCCAGCCGGCCGGAGAGGTAGAGGCGGCCGAGCATGCCGGTGCACAGGGTGAAGGCGAGCTGCTCGTCGGGCATGTCCGGTTGGGGATACGCCCAGTTGGCGGACTGTTCCGGTAGGACGGACATCGGCGCCGCGACGGCGATCGGCGGGTAGTGCCGGTAGTCCTGCTGATCGCTGGTCGACTGGAGTTGCATCCGGGACAGCAGGGCGTAGTCCATACGCATGCCGCCGGAGGCGCAGTTCTCCAGGATCAGGTCGGGGTGGCGGTGGTGCAGCCGGTCCAACCAGGCCAGGTGTGCACGGTTGTGGGCCAGCAGGCCGGCGCCGACGCTGTCGACGTCCAGATCGGTGCCGGCGCCGGGGTCGATGTTGTAGTCGAGTTTGAGGTAGCCGACGCCGAGTTGCTCGACCAGCCGGTCGACGACCTCGTCGAGATGGGCGGCCGCGGCGGGGTGACGCATATCGAGGTGGTAGCGGTCGTGTTCGACCAACCGGACGCCACCACGTTGCAGGAACGCCTCCGGCGGGAGCTTGTCCGCCATCGGGCTGCGTACCCCGATCACCTCGGGTTCCAGCCAGAGACCCGGGACCATGTCGCGGTCCCGGATGCGGGTCAGCACCTCCTCGATGCCGTGGGGGAAGCGGATCTGCGACGGCTGCCACTCGCCGACGCTGTCCCACCAGGTGAGGTCGTTGTCGTACCAGCCGGCGTCGACACAGAAGACCTCGGCCCCGGCGTCGGCCGCCGCGTCGACCAGCGGCAGCAGCTTCGCCGTGGTCGGGTCTCCCATCAGCGTGTTCATGTAGTCGTTGAAGACCACGGGCAGCGTCGACCGGTCGCGGTGCGGGCGGACCAGAGTCCGCCGGTGGCCGGTGAGGGCGGCGACCGCACCGTCCAGACCGGCGGAGGAGACGGCGACCGACACCGGCACGGTGGTGAAGGAGTCGCCCGGCCGCAGCGGCTGCTGCCACTGGTGGTCGATGTCGGTCGGGCCGAGCAGCGCGACGTACGCCCCGTCGAGCCGTTCGCCGACCTCCCACCGCCAGGGCCCGTTGTGCTCGATCTGCCACAGCCAGGCGTGCCCGCTGTCCCGGTCGACGATGCCGCCGGTGGGCAGGTGTGCGCCGGTGGACCAGGTTCCGGTGCTGACCACGGCGAACCGGCCGCGACCGTCCTGGCCGTGCATCGCCAGGTTGAGGTCGGCGGTGACGGTGTCGCGCAGCGGGTGGCGGGTCCAGCGGCCCTCGCCGAGCCACTCGCTGTCTCCGCGGACCAGGTCGATGTTCTCCATCGGGTGGCCGAGGAACCCGGCGGCGAAGGACGTGACCCCGAGCAGCGGCAGCGGTTGCGTGCCGTGGTTGGTCACGGTGGCGCGCACCTGCACGGCGCTGGTTCCGTCGGCCGAGCGGAACACGGTTCGTGCCAGCAGGCCGGTCTGTTCGTCGCGCAGGTCGACGCGGAGTTCGTGCCACCGCCCGTCGCGCCGCTGCTGGCTGCCGGCGTAGACCATCCGCCGGCCGACGGCGGTCTCGGAGAAGCGTTGCGAGACCCGGGCCCGGCCGGCGCCGGCGACCAGCAGTTCCACCAACGGTTGGGTGCCCCGGGTGTGGTGTCGCCGGTCGCCGTCGGACAGAGCCCGGACGGCGACGGGGCCGTCGCCGGAGATGTCGATGGTCAACTGCAACGCCCGGTGTCCCCACACCAGACTGGTGTCGCGCCAGCTCACTGCCTGCTCCTGTCGTTGGTCTAACTCGTGGCTGCGTGCCGGGCTGTCGGGGTCGGGCTCCGGTGGCGGCAGCCGCGGGTGCCGCCGGTGCCGGTCGCGTGGTGGGCGGCTCGGGTGCTCGTCGGTGTCATGGCCGTCGCTCGCGTCTCCTTCGCGGTCGCGCTGGCGTGCGGGAGCGGGCGGCGCCGGGGCGACATGCCCGTGGTGGTTCCGCAGAAGGGCCGGGCTCTCTCAGGCCGGACCAGAAAGTGAGGGCTACATCTGGCGTGAGGACGAGTGTGACCGGTCACACGGCGCGTCGGAAGTGGTCGTTACAGTTCTGTTACCAACAGGTGTCCTACCGCCCGCGTGGCGGCGCGGTCGACTCCCGGATCACCAGGCGGGGCGCCTCCGGCGTCACCGCGGGCGGGACGACACCGGTCAGCTCGGGGACGAGCGCCGCCAGGCAGGCCCGGCCCAGGCCCGCGAAATCCATCCGCACCGTCGTCAACGCGGGCGTCCAGTAGGCCACCCCGGGAACGTCGTCGAAGCCCACGATGCTCACGTCGCCCGGCACGTCGCGACCCGCCTCGTACAGCGCCCGGCGCACCGCGAGCGCCGTGTCGTCGTTGCCGCACAGGATCGCCGTGACGTCCCCGTCCGCCGCCAGCCGCCGGCCCGCCAGGTACGCCGAGCGGGGATCCCAGTCGGCCGACAGGATTCCCGGCACCGCGGCACCGGCCGCCTCAAGCGCGCCACGCCACCCCGCCCGGCGCGCGCTCGCGACCGTCTCGGAGGGGATGGCGACGTGGTGGACCGTGCGGTGCCCCAACGACAGCAGGTGCCGCGTGGCGTCGGCCGCTGCCTGCCGCTCGTCCAAAAAGACCATGGCGCGCTCGCTGCCCGGCACCCCACCGGCCTCCGTCGCCGCGACCGCGGGCACGTCCGGCGGCAACGCCCGCAGCACGTTGGCGCCGGCCGGATCGAAGGCGACCACCACGACGCTGCCCGCGCTGGGGTCGCTGACGTACTCGACGGCGTGGCGCACGTCGACGTCCCGGTCCGACTCGACCACCCGGACACCGACGGCCAGTCCGGCCAGCCGGGCGGCCTCCTCGACGCCCTGCAACGTGCTGGCGTACCCGTACAGCATGGTGTTCGCGGTCACCACGGTCACCGCGTTCGCCCGTCCCAAGCCGAGCGCCCGGGCTGCCCGGTTCGGCCGGTACTGCAGCCGGTCGATGGCATCGAGCACCAGCCGGCGGGTTTCCGGCCGTACCCTGGGGGAATCGTTGAGCACCCGCGACACCGTCTGGTAGGAAACCCCCGCCGCGGCCGCCACGTCACGGATACTCGGAACGGCATCCCGCCGCTGCCGGGCCGGCCTGCCGGAAGACGGTCGCATCACGGCACCAGCATGATCGGTCACCGTGCGCAGGTCAAAAGCCCGCCATCCCCCGCTCTACCGGACGAACGGCGCGCCCGACCAAGGAGTTGCCACCGTGACCGCCGACCATCCACACCGATCGACGCTCGACGGCCTGCGGGCGAAGCGGGACATCCGGCTCGCCCTACGGTACTTCGACTCTCTTGCTCCGGTGACGGTCGCCGGGCTGCTGGGCCGGTGGCGCGGCACCGGGCTGGAGACCCGCCACCCGCTGGACGGGCTGCTGGAAAGTTCCGGCTGGTACGGCAAACGGTTCGAGACTGCCGAGGACGCTCACCCGCTGCTGTTCCGCACGGGCGGCGGGGGTGTGGCCAGCCTCAACCCCGCGTTGATCCCGCTGGGGCCACTGCTGCGCTTCCCTCGACTGGCCCACCTGCCCCTCGCGGCGAGGGCGTTCGGGCTGGTCCGGCCGTTGCTGACCACGACGAGGCCGACGGCCCGGCTGCGGATGACCGAATACCGCGGCGTCGTGACCGCCACCATGTGCTACGACACGCTTCCCGTCCACGATGTGTTTCGCAGGATCGACGACGACACGCTCCTCGGCGCGATGGACATGCGCGGCTGCCCCCACCCCTTCATGTTCGTCCTCACCCGCGACGGCACCCGGTGTGGACCGCACGAGGCGAACCCGTGGCCGCGTCAGTGGCCCCGGTAGAGGGCGTCGACGTCGGCGGCGTACCGCTCGACGACGACGTTCCGCTTGATCTTGAGGGTGGGGGTGAGTTCCCCGGCTTCCTCGGTGAAGTCCTCGGGCAGGATTCGGAATGTCTTGATCTGCTGCGCCCTGGCCACCATCTCGTTGGCCCGGTCGACCGCGGTCTGCACCTCCCGGCGCAGTTCCGGGCTGTCCCGCAGCTCGGCGACGGAGGCGTCCGGCCGGCGGTGCGCGGCCCGCCAGCGCACCCAGGTCTGCGGATCGATGGTGACCAGCGCGGCCGGGTAGGGCCGGCCGTCACCGACCACCAGGCACTGGCTGACCAGCGGATGGGCGCGGACGGCCTCCTCCATCGGGGCGGGGACGAGGTTCTCGCCCGACGCGGTGATGATGATCTCCTTCTTGCGGCCGGTGATGCGCAGCCAACCGTCGTCCCATCTGCCCAGGTCACCGGTGTGCAGCCAGCCGTCGGCGGTGAACGCCGCCCGGGTGGCGTCCGGGTTGTTCCAGTAGCCGGGGAAGACCACGTCGCCCCGGGCGAGGATCTCCCCGTCGTCGGCGACGCGCAGCTCCACGCCGGGCAGCGGCCGACCCACGGTGCCGATCCGTTGGGCGGACGGCAGGTTCGCCGTCAACGCCGGTGACGTCTCCGTCAGCCCGTACCCTTCCAGCACGGTGATTCCGGCCCCACGGTAGAAGTGCCCCAGCCGCTCGCCGAACGGTGCGCCGCCGACGATCGCCGTCCGGCACCGTCCGCCCAACGCCGCCCGGATCTTCCGGTACACCAGCAGGTCGCACACGGCATGTGCCAACCGGAGCGGAAGGCCGGGGCCACGGAGGGTGTCGCGGGCGCGGCTGTGGCGCTCCGCCACCCGCGCGGCCAGCGTGAACAACCGACCCCGGTGCGCGTCGGCGGCCTTGTCCCGCGCCCGGTTGTACATCTTCTCGAAGACGCGTGGCACCGCGAGGATGAACGTCGGTCGGTAGGTACGCAGCTGGTCGAGGACGCCGGTGACGTCGGCGCTGTGCAGCAACGTGGCGCGGGTCTGCACCATGCCCACCTGGATGAGCCGGGCGAACGCGTGCGCCAACGGCAGGAACAGCACCGTCGACGCCCCCGGGTGCAGAATCGACGACAGTCCGGCGACGGCGGCGGTGACGTCGCAGTGGATGTTGCGGTGGGTCAGCACACATCCCTTGGGCCGGCCCGTCGTACCGCTGGTGTAGACGATCGTCGCCATGTCCCCGCCGGTCACCCGGGCACGCCGGGCCTCCACCCGCGTGTCGTCGACGGCCCGACCCTGCCCGGCGAGGGCGATCAGGTCACCGGCGTCGATCTGCCAGACCTCACGCAGCTCCGGCAGGTCCGGCCGCAGGCCGGCGAGCATCTCCGCGTGGCCGGGTTGTTCGACCACGCAGCCCGTCGCGCCGGAGTCCGCCAGAATCCAGCCGACCTGGTCCGGGCTGGCGGTGTCGTAGATCGGCACGGTCACCGCGCCGATCGCCCACAGCGCGTAGTCGACGAGCGTCCACTCGTAGCGGGTGCGGCTGAGTAGGGCGACCCGGTCACCGTGCTGCACGCCGGCGGCGAGGAAGCCACGGGCCAGCACCAGCACGTCGTCCCGGAACTGCTCGCACGTCACCGGCAGCGCGCTGCCGTGGACCGGCCGTCGTGCCGGCCACGCCCGGGACACCGGCGCCGGGCGGACGAACTGCACCGCGCCGGGATCCTCCCGGGCGTTGATCCACACCTGCTCGGCCAGGCCCGGCGTCCCGGATCCGACGGGCGCAATCGCCGCCGCCACGTCCTGCATCGTCATCCCCCTCGCCGCCCGCGGCACAGGCCGGACCGCCGTACGGGTCTGCCACCATGGTGGCGGCCTCGTCGCGGGGGTTGCCGGAAATGGCGAAAATGCTCCCGGTCCGGACCGACGACGGGTAGTGCGCCCCAGCGCGCACCCGGGCAGCCCGTGGCTGGTGGGCCGGGTGCGCGCCGGGCCGGTCTCAGCGCAGCGTCCGGAAGAAGGCGCGCAGGTCGTCGACGAAGAGGGCGGGCTGCTCCATGGCGAAGAAGTGCCCGCCCCGGTCGTGCTCGGTCCAGCGCACGACGTGGTGGTCGCGCTCGGCGAGCCGGCGGACGGTGAGGTCCCGGGCCGTGGAGACCAGGACCCCGGTGGGTACACCGCTGGGACCGAACGCGTCGCTCCAGGCCGCGGCGGTGATGTCCTCGTAGTAGACCTGGGCGGCGGAGCCGCCCGTGCCGGTCAGCCAGTAGAGCGTGACGTTGGTGAGCAGGCGGTCGCGGTCCACGGCGTCGTCGGGCAGCCCGTCGTCGGAGTGGTCGGTGAGCCGCTGGAAGTGCTCCACGATCCAGGCGAGCTGGGCCGGCGAGTCTGCAGCCCGTACGCCAGGGTGTGCGGGGACTTCGCCTGGATCTGTAGATAGCCGTCGTTGTACTGTGCCATGCTCTCCAGCCGGCGCTGTTCGACCTCGGTGAGCCCGTCCAGTTCGCCCTCGGCCCCGCAGGGAAAGGTGAGCAGCGCGTTGACGTGCACCCCGATGACCCGGTCGGGGGCCTGCCGGCCGAGCGCCGGGGCGACCCAGGAGCCGGTGTCGCCACCCTGCACCCCGAAGCGGTCGTACCCGAGCCGGGCCATCAGCTGCCCGAGCGCCCCGGCCATCCGCTCGCTGCCCCAGCCGGGCCCGGCCAGGGGGGCGGAGAACCCGAACCCGGGCAGCGACGGAACCACCAGGTGGAACGCGTCACCGGGGTCGCCGCCGTGGGCCCGCGGGGCGGTCAGCGGGCCGAGGGTGTCGAGGAACTCGACGAACGAGCCCGGCCAGCCGTGCAGCAGCAGCAACGGCGTCGCGTCCGGCTCGGGTGAGCGGACGTGCAGGAAGTGCAGGGGCTGGCCGTCGACGTCGCTGACGAACTGCGGGATGTCGTTGAGCGCGGCCTCGTGGGTGCGCCAGTCGTACCCGGAGCGCCAGTATCCGACCAGCTCTCTCAGGTAGGACACGGGGACGCCGCGCTGCCAACCGACGTCTGGCAGCTCGGGCCAGCGGGTGGCGGTCAGCCGCGCCGCCAGGTCGTCCAGGTCGGCCTGCGGGATCGCGATACGGAAGGGGCGGATGTCGCCAGTGGTCGTCACGGCACCGACGTTAGGAGCCACTCAGGTCAGGATCGGTCCCAACCGTCTGGCAGTCTCGCCGCCATGGCGAGGTCCTCGGCGCGGCTGCTGCAGCTGCTGTCCCTGTTGCAGTCCCACCGCCACCGGTCGGGCGCGGAACTGGCCGACCGGCTCGGCGTCACCGTGCGCACGGTCCGTCGCGACGTGGACCGGCTCCGAGAGCTCGGCTACCCGGTGCACGCTAGCCAGGGCCGGGCCGGCTACCGGCTCGGCGCCGGGGCGTCCCTGCCGCCGCTGCTGCTCGACGACGACGAGGCGGTAGCGGTCGCGATCGGGTTGCGCACCGCCGCCGCCAGCGCGGTGACCGGCATCGACGAGACCGCCCTGGGAGCGTTGGCCAAGCTGGAGCAGGTCCTACCGGCCCGGCTGCGCCACCGGGTCGCGGCGGTGCAGCACGCCACCGTCCGTGCCGGGCACCCGGGGCCGACCGTCGGTCCGGACGTCCTGGCCACGATCTCCGCCGCCTGCTACCAGCGGGAGCGGCTACGGTTCGACTACACCGACCACCACGGCGGCCAATCGACCCGGCTGGTCGAGCCGCACACCCTGGTCAGCTTTGCCCGGCACTGGTACCTGCTGGCCTGGGACACCGGGCGCGCCGACTGGCGATGCTTCCGGGTCGACCGGCTCCGCCCCTGGACCCCGGCCGGCCCACGGTTCGTCCGTCGGGAGCCACCGGGCGGGGACGCGGTGGCGTACCTGGCGCGGCAACTGTCCGTCGGGCCGTGGGCGGTGCGGGCGAGCGTGACCATGCACGCACCGGCGTCCGTGGTGGCCGAGCGGCTCTGGCCCGGGATGGGCACGGTGCAGGCCGTCGACGCGACACGCTGTCTGCTGCACCTGGGTGCCGACACGCCCACGGACCTGGCATGGATGGTGGTGGTGATCGGCGTCGACTTCACCCTCACCGGGCCGCCCGAGTTGGTCGACGCGGTACGCGCGCTGAGCGACCGCTGCCGACGCGCGGTACCCCGCCCACCGAACCCGACGACAGGTCGCCTCGACGGGGCCGGCCTTGTCGGAGGAGCCGGCTGACGTGCGTGGCATGACCTGGTTTGCCCGAGCCGCGTCCGAGCAGTGTGGTGCGTGGCCTCGGCGGGCGAGAATGAACGGCATGGGCAGCACATCGTGGAACACGGTGCGGCGTACGGCCTGGGTGCTCGTCGCCATCGGCATCCTGGGTGTCGGATCGTGGGTCGTCACCAAGGCCCTCGGGGCGCGTTCCGACGCGACCTTCGACCAGTGGGTGGGGTGGGCCAATGTCCTGGCGCTGCCGGTCGGGGCCCTCGGCACCGCGCTGGTGCTTCTCGAGCGCGCCAGCCGCCAGGACCGATCCGGCGGTCCCGGAGCTGGGCGTCGGGCCGGTCCCGCCGGCCCGACGCCCCGTCCCCCCGGATCTGGCCTCGACAGTCCCGGAGG
>NZ_SMKN01000114.1 GCF_004348675.1 Micromonospora sp. KC606 | reverse complement strand
GGGCGGGTCAGCTCCGGGCGCGGTTGACGGCGCTGGTGACCGCCTTGATCGAGGCGGTGACGATGTTGGCGTCCATGCCGACGCCCCAGACCGTGTGGCCGTCCACGTCGCACTCCACGTAGGCGGCGGCCTGCGCGTCTCCGCCGGAGGAGAGCGCGTGCTCGTGGTAGTCGAGCACGCGTACCGCCACGCCCAACGCCTGGAGCGCGTTGACGTACGCGTCGATCGGGCCGTTGCCGACCGCGGCGAGCGGGCGCTGCTCCTCGCCGAGCCCGACCCGGGCCTCGATCTCGACCTTGCCGTCGACGGTGCCGATCGTGTAGCCGGCCAGCGTGACGGCCGGGTCGGCCTGGTGCTCGACCAGGTAGTTGCGGGCGAAGATATCCCACATCGCAACCGGCTCGACCTCGCCACCGGAGTGGTCGGTCACCTGCTGGACCACCCCGGAGAACTCGATCTGGAGCCGGCGCGGCAGGTCGAGCTGGTGCTCGGTCTTCATGATGTACGCGACGCCGCCCTTGCCGGACTGCGAGTTGACCCGGATGACGGCCTCGTAGGTGCGGCCCAGGTCCTTCGGGTCGATCGGCAGGTACGGCACCGCCCAGGTGAACTCGTCGACCGGCACCTCCGCCGCCGCGGCGTCGGCCGCCAGGGCGTCGAAACCCTTCTTGATCGCGTCCTGGTGCGAGCCGGAGAAGGCGGTGTAGACCAGGTCGCCCGCGTACGGGTGCCGCTCGTGCACCGGCAGCTGGTTGCAGTACTCGACGGCGCGCTTGACCTCGTCGATGTTCGAAAAGTCGATCATCGGGTCGATGCCCTGGGAGAAGAGGTTCAGGCCCAGGGTCACCAGGTCGACGTTGCCGGTGCGCTCGCCGTTGCCGAACAGGCAGCCCTCGATCCGGTCCGCGCCGGCCAGCAGGCCCAGCTCGGCGGCGGCCACCCCGGTGCCCCGGTCGTTGTGCGGGTGCAGGCTCAGCACCAGGCTGTCCCGGCGGGGCAGGTGACGGTGCATCCACTCGATGGAGTCGGCGTACACGTTCGGCATGGCCATCTCGACGGTCGCCGGCAGGTTGACGATCAGCTTGTGGTCGGGGGTGGGATCGACCACCTCGATGACCTTGGCGCAGACCTCCAGCGCGTACTCCAGCTCGGTGCCCGTGTACGACTCCGGCGAGTACTCGTAGTGGATGTCGGTGTCCGGAGTGTGGATCTCCGCGTACTTCTGGCAGAGCCGCGCCCCGGTGGTGGCGATGTCGGTGATGCCGTCGCGGTCCAGCCCGAAGACCACCCGGCGCTGCAACGTCGAGGTGGAGTTGTAGAAGTGCACGATGGCCCGGTGGACGCCGCGCAACGACTCGAACGTCCGGTCGATCAGGTGCTCCCGGCACTGGGTGAGCACCTGGATGGTGACGTCGTCGGGGATCAGGCCCTGCTCGATCAGTTGCCGGACGAAGTCGAAGTCGGTCTGGCTGGCCGACGGGAAACCGACCTCGATCTCCTTGTAGCCCATCTGCACCAGCAGCTGGAACATCCGCCGCTTGCGCTCGGGAGACATCGGGTCGATCAGGGCCTGATTGCCGTCGCGCAGATCGACGGCGCACCAGCGGGGCGCGGCCTCGACGTGGCGGGTGGGCCAGGCACGGTCCGGCAGGTCGATCCCGAACTGCTGCTGGTACGGCTGGTAACGCCGGAACGGCATCCGGCTGGGGGCCTGCCGGGCGATCGGATCGGTCGTGGCGTCGGCGGTGGGTTGTGCCATGGCGGAGTGCTCCCCTTGGGTCATGTCGGGCGTCAGCAATCGGAAGGTGTCGGCGCAGTGCCGGGCAGCGGTGCCGGGCGGTGCCGATAGATGGTTCGGATCTGCTGGACGGCGCGGTTCGACTCCGCGACGAGGTGCCGGCCGGTCAGGCCCCGTCGCGGCGACCAAGGAGGAGGTGCGCCTGCCACATGACAGAGTCACCCTACGTGGTGAGCGGGGAGGTGGGAAGGCGGGTCCGGAGTATGGGACCGGAGTCACCGTCGTTCGGGGCGCCGTGGCCGGCGGGGGTCAGCGCAGCAGCAGGGCATGCACCGGGTGGCGGCGGCGCAGGGCCGTCTCGTGCAGGCGCAGCTCCTCGGGAAGGCGGAACGGGTTGCCGAGTCGGCCGACGGCGGTCACCGTGAGTGGGTGCACCTCCGACGGCAGGTCGAGGTCGGCGCGGAGCGTGACCCGGTCGAAGTCGGTGAGCTGGTGCGCGTGCAGACCGAGCGCGGTGGCCTGGACGACGAGGTGGGCCATCGCCTGTCCCAGGTCATATGCGGCCTGCTCCGGGTCGCCATCGGTGCCTTCGGCCTGCGCCAAGCCGCCGTCGGTGCCTGGGGCCCGTTCCGGGTTTGCGCCGGCGTGCGCGCCGAGCACAAGGGCGGCGGCGTCCCGGGCCCACCGCTGGTCGTGGTCGGGGAGGCTGACCAGCATCCGCTTCCAGGTCTCGTCGTGGCGGTGGCCGAGGGCGAACCGCCACGGCTGGGCGTTGCCGGCCGAGGGTGCCCAGCGGGCCGCCTCCAGCAGGGACGCCACCTCGCCGCTGGTCAGCTCGGCGTCCGGATCGAAGGCGCGTGGACTCCAGCGGAACGCGAGCAGCGGGGTGATGTCGGCCATGCGAGAAGCGTCCCGTATGGGCGTTCTGGTCGGGCGGTCGGGTTGCCTAAATGTGGTCAAAGGCACCCGTAACGGGATGCGGGTCAGGACGTTCCCCCGCCAGGGCTCGCCGCGTCGGCCGGCGCGTCCCTGTCCAGCGGCTCGGCGTCCACCACGGGCCCGGCCAGCGCGACCGTCGCGGGCGCCGGGCCCACCGGGCTCGCCAGGGTGAGCGTCCCGAGCGCCGCCCGCACGTGGGTGGGTGTCCCGTCCGCCTCGAAGCAGTAGACGCCCACGTCCAGTGGCGGGTTGAGCGAGGCAGAGGTGGTGTCCACCGTGAAGCAGCGCCCGACCACCCCGTCGGGCGGGGACGCGGGCGAGATCACCAATGGGGTACGCCGGTCGGTGAGCACCGCCAGCCAGTCGGTGAACGGATGCTGCACCCGGGGGTCCAGCCGGTCGGGCACGGCGTCGTCGCGCGCGCCGAGGCGTACGCAGGTCGCCGCCTCGGGGCGGCCTGCCGACGGTAGGCCGCACTGGAAGAGGCCGTCGGAGGTGGCGGCGAGCGACACGTCGGCCGTGCCGCCCAGTGCGCCGCCGGGCACGTCGATCCGCCAACTGCCGTCCTCGGCGCTGACCACGGTCACATCCCGTGCCGAGCCGTCGGCACCGACGTGGGTGTACCGGGCGGTGAAGTGGCGGTCCCGGGCTGCCGCCGCCAGCGCCGCCAGCTCGTCCCAGGCCGCGTCGGCGCCGGCGGGCGCCGGATCGGGGGGTGTGCTCGCGGTCACCGTGGTCGGGGGATCTGCGGCGCAGGCCGCGAGGAGTACCGAGAGGAGAACGGACAGGGCGCCGGTCAATCGGCGCGCGGCGCGCGGGTGGGCATGCACCGGGTCATTCTGCGCCGCGCGTCCACCGCCCGGGGGCCCGCGTCGGCCAGGCTCGTCCCGCGTGTCGCCAGCGAGGGGCAGCGGGCGGAATCGCAGCTCCGGGCGGCTCGGGTCGCCGGATGGTGGGATCACCTGACGCGCCCTCGCGTACGGCCCGATACCCTGAGGTGGTCTGACGCGCGCCGCCGGGAGGAGAGCAGCCGGCGGCGTCGGCACGCTCAGGGTCGTCGCTGGGAGGGAGTGCACCGTCGTGGCACTCGTGGTGCAGAAGTACGGCGGGTCCTCCGTCGCCAACGCCGAGCGCATCAAGCGGGTCGCCGAGCGCATCGTCGCCGCCCGCAAGGCCGGCGACGACGTGGTGGTGGTGGTGTCCGCGATGGGGGACACCACCGACGAGCTGCTCGACCTGGCCAACCAGGTCAGCCCGCTGCCGCCGGGTCGTGAGCTGGACATGTTGCTCACCGCCGGGGAGCGGATCTCCATGGCGCTGCTGGCCATGGCCATCCACAACCTGGGGTACGAAGCCCGCTCGTTCACCGGCTCGCAGGCCGGCGTGATCACCACGTCGGTGCACGGCAAGGCGCGGATCATCGACGTCACCCCGGGGCGGCTCAAGGGCGCGCTCGACGAGGGCGCGGTGGTCATCGTCGCCGGTTTCCAGGGTGTCTCACAGGACACCAAGGACGTGACGACGCTCGGCCGGGGTGGGTCGGACACCACCGCCGTGGCGCTCGCCGCCGCGCTGAGCGCGGACGTCTGCGAGATCTACACCGACGTGGACGGCGTCTTCACCGCCGACCCGCGGATCGTGCCGAACGCCCGGCACATCACGAGCATCACCTACGAGGAGATGCTGGAGTTGGCCGCCTGCGGCGCGAAGGTGCTGCACCTGCGCAGCGTGGAGTACGCCCGCCGGGCGGGGTTGCCGATCCACGTCCGTTCGTCATACTCGACCAACACCGGCACCATGGTCACCGGAATGATGGAGGACCTTTCCGTGGAACAGGCGTTGATCACCGGGGTCGCCCACGACCGGAGCGAAGCGAAGATCACGATCGTCGGCGTGCCCGACGAGCCGGGCGCGGCCGCGAAGATCTTCGACACCGTGGCCGGTGCCGAGATCAACATCGACATGATCGTGCAGAATGTCTCCACGGAGGGGACCGGCCGCACCGACATCTCGTTCACGCTCCCCAAGACCGACGGCCCGACCGCCATGGCGGCCCTCAGCAAGATCCAGGAGTCGGTCAAGTTCAAGGGCCTGCTCTACGACGACCACGTCGGCAAGGTGTCTCTCATCGGCGCGGGTATGCGTTCGCACCCGGGCGTAGCGGCCGGGTTCTTCGCCGCGTTGGGGGCGGCCGGGGTCAACATCGAGATGATCTCGACCTCGGAGATCCGCGTCTCGGTGGTCTGCCGGGACACCGACCTCGACAAGGCCGTCCGGGCCATCCACGACGCGTTCGAGCTGGGCGGCGACGCCGAGGCCGTGGTCTACGCGGGGACAGGGCGGTAGCGCCGGTGGCGGCGCGGCCCACCCTGGCCGTGGTCGGGGCGACCGGTGCTGTCGGCACCGTGATGTGTGAGCTGCTCTCCTCCCGGCGCGACGTCTGGGGCGAGATCCGGCTGCTGGCGTCGGCGCGCTCGGTCGGGCGGAAGGTGCGCTGCCGGGGTGAGGAGCTGACCGTCGGGGCGTTGACCCCGGAGGCGTTCGACGGCGTCGACGTGGCCATGTTCGACGTGCCCGACGAGGTCTCCGCCGAGTGGGCACCGGTCGCCGTGGGCCGCGGCGCGGTGGTGGTCGACAACTCCGGGGCGTTCCGGACGGACCGAGATGTACCACTGGTGGTGCCCGAGATCAACCCTGAGCAGGTTCGCAACCGGCCCAAGGGAGTCATCGCCAACGCCAACTGCACCACCCTCGCCATGATCGTGGCGATCGCCCCGCTGCACCGCGAGTACGGGCTGCGCGAGCTGGTGCTCGCCTCGTACCAGGCGGTGTCGGGGGCGGGGCAGTCGGGCGTGGACACGCTGCACCTGCAACTCGCCAAGATCGCCGGAGACCGGGTGCTCGGCTCCCGTCCGGGCGACGTGCGGCAGGCGGTCGGCGACGAGCTCGGTCCCTTCCCCGCGCCGCTCGCGCTGAACGTGGTGCCGTGGGCCGGATCGCTCACCGACGGCGGTTGGTCCTCCGAGGAGGTCAAGATCCGCAACGAGTCCCGCAAGATCCTCGGCCTGCCCGACCTCAAGGTCTCCGCGACCTGCGTACGGGTGCCGGTGGTGACCGGCCACTCGGTGGCGGTGCACGCCGTCTTCGCCAGCGAGGTGGACGCCGAGGGTGCCCGCGAGGCGTTGCGCAACGCGCCCGGAGTGATTCTGGTCGACGACCCGGCGGCCGGGGAGTACCCGATGCCGATCGACGCGGTCGGCACCGACCCGTCCTGGGTCGGCCGCATCCGCCGCGCCCTCGACGACCCGCGCGCCCTCGACCTCTTCGTCACCGGCGACAACCTTCGCAAGGGCGCCGCCCTCAACACCGCCCAGATCGCCGAACTCATCGCCAAGGAACTCGTCCACTGACCGGTCCGAGGCTCTCGCCCCTCGGTTGGGCGCCTCCGTCCCTCGGTGGGGTGCCCATGTCTCTCGGGTGGGTGCCCCCCGTCCCTCAGGTGAATGGCCATGTTTCTCGGGTGGGTGCCCCGGCCTCTGGTAACCGCCTCGGCCCGAATGATCGACTCGGGTTGCGGCAGAGTGGGGTGTTCGAGAAGCGGGACAGCCCCATCCGCCGCATACGGAGTGGATCATCGCTTGGCGAGGTCGGACGGATCATCGTATGGCGGTGGCGCACGGATCACCGCTTGGCGGTGTCGGACGGATCACCGCCTGGCGGGGTCACGTGGGGAGTGGTTCATCGCTCGGGAGGGCCGGTGACGGCTCAGGTCGGGGCGAGGCGCACGCCGTCGCGGCCGTGTCGCTTGACAGCGTAGAGCGCCTCGTCAGCGCGGCGGAGGGTCACCTCCGCCGGTTCGCCGGGGTGGGGCAGCGCGACCCCGACGCTGATGGTGCGCCCGGTGTGCCGGGCCGCCTCGGTGAGCCGCTCGGCGATCCGGACCGCCTCCTCCGGGCGGCTCACCTCCAGCACCGCGACGAACTCGTCGCCGCCGGTCCGGTACAGCTCGTCACCCTGCCGCAGCGCCGCTTCCAGGGCCCGGGCCAACCCGACCAGCAGCCGGTCCCCGGCCTGGTGGCCGTACGTGTCGTTGACCGTCTTGAAGCCGTCCACGTCGATGGCGAGCAGGGCCGTACGTCCCGGCGTGGCCGTCCGGATCCGCTGCCCGAACGGCCCGGTGTGGCGCAGCCCGGTGAGCGGGTCGGAACTGGCCTGCTCGCGTAGCTGGGCCAGGGTACGTAGCCGGTCCAGTGCGCCCCACGCCTGGCCGGCGAGCAGTTCCATCAGGTTGACCGTGGTCGGATCCGGCCGGAGCAGCCGCTCGTCGGCGACCAGCAGCAGGCCGCCCGAGTCGGGCGGTCCGAGCGGCACCGACACCAGGGTGCGCACCCCGGCTCGGAGCAGCGGCTCGTACTCCTCGGTCGGTGGCCGTCCCGTCTCCCCCAGCGTGTACGCCGCCCCGTGCCGGTGAGCACGGGCGACCATCCGGCCGAGCGGACCGGGGCCCGCCTCGGCCAGCTCGGCCCGGATGCGTGATTCCAGTTCGCCCGGGGTGGCGGTCGGAGCGCCCAGGCGTGGGCCGTGCCGGTCGTCGAGCAGCAGCACGGCGGCGGAGAGGGTGGAGACGTCCCGGGCCGCGGTGATCGCGGCGGCCATCAGCTCCCAGTTGGTGGGAGCGGAGGTCATTGCGGTGGCATGCCGGAGCAGCTTTTCGCTGCGGCTCTCGGCGGGAGGCCCGCCCAGCGCCACGATCCGGGCACCGAGCCGGCCGGCCAGCCGTTCCGCGGTCGCCCGCCAGGGCTCCAGCTCGACCGGCTCGCTCCACTGGAGGTCCAGCACCCCGATCGGGCGGCCCGCCGGGTCCAGCACCGGCACGCACATCTCGGCGATGACGTCGGGGCGGACCGGCAGATAGTCGGGGTCGGCGGTGACGTCGGCGACGGTGGCGCCCTCACCGGAGGCGTACACCCGCCCGACGATGCCGGATTTCGGCGGCACGGTGGAGAAGACCTGCCAGGCGCCGGTTGCCGCGACACAACGTAACCGGCCGTGGACCTGGAGCAGGACGGAGATCGTGGCCGGGGTGTACCGGGCGAGCGCGGTCACGGTCCACTGGCACGCCTCGACGGCGGTGGACACCATCGGCAGGCGGGCCGTGACGTCCCGGACGACTCGTTCGTGATCCACGTTCTTCCAGGTGGGGGTGGGCCCGGCCGGCGGCGAGGCTGCGGTCAAGCGTACTCAGCGCCCGCGGCGCCGCCCATGTCAAGATCACGGTGTTCGTACACATGTTTCATCCACAGGGTGTGGACGTGGCCTGTGGGTGGCCGACCGGGCCACGCCGGCCGCGTCGGCGGGATAGCGTGATAGTCCCGGTCGCACTGGAGGAGCCGTGCTCGTCGCCCAGCTGAGTGACCCCCACCTGACCACCGGCGTGCTCGCCGCCGCGCCCGCCGCCGGCCTGCACCGGGCGCTCGGCCGGGTGCTGGCCCTGCGGCCCCGCCCCGACTGCGTGGTGATCTCCGGCGACCTGGCCGACCAGGGCCGCCCCGACGAGTACGCCGCGCTGCGCGAGGTGCTCGGCCGCTACCCGCTGCCGGTGCACCTGGTGACCGGCAACCACGACGACCGGGAGTCCCTGCTCGACGCCTTCGGTGGCACGCCGTACCTCGGTGGCGGGTTCTCCGCCTTCTACCACGTGGACCATCCCGAGCTGACCGTCGTCGCGTTGGACTCGCTCGTGCCCGGGGAGGATGGCGGTCGGCTCGGTGACGACCAGCTCGGCTGGCTCGACGGCGTGCTCGCGGGCCGGCGTGACGTACCGGCGGTGGTCTTCCTGCACCACCCGCCGGTCGCCGTCGGTGTCCCGGCCGCCGACGCCATCCGGCTCACCGACGGCGACGCCCTCGCCGAGGTGATCCGCCGGCACCCCCACGTGGTACGCGTCGCCGCCGGCCACCTGCACCGCCCGGTCACCACGGCCTTCGCCGGCACCGTGCTCACCGTTTCGCCCAGCACCTGGCGGCAGGCGTCGCTGACCATGAGCCCCGACGAGGAGATCGGCTGGGTCGACGAGCCGACCGCCTTCCTGCTGCACGCCGTCGGGCCGGGCTCGTGCGTGACGCACACCGTGCAGGTCAGCCACGCCGCCGGTATCACCTGCGGCTTCTGACCGGCCGACCGGGCTGGTCCGTCCGCCGGTCGCGGCCCGAGTACACCGGATGGCTGGTGCCGTACCGACCTGTCGCACCCACCGGCCGGCCGATCGCCCGGATCTGATCCGCAACCCGCGCACGGAACCCCGCAGGTGTGGTGGCGAACAAGGACGTACGGGGGCACGGTTGCCGTCCGGCAAGGACAGCCTCGCGCACTTTCCGGCAGCCGTGCGGGAACGTGTGAAGCACAGGCTCTGCCATGCTGGCCCGGTGAGCGTGACCTGGCGACACCTGCCCGCACCGGCCCGCGAGATCGCCGTCGCCGCGACCGAGGCCGTCGAGGCGGCCCGGGCCCGCGACATCGAGGCGTACGACCTGTCGACCGCGCGGCTGGCCGTCGTGGAACGCGCCGGGCTGGTTCTCGGCTCGGTGGTGCGGCTGCTTCTGGAGGAGGCACACCCGGACGGGCTGGACTCCGACGACGTGCGGCGGGTGCTGGAGCGCTGCGTCCGGTCGGCCACCCCGTGGCGCCCGGACGTCGACCCGCACGTGGTGCTGGTCCTGCTGGCCGGGGCACTCGGCGTGTACGACCCGGACGGCGACGGCTCCCCGCCCGATCCGGCGGCGCTGGCCCGGCACGCCCCGCTGCTCGTCGCCGACCTGCTGGCGGTCACCGGCGGGCCGGTCGAGGGCTACCTGGGGGCGGCGTTCGCCGAGATCGAGCGCACCGAGCGGCACGACTGACCGCCGCCCCGGCAGGTCGGTGACTCGCGCCCGTTCCGCCGCCTGTGGTTGGGCCGCCCTCCGGAGGGTACGGATTCGAGTGGACCAGGACGGTTCCCTCCCGGTTGGAGGGAGGTTCCACCAGAAGGAGGAGTGCCATGACCACGGTGGTCGACAAGTCGATCGAAGTCGAAGTTCCGGTCAGCACCGCCTACAACCAGTGGACGCAGTTCGAGGAGTTCCCCCGTTTCATGGGCGGCGTGCAGGAGGTGCGCCAGCTCGACGACCGGCGCATGCACTGGGTCGCCCAGATCGCCGGGGTCCGACGTGAGTGGGACGCGACGATCCTGGAGCAGGTGCCGGACGAGAAGGTCGCCTGGGCGGCGACCGAGGGCGCGACCAACGCCGGCGCGGTCTACTTCCAGCCAGTGGGCACCGGCCGCACGCGGGTCCGGCTGCACCTGGAGTACGAGCCGGAGGGGCTGGTAGAGAAGGCCGGCGACAAGCTCACCATCGTCGAGAGGCAGGCCGAGTCCGACCTGGAGAAGTTCAAGAGCTTCATCGAGTCCCGGGGCGTCGAGTCCGGCGCGTGGCGGGGCTCGGTCGGTGAGGGACTCGGCGTGGGCACGCCCGGTGTCGCACACGCCGCGGCCTCCCAGGGCGACAGTGGCCGGCCGGGCGCCTCCGGCACCGCCGCCGCGGGCGCGGGCACGGGAACGGCGGACCTGAAGCACCGCTCCAGCGACGACGAGGAGCGGGTGGCCGACGCCACCGAGCGGGATTACGTGGTGACCGAGATCGACTGGCCCACGCCGGACACCACCACCTACCCGGGTGGCCCGGTCAACGAGCCGAATCGGCCCCGCTGAGGCATTGCTGCACGTAGAGCGGCTCGGCGTCGCCGTCCGTCCCGTGGTGACCGTAACGGGTCAGGGCCCCTCCGTCGAGGGACCCTGACCCGTCATCTACCGCTGGTCGGGGTGGCCGGAATCCTTGCTGATCGAACCCATCGGGTGGGGCCGGGTCAGGCTCACCCAGACCGAACGCTTCACCGGCGTCCTGGTGCCATTGTTCCGCGGGCACCCGCACGACAACACCCTGCCCCAATTTTGCGTTCTGAACGAGGCACTCTGATTTCGCCCGCGATCCAACCGGCAGCGCGATGACCTCCCTGGCCGGCGATCCGCCGGTCAACGCCGCCGACACGGATGGCTCGATGGCCTTCACCGGCCTGCTCCTCGGGCTGCTACTGGCATCGATCAGCTGTGTGATGACCCTGCACGCACCCACGCCGGCCAGCCTGAGCCGCGATTCCGTCCCCGTGGCAAACAGTGGGTGACGTGGCCCGCCACCGTGAGGGACCGGTTAATCGGACGCGAGCCGGTACGCCCGGATCACGGTCTGCTTGACGGTGTTGCCCGCGTTGTCGGTCGCAGCCGCGCGCAGGGACACGTACCCGGTCGATTGCGGGTGGTGCAGCGTGACCAGGCCGCTGTCGCCGATCTGGGTGACTTCCGCCTGGCTCCAGGTTCTTCCGTCGTCGTAGGAGACACCCACGGCGAGGGTGCGCACCGGGCCACCGGCAGTGCCCGGCTGCCGGTGCACCCGGACCGGGAACCGGACGGTCGCCCCGGCCGGCGCCGTCTGGTGATCGTCCAGCGTCGGGGTGAACCGCACCACCGAGGTCGGTAGGCGGGTGGTCCGGCCGGGACTTCCGCCGGAGCGGAAGGTCCACTCGACGATGGTGCGGATCGCCAGGTCGGCTGGTTTGCCGCGCTGTGCGTCGATCCGTAACCGGTAGCCGGCGTCCGTCGCCGGAACAGCGAACCTGCCGGTCAGTCTTGGCAGCTCGGCGACCAGCTCTCCGTCCCGGTAGAGCGAGGTGGTACCGGTGGACACGCCCGGCCAGCTGTACCGGTCGGCCGTGTCCGAGTACAGCGGCAGATTGACGTTGATCGTGTCGTCCGTCCGTGCCACCTCCTCCGGCTTGCGGTCCGGGGTGCGAATGCCGGAGAAGGCCGGGCCGAGGACCCCCCGGTTCCAGGTCTCCCGGTAGGTGCGTCCCGGCCGGTAGTGCCCGGCACCCCAGAGCTGGTTGGTCAGGCCGCCCGCGTCGGCTTGCACCTCGCCGAAGTTGTTCTCCCAGACCACTCCCGGCTCGGCGTTGTAGTACTCGGTCCGGGTGGTGGGCAGCGCGAAAGCGACGTCCTCGACGAAGCCGCCGCTGGGCACCGCGTCGTTGCGGGCGAACGCGGCGAGCATGCCGGTGGCACCCGGGGTACCGACGGCGTACCGTGCCCGCACGGTGGCCAGTTCGGCCGGCCGGACCCGCCGGCTGAAGCCGGTGGGCATCAGGCCGCTCTCGAACCAGGCCAGGCGATAGGCGTACGGGCTGTCAGCCGGGCCGCCGGACCATTGACTGCCGATCCTGGTCGTCATGCCGTCGAGGGCGCCGGCCGGACCGAGCTGTGCGCTGTACCGGCGCTCGAACGAATCGCTCCAGGAGAGCAGGGAGATTCCCAGCCCGTCGTCGGTGGGAATGTTCACTACCAGCTCGGCGAGGAACGACGTGGCCGACGGATTCGGCACGGTCACCGTGAGTGGTTGGCCCAGCCGGGCGTCCAAATCAACGGTACGATCCCCGGTCAGTTCCAGCCGCGGCCACACCAGATCGGTCACCTCGCCCTCGGGATCGTAGATCTTGGTGCTGATCATGTACTCGCCGCGGGGCAGCCGGAGCTTGCCGTCCGCCGGGACGTCGACCCACGCGCTCTCCCCGTCGGTCTTGACGATGAAGGGCTGGTGGTCGGTGCTGGGGGCCCCGTCGCGTCCGGTGTGCAGGAGGGTGAGGTCGTACAGTTCCTCCTCGCCGCTGGTCGCGGCGAACGACCGGGGCTCGCCCAGCGGGGGCATACCGATCAGCTTGCCGCCCAGCACCCCGTTCCTCAGCAGGGAAGCGGCGTTGCCGGGCACCACCCGCATCTGGCCGGCGGCCCGGACGGCCCCGAAGACCGTCCGCTCCGACGCGACGCGCTGCCCCACGGACCTGCCGGACGGCTCGGCGGCGGTCGCGGCCGGTGCCGTGAGCAGCACCGGTCCGGCGAGCAGCGCTGCGATGATCTGTCGCAGACATCCTCTCATCGATTGCCCTTTCCTGGAGCGCAGAACCAACTCACCGGGATGTCGGCGCTGCCTCCGCCTGCCCGGGTGCCGTCGTCGCTGAGGGTGGTGGCGTGGGTCGTACCCTCCGCGGCGAGACCCGGCAGGGCCCGCAGCGTGCCGTCCACCTCGCGGATCGATGCCGTGTTGTGGGGGTGGTCGACCACGACCTGCCCGTTGATGTTGACCGCCTGGACTCGGCCGTCGTCCACCGTGGCGGCGCGGTCGTTGCGCAGGTCCCACACCACCGCCACCCTCGAGTCGGTGGTTTGCGGAGCGCTCGCGGTCGGGTCGCCGGTGGGCGGTTTGCCGTCCCGCTTGAGCAGGCCGTAGGCCCAGTCGCCACGGACGCCGTAGGCGGAGCCGCCGACGGTCCCGGCGGGGCTGGTGAGCTTGCCGCCCAGCCCTCGCGCGTCCCACCAGTACGCGGCGCTGCCGTCGTGCAGGCCGCCGACCACCACCCCGCTGTCGGAGATGCCGAAGGCCATCGCCCCGCCCGGCGCCTCCAGTACCTTGGCCCGGGCGGTGGCGGTGGGTGCCTGCCACACCACGGCGGCGGTCCGGTCCCCGGCGAACAACACCCCGGCCACCTGGCCCTTGGCGTTGATCGCAGACGCCTCGGCGCCCGTGTAGCCGTTCGGGACAGGCAGTTCGACGACCTTGCCGTCGACGTACGCCCAGGCATAGTGCCGCCGGTCGGCGGTCTGGCCCTCGCCGACCACCACCCCGCTGTCGTTCACGCCCTCGGCCTCGCCGGTTCCGTCGATCGGAATCGGGACGGGCCGCGCGCCGGCCCAGAAGACCGGTTTGCCCGGGTTGTCCTTTCCGGTGACGACCCCGGCGAGATACCGCCCGTTCGGCGAGCCGGCAGTGACCTCACCGGCGGTCGACCCCTTGGGCAGGGCCAGCCGCTGCA
Source organism: Micromonospora sp. KC606 (assembly GCF_004348675.1). Classification (GTDB taxonomy): domain Bacteria; phylum Actinomycetota; class Actinomycetes; order Mycobacteriales; family Micromonosporaceae; genus Micromonospora. The sequence continues at coordinate 5,378 of NZ_SMKN01000114.1, read as the reverse complement.
CGGCGCAGGCCACCGGCGCGGCCGTCGCCGACGCACCGGCCCGCTGCGACAGCCCGGGAGCCGGACCGCCCGGGCGCCCTGGCAGGCCGGCCACCCCAATGGCCGCGCCGAGCCCCAGCGTGGCCACCCCGGCCACGCTCATCGTCAGCCGCTGCCGGCGCCGGCGCCGGGTCCGCGCACCCTCGCGGACCAGATCGGTCGCGTTCATCCGAGACGCCGGAATGTCCACTGAGGACAGCAACTCCCGCATCCTGGTCTCACTGTCTGGCGTCATCGCATCCTCCTCGGTTCTCTGCTGGCCCCTGCTGGCGTCGCCTGCCACTCCTCGCCGAGCAGGTCACGCATCGCCGCCAGGCCGCGAGCGGTCTGGCTCTTCACGGTTCCGGTGGAAAGGCCGAGCACGGTGGCCGTCTCCTGGACCGACATGTCGCAGAAGAACCGCAACACCAGAACGGTGCGCTGCCCCCGGCTGACCTTCGCGAGCGCGGCCTGCACCGCATGCGAGTCCTCCACACTCGGCCCGGCCTGGGCCGCGGTGTCGGTATCCCGCCAGGCGAGCAGAACGCGTGCCCAGCTCTTGCGGGTCTCGTCGATGTAGCGGCGCACCAGGATGCGGTGCACGTAACCGTCGAGGTTGCCGACCGTGCGGATCTTCTTCCAGTTCAGATAGACCGCGACGAGCGCGGACTGCACGATGTCATCGGCGCGGTCGACGTCACCGCACAACAGGAAAGCCGCACGCCTGAGCCGGTCCAACGCCGCCGAGACGTACTCGACGTACTCCCGGTCTTCCTCTGCCGACAAGGCATGACTCCTTCCTTCGGCGTCACACCTCTATCGCGCCCGAACCGCAGGAAGGTTGTCACCCATCGGCCGGGACAACAGCCGCCGGGAGCCGACTCAGGGCCGGTCTTTTAGGAGAAACCGGCCCTGAGTTGGCCCTTACCTCTGGTCGGGGTGGTCGGATCCGGGCCGACGACCTCTTCGTCCCGAACTCTCGGCGAGCCGGTCCGATCGGGTGTCATTCGAGGTCATTCGGCCTGATGCCGCTTGTGCCGGCCGGATCCGGCCGGCACGGTTGCTGTACTTCGCTGCTGTACTACCGGCGGCTGCCTGGTCCAGCCGATGAATCGGCGGTGCAGCGCGCCGGCCGGTGCCCAGGGCATGTCCTCGGCCGCTTGAACAAGGTAGGAGCCGAGGTAGAGAGCCAGCGACACCGGCGCGTCCGCATACTCCGCGCGTAGCTCCCGCCTGCGGGTTGGGCAGGGCCAGGGCAGATTACAGCCGCCGCAGCTCCACACCGGCAGCACCGGTCCGTGAGTGCTCACCGCACACCGCCCAGGAAGCGGGCGACGCTCGCGCGGGCCTGCCGGCTGGTCGCCCAGTCCACCTGCCAGCATGGGTACGGCGCCAGCCGCGCCCACCACGTCCGGCAGCCGACGCACATGCCGTCGAGCCCCGGCACGTGGACCGCAAGGATCACCCGCTCCGGACAGCCGGTCACTGCTCACCCTCCCGCAGCCAGTGGCCCCGGTTGATCGGAACGCGGTGCCGGGTGCGGCAGGGCAGGTCGGCACCACACCGGCAGATGCGCCGCCAGTGCTGCCACGACCACACCGGCCGATGCCGCCGGGCGAAAGTCAACGCGGTGGCCGACAGGTACTCGTCGTACGAGACGCGCCGCACGCGCCCTCCCTCGTCGCTCACGAGGGTGACCTCCTCGCCCTCTGATTTGAGGGGGACGCGGCGACCGGGCGTTACTCGCACCGCCCGCCGCATCCCGTGACCGAGAAGCTACAGTCGGTCGCGAGGCGGGATGGGTAAGGTTCCTACCCCTGGATCATGAGACGAGTCCGACCTTGACCGCGAGGTCACGGGCGTCATCTCGGGTGGAACGCGGCCCATCGAGCAGGTCCAAGGTGATCTGGCGGGCGTACCCGTTGTAGCGGATCGTCTCCGGGGCCGACTCGTACGCCTGCCGCAGCGTCGCCACGGTCGCTTCCTTGTCGTCGTTGCCGTAGTGCGCCCGAGCGACCTCGATGAGGTGGCGTGCCCGACGCGGCCGAGACGGGATCGCCGCCGCGTCATGGCGACGGGCCTGCCGCACCGCCTCGCCGGACTTCTGCAACTCCACCGCCACGGTCACCGCATGAGCGCCCATGACGACCCGGGAAAACGACGTCTGCGGCTGATAGAAGCCCTGAGGCAGGCGCTGCGCCACCCGGTCCGCACGATCCCAGTACCGCCACGCCCGCCCTTCCTCACCCGCACGAGCAGCCGTGTACGCGGCCTCGAAGTTCAGGGCACCCCACAGCGCCAGAAGATTCGTGCTCCCGTCGGCCGTCTGCGGCTCCAGAGCGGACAGCACGTCCAGCGTCACCGCCATCGCGGTGTCCCAGTCCCCGGCGTCCCGATGCACTTGACACAGGAACCACCCCGCACAGGCAATCGCCTCCGGATCACCGGACTCCTGCGCCGCCACCATCGCCCGGTCCGCCACCCGCCACAACAACTCGGCAGCAGGCTGGTAGGCAATGAACATCTGCGCCAGCCCGAGCGTCTCCGCCAGCAGAGCTTGCGCCTGCCGCCGCTCATCACCGTCGTACCCCAACACGGCACGCTGCACATCTCGCAGCAGCCCTGGCAACAACGCGCCCAGCACCGTACGGTGATCCGATGCCTGATGGCGAGCCCGCCAAGCCACCGCAAGCCGCTCCCTCACACTGGACAACGACTCCGCCGGGGTCTCACCGGAAAACGCGACGCGGTTCACAGCATCCCGGACCGACGCCAGCGCCGGATGCTCCGGCCCGTTGACCACAGCAGACCGATCGCCCAACTCCACGGCCAAGGCAGACACGTCGATCTTCAGGGCACGCGCGATCCGATCCAGCATGTGAATGCGCGGCGGCAGGATCCGATCCGCCTCCACCGCCTTGACCCACTCGGCGCTACGACCGACCAACCCGCCGAGCACCGCACGTGTCTTCCCGGACCGCTCCCGGTAGACCTTCAACCGCTGCCCGAAAGTCAGCTCCGGCAAGGAATCCATCCCGAACCTCCTCGTAGCGCGGGATGCACCATCGGCCCGCCAGCCGCCCGTCACGCCAACGTTACCTACCAGCCCGCCGCCCCATAACCCCTCACACGCAGGCGACTCCCTGCCTCCTGGGAGGCATCCCGACCTCTCGCTTGTAAGTTCTGGGCGCGTCGTCCAGCCCAGTCCGCACGTGTCTCTTGACCTCGGGTGGTAGTCCATCGCTGTTCGGCTTCGGCCCGGTCTATCTGGCCCTGTTGCTGTCACCGTTGCTGTCGACTGTGCAGGGCGACGTCACGGCTGACTCAGCGCCTACGATGTGCCCGTGGAGGGCTTCGGGGCGGTCGCACTGGTGCTCTGCGGCGCGCTGAGTTGCCTGCTCGTCTGCCTAATGCTGTGCGCCGTCGCTGCGGCATGGGCCGCTTGGCCCAGGCATCGCCAGTAACCCGTTACCGTCACCAACCAACTACAGAGGTTGAAGCGGAACCTAGAGCCCCGGCGAGCCTGCCAGCGGCGATAGCCAGCGACACCTGCTCGTGCGGCGTCTCGATCTGCCATGGTTAGACGCTGGTTGACGACGTTTCACGGTGTCTTGTGCCCCCGATGTGCCCCATGGCTCGCGTCAGCTCGTGCGGCTCGGCCATGGTTCGCCACCCTCGATCTTCGCCACTTCGGCTAAGGGCACCTTTTGCTAGCAAGACCAGAACAGTCGGAGCCGCGACTGACCAATTGAGGACCTGGACCTGTTCCTGTTCCTCTCTCGTGGCGTTCGCAAGGACGGAGAAAAGGGCGTAGCCGTCATGCTCGGTGAAGCCGTCAGCAGCTAGCTCGACGGTCGCCCCAGACCGGAGGGTGACAACCCAGCGACTTGGCGGTCCTGCGGCGAAGTCCACGAGGTCAGAGTGTAGGTAAGGCTGCAACGCCTGCCGCTGCGGCGGCGACTTCTTCGTCCCGAAGCATTTTGGCAGCTTGGGGAACGCCCGGTGGCTCCTGCACGGCCGTCCCTTGCCGTCCGTGCTCGTCCGTCGACGCGCCTCCTCGTTGTCACTCAGTTGGTCACTCAGCGGACCGGTGGACCAGTGCCGGAGTTAGTTCCGCTGGCCAGGTGAACCGTAGCTGTGGCTCCTGCGTACTGGGGAGCAAGCTATGGAAGGAAGTGACGTATGCGTCCGTCGAGAGCACTGGTGCTGGTGGGAGCGTTGTTAACACTCGTGGCAGCAGGCACAGGAACAGGATTTGCCATGAGTAGTGGGTCCGCAGCTCAGTCCGCGTGTCAGGGCAATGTGACCTTCTTCAACCAGAACGCCGCACCTGCCGCCGCGAGCGACCAGATCCCCGCCGGCTCCACCATCAAAATCACCAATCTGGACAACAACAAGTCCGCCACCATCAAGGTCACCGAGCGATTCGGCGGCTGCCTCCTGCTCAACAACGCCGCCATGGACCTGGTACGCGAACCCGGCAAGAACGTCATCCGCAACAATAGGGTCGAAATCGTCAGCAAACCCCAAGCCGTCGGAAACTCCGCCTGCCAGGGCAGCCTGACCTTCTTCAACCAGAACGCCGGGCCAGGCGCCGCCAGCGACCAGATCCCTGTCGGCTCCACCGTCCGGATCACCAACCTGGCCAACAACAAGTCCACCACCATCAAAATCACCGAACGATTCGGCGGCTGCCTCCTGCTCAACAACGCCGCCATGGACCAAGTACGCGAACCCGGTAAAAACCTCGTCCGCGACAACAGGGTCGAAGTCCTCAGTAACGGCAACGGTCAAGGCAACGCCAAGAGCCAGGGCAACGCCAACAGCCAGGGCAACAGCCAGGGCAACGGCAACAGCGCCCCCGCGGGCGGCGGGAAATCCGCCTGCCAGGGCAACGTGACCTTCTTCAACCAGAACGCCGCACCTGCCGCCGCGAGCGACCAGATCCCCGCCGGCTCCACCATCAAAATCACCAATCTGGACAACAACAAGTCCGCCACCATCAAGGTCACCGAGCGATTCGGCGGCTGCCTCCTGCTCAACAACGCCGCCATGGACCAGGTACGCGAACCCGGCAAGAACGTCATCCGCAACAATAGGGTCGAAATCGTCAGCAAACCCCAAGCCGTCGGAAACTCCGCCTGCCAGGGCAGCCTGACCTTCTTCAACCAGAACGCCGGGCCAGGCGCCGCCAGCGACCAGATCCCTGTCGGCTCCACCGTCCGGATCACCAACCTGGCCAACAACAAGTCCACCACCATCAAAATCACCGAACGATTCGGCGGCTGCCTCCTGCTCAACAACGCCGCCATGGACCAAGTACGCGAACCCGGTAAAAACCTCGTCCGCGACAACAGGGT
>NZ_SMKN01000113.1 GCF_004348675.1 Micromonospora sp. KC606 | reverse complement strand
GGCCGGGGCCGGTGTCGTGCCGCCCGCCGACCCGCCGGTGGTCGCGCCGCGGGCCGGCATGCGGGCGGCCTGGCGGGTGGTCGTCGCCCGCCCGGCCGCCCGGCTCGGCATCGCCGCCGTCACGGTCGGTCACCTGGTGATGGTCGCGGTCATGGCGATGACCCCGGTACGCCTCGGCGAGTCGCACTCCGACGTGGACGTGCTGCGGGTGGTGGGCGTGGTGCTGAGCCTGCACATCGCCGGCATGTACGCGCTCTCCCCGGTGGTCGGCTGGCTCACCGACCGGGCGGGCCGGCGCGCGGTGATCCTCGGTGGGATCGCCACCCTGCTGGCGGCCTGCGCGGTCGCCGGCACCGCCGGGCACCACACGCCGTTGCTCTCGCTCGGCCTGGTGCTGCTCGGGCTCGGCTGGTCGGGCACCATGGTCGCCGGCTCGACCCTGCTGTCGGAGGCGGTGCCGACCGACGTCCGGCCGGGCGTGCAGGGGCTGTCGGATCTGACCATGGGGCTGGCTGGGGCGGGCGCGGCGGCGGTCAGCGGGTTTGTCATGCGGGTGGCGGGATATCCGACGCTGACCCTGCTGGCGGCGATCGCGGTGGTGCCCCTGCTGGCGTTAGCGTTGCGTCCGGTGCCGTCCGTGGCGCCCGACGAGGAGGGTTGATCACGTGCGGCTGACCGACTTCTGGACCCGGTTGGAGGAGGCCTTCGGGCCGGGTTACGCGGCCAGCATCGCCAGTGACCAGGTGCTCTCCGAACTGGGTGGGCGGACCATCACGCAGGCGCTCATCGAGGGGGAGGAGACGCACGTGGTGTGGCGGGCGGTCGTCGCCGCCTATCCGGACCGGGTGCCCGCCCGGCTACGTTGAGCAGCCATTTCGTCACTTCCGCGTGTCACTTGCTGAGTCGTACACCTGTTCGGCTATTGTCCACAGCGGGGTGCTTGTCCACAGCTCGCAGCCGGTCGGCTGGTTTTCTGTCGGACCCAGCGCCTAGCGTGTCCCGCGTGACGCGAAGCTCAGGTAAGACGCCGGCGAAGGCAGGGGTGGCAACGATGGCAGCAGGGCCTGACCGGGAGAAGGCGCTCGACCTTGCTCTCGCTCAGATTGACAAGCAGTTCGGCAAGGGCTCGGTGATGCGGCTGGGGGAGCGGCCCGTCATCCAGACCTCGGTGATCCCGACCGGCTCCATCGCGCTCGACGTGGCGCTCGGCGTGGGTGGCCTGCCCCGCGGCCGGGTCGTCGAGATCTATGGTCCCGAGTCCAGCGGTAAGACCACGGTGGCCCTGCACGCGGTGGCCAACGCCCAGCGGGCCGGCGGCATCGCCGCGTTCGTCGACGCCGAGCACGCGCTCGACCCGGACTACGCGAAGGCCCTCGGTGTCGACACCGACGCGCTGCTGGTCTCTCAGCCGGACACCGGCGAGCAGGCGCTGGAGATCGTTGACATGCTGGTCCGCTCCGGCGCGATCGACGTCATCGTGATCGACTCGGTCGCAGCCCTGGTGCCGCGTGCCGAGATCGAGGGTGAGATGGGTGACAGCCACGTGGGTCTGCAGGCCCGGCTGATGAGCCAGGCGCTGCGGAAGATCACCGGTGTGCTCAACAACACCGGCACCACGGCGATCTTCATCAACCAGCTCCGCGAAAAGATCGGCGTCATGTTCGGGAGTCCGGAGACCACCACCGGTGGCCGGGCGCTGAAGTTCTACGCCTCGGTCCGCCTCGACGTGCGGCGCATCGAGAGCCTGAAGGACGGCACCGACGTGGTCGGCAACCGCACCCGGGTCAAGGTCGTGAAGAACAAGGTCGCCGCGCCGTTCAAGCAGGCCGAGTTCGACATCATGTACGGCAAGGGCATCTCCCGCGAGGGATCGCTGATCGACGTCGGCGTCGAGCAGGCGATCATCCGCAAGTCCGGCGCCTGGTACACCTACGACGGTGACCAGCTCGGCCAGGGCAAGGAGAAGGCCCGCGAGTTCCTCCGGGAGAACCCGGACGTGGCCGCCGAGATCGAGAAGAAGATCCTGGAGAAGCTCGGCGTCGGGGCCGGCGCGGGCGACGCCGCCGGCGGCCCGGAGCTGCCGCCGGTCGACTTCTGACCGGTCGCGGCTGAGAATGGCAGGACGACGTGCCCGTGCGGGGCGCGGCTGGGATGCCAGCCCGCCACGCACGGGTGACACCACCACGCCCGACCCGCACCGCGCCGGTGACGACGTACCTCGCCCGTACCGCGACGGGGACGACACGCCCCACCCGCGTCGGGCTGGTGACGACGCCGGGCGGCTCCGCCCGCGCCGGGGTCGCCGGTCGCACGCCGACGCAGCCGACCCGGAGGCGCCGGCTACCCCGCCACGCGACGAGGCCGAGGTGGCCCGGGAGATCTGCCTACGGCAGTTGGCCGTGCGTCCCCGTACCCGCGCCGAGCTGGCCGGGGCGCTGGCGAAGCGGGGCATCTCCGAGGAGGTCTCCGCCCAGGTGCTCGATCGGTACGACGAGGTCGGCATCATCGACGACGCTGCCTTCGCCCGCGCCTGGGTGACGAGCCGACACACCGGTCGGGGCCTGGCCCGCCGGGCGCTCGCCAACGAGCTGCGCCAGCGCGGCGTGGACGGCGACATCGCTCAGGAGGTCCTCGGCGAGCTCGACGAGGAGACCGAGGCCGAGACCGCCCGCGCCCTGGTGGAGCGGAAACTGCGCACGGCCCGGGGCGAGCCCGACGCGGTCTTCCGCCGACTGGTCGGCATGCTGGCCCGCAAGGGCTATCCGCCGGGGGTGGCGATCCGAGCGGTGAAGGACGCGCTCGCCGCACAGAGCGCCGAGGCCGCCGAGTTCGCCGAGCAGATCGACGCGGACGCCCTGGCGGCGTCCGAGGGCGAGCTGGACCGGGACGCCCGCCTTGTGGACTGACGGCCGCCGGCGGGTGCCCTGTCGTCTGCGCTGACCGCCGCCGGCGGTGCTCCGTCGTGTGACCTGGCGGGTCACCCGACCCTCGGGCACGGTTGGTCCGGGGTGTGGCTGACGGCCGGTCCCTCACCCCGCGCGTCACCCGCACCTGCGCTGCCTGCCGCACCCCTGCGGAGCGAGACCGGGCCTGCGATGATGATCAGGTGCTGAAGGCGTGTCTCAACGGCGGCCGCCGCCGGGACGAGCACCCCACCGTGCCGATCACCCCGACCGACCTGGCCGTTGACGCGGCGCGCTGCGCCGACCTCGGCGTCGCCGCGGTGCACGTGCATGCCCGTGACACGACCGGCACCGAGTCGCTGGCGCCGGCGGTGATCGCCGAAACGGTGACGGCGCTGCGGGCCACCCGGCCGGGGCTGCCCGTCGGGGTGAGCACGGGCGCCTGGATCGAGCCCGACCCGGCCGCCCGGGTGGCCGCCGTGCGCGCCTGGCCGGTGCTGCCCGACTTCGCCTCGGTGAACGTGCACGAGGCGGGGGCCGAGGCGGTCGCCGCCGTGCTGCACGAACGGGGTGTGCTGGTCGAGGCCGGCATCTGGGCCGCGGCGGACGTGCCCGCGTACCGGCGGTGGCGGGTGCCGGCCGGTCGGATCCTCGTCGAGTGCACCCCGGACGACCCGGACGAGGCGTTGGCCCACGCCGCCGCGATGCTCACCGCGCTCACCCCGGACGATCCGCCGGTGCTGCTGCACGGCGAGGGCGGTGGCACCTGGCCGGTGCTCGCCGAGGCGGTCTGCCGTGGTTTGCACACCCGCGTCGGCCTGGAGGACACCCTCCACTTGCCGGACGGGGCGCCAGCGGCGGACAACGCCGCTCTGGTGTCGTCCGCCCGCGTGCTGGGCGCCCGCTGACCCGTGCCGTGCCCGGGTGCCCGCCGGCCCTGCCGTACCCGGCGCCGGTGTCGGGTGCGACAGCCCGTACCGGAATCGTTCGGTGACGGGCCCTCGGACCTCACCCCGACCGTGGTGTTGATCCACTCCGTTCGCCGCATTTCGCGGTGTGCTGATCGTGGGATGACGCGACGTCCCGCAACCGGAGCCGATCTTGACGGTGTGGTCAAGTGCGGTACGACCATCGGGGGCGTTTGTCCCCCCGTGTCCGGCCTTCGGTCAGCCGGGAGTGACGATGCAACTTCTCTCCGTTCGGGGGGTTTGATCATGAGTTCTTGACCGAACGGCCGTCCGCGACCTAGCCTCGCCATACAGGTTCGAATTGCCCGACCAGCGCAGGCTAAGCGCACAACATAGATCGCGTAACAGAACAGCATCACTTTGGCCAGCTCTGCCGGCCTGTGACGACCACTCCGGACGGCAGGTCCTGAGCCGGTCGACAACTGCAACCGGTTGTCGGCGATGCCCGGGGGGCATCGCCGATGGAGAGCTGTACCTGTGGCCAGCCGCTCGGTCGGGCGTCCAGGGCCGTGGTGGTCCGTGTCTCCTGTGACACGGTTCGCTGCGGCGTCGACTCAGGGGAGGCGGCCATGGCGGCGCGGCACAGGGACCACGGGTCCCCAGGGGGTGTCGGCGGAAGTGCGCCGGCCGGCGCGCGGCGACCCCGTCGCGGACGTGGTTCTGCGGGGGACGGCCGGGTCCGTTCCGGACGTGATTCCACCGACGACGGCCGGCGGCCCCGGGCCAGGGGCGGTTTGGTCGGCGACGACAGGTGGTCCCGGGGCGCGGATGCCCCGCCCCGCGACCTCGGTGCCGCCACCGGCAGGCCACTCGTGCACCGGGGAGCGCGGTCATGACGGCTGTCGACGTGGTGCTCCTCGTTGTGGTGCTGGCCCTGGCGCTGGTCGTCCTCGGCGCCGTCATGTTCGGTGTCCGGGCGGTGCGGCACCTGGGTGCGGTTCCCCGGCCGGAGGATCCGGCGTTCATCGCCGAGAAGGACCGCCAGGAGCAGTCCCTGGCCGCGCTGCGCACCGCCGCCGACGAGGCGAGCAGCACCATCGACGTGGCGAAGTCCGCGGCCGCGGCAGCCCGGGCCGAGGCGGCCGGGGCCAAGGCGGAGGCGAAGGCGGCCCGGGCCGAGGCCCGCCGGGTGCTCGACGACGCCCGCGCCGAGGCCGACACCATCCTGGAGCGGGCCCACAAGCAGGCCGAGATCGACGCGGAGCAGCTGCGGACCTCGGCCCGACGCAGCGGCGAGCGGGAGGTCGCCGTCCTGGCCGCCACCACCCGTGAGCAGGCCGCCGAGGTGGAACGCCGGGCGGCTCGGATGGACGAACGCGAACGCCTGCACACCGAGGAGGTCGAGCGCCTCGCCGAGCGGGAGCGGCAACTCACCGCGGCCAGCGCCGCGCTCGCCGCCCGGGAGGCCGCGCTCGCCGCCCGGGAGGCGGAGCTGACCGTCGCTGAGGAGCAGCGCCGCCGGGAACTGGAGCGGGTCGCCGGTCTGACCGTCGACGCGGCTCGCGCCGAGCTGATCGAGGTGATCGAGACACAGGCGAAGCGGGAGGCCGCGCTGCTCGTCCGGGACATCGAGTCGGACGCCCGCAGCACCGCCGAGCAGCGCGCCCGGCACATCGTGGTGGAGGCCATCCAGCGGGTGGCCAGTGAGCAGACCGCGGAGAGCGTGGTCAGCGTCCTGCACCTGCCGGGGGACGAGATGAAGGGCCGGATCATCGGCCGGGAGGGGCGCAACATCCGCGCCTTCGAGTCGGTGACCGGAGTGAACCTGATCATCGACGACACCCCGGAGGCGGTGCTGCTCTCCTGCTTCGACCCGGTCCGCCGTGAGGTGGGCCGGCTCACGTTGGAGAAGTTGGTCCTCGACGGGCGGATCCATCCGCACCGGATCGAGGAGGTGTACGACCTGGCCCGCCACGAGGTGGAGCAGCTCTGCCTCCGGTCCGCCGAGGATGCCCTGGTCGAGGTGGGCATCACCGAGATCCACCCCGAGCTGGTCTCCCTGCTCGGTCGGCTGCGCTACCGTACGTCGTACGGGCAGAACGTGCTCAAGCACCTGGTGGAGACCGCGCACATCGCCGGGATCATGGCCGCCGAGCTGCGGCTGGACGTGCCGACCATCAAACGTTGCGCGTTCCTGCACGACATCGGCAAGGCGCTCACCCACGAGGTGGAGGGCAGCCACGCCATCATCGGCGCCGACCTGGCCCGCAAGTACGGCGAGAGCGAGGACGTCGTCCACGCCATCGAGGCGCACCACAACGAGGTGCCGCCGCAGACCATCGAGGCGGTGCTCACCCAGGCATCCGACGCCTGCTCCGGCGGGCGACCGGGCGCGCGGCGGGAGAGCCTGGAGGCGTACGTCAAACGGCTGGAGCGGATCGAGGAGATCGCGGCCGGCAAGCTCGGCGTGGAGAAGGTCTTCGCCATGCAGGCGGGCCGGGAGATCCGGGTGATGGTCAAGCCGGAGGACGTCGACGACATCGGCGCGGCGGTACTGGCCCGGGACGTGGCCAAGCAGATCGAGGAGGAGCTGACCTATCCGGGGCAGATCCGGGTAACCGTGGTCCGCGAGTCCCGGGTCACCGAGATCGCCCGCTGACGGTACGGACATGGTAAGGGCCGGCCCACACGGCCGGCCCTTACCGTCGTTTGCCGGTCAGTTGCCGCCGGCGCCCTCGGCCTGGGACATGAGCGCCGCGGGCGGCGGGTTCTGGGCCGGGGTGCCGGCCGTCTTGCGGCCCTGCGAGAGCCGGCGCTGGAGGTACTGCGCCAGCTTCGACAGCGAGTAGTTCACCACGATGAAGAGCACGGCGATCACGACGTACACCTGGATCGGGTTGCCCAGCACGCCGATGATCTGCTTGCCGATGTTGAGGGTCTCCTCGTAGCTGATGATGAAGCCCAGCGACGTGTCCTTGAGCACCACCACGAGCTGGCTGATCAGCGCCGGCAGCATGATCCGGAAGGACTGCGGCAGCAGGATCATCCGGGTGGTCTGCAGCGGTGAGAGCCCGATCGCGGCGGCGGCCTCCCGTTGCCCGCCCGGCAGCCCCTCCATACCGGAGCGGAGGATCTCGGCGATGACCACGGCGTTGTAGATGGTCAGGCCGATAACCAGGTACCAGAGAGTGTCGAAGGAGACGCCGAACTCGGGGAAGCCGCGGGCCACGAAGAAGATGGTGATGACGACCGGCAGGCCGCGGAACACCTCGACGCAGACCCGGGTGACCACCGACAGCAGCAGGCTCAGCCCACGCAGCAGGTACGCCAGCGGCGTGGCCAGCCCGGTGAAGCGTCGCTGGGTGAGGCTCTTGAGCTGGATCCGCAGCACGGCGAGCAGGGTGCCGACGACCAGCGAGGCGACGATGGCCAGCGCCGCCGCGGTGAGGGTGTTCTTGAAGCCCAGGCCGAGGCGCTGCCAGACCTGGGAGAAGTTCTCGTTGGAGGGGTCGACCAGCGGCCCCCACAGCTCCATCGAGAACTGGCCCTTTTCATCCAGTGGGAGGTAGATCAGGAAGTACGCCCCGACGAGCAGCGCCACCGTGGCGACGACGCTGCTGATCAGGGTGATCCGCCGCTGACGGGGGCCGGGGACGTCGTAGAGGACGCTGGTCTGCTGACTCATCGGGCCACCGCCTGTCGCTTCTCGATCCGGTCCAGCAGGGCACCGAGCGGCACGGTCATGATCAGGTAGCCGATCGAGATGCCGATGGCTACCGGGATGAAGGCGTAGCCCTCGGCCCCGGTGAGCTGGTCGGCCGTGGCTGACAGGTCGCCGACGACCCCGAAGAAGCCGGCCAGCGCCGAGTTCTTGATCATCGCGATGATGACCGAGCCGAGCGGCACCACCGACGCCTTCCAGGACTGCGGCAGCACCACGTACCGCAGGTTCTGGCCGAAGGTCAGGCCGAGCGAGCGGGCGGCCTCGGCCTGACCGGCCGGCACCGCGTTCACCCCGGAGCGCAGTGCCTCACAGACGAACGCGGCGGTGTAGAGGACCAGGGCGATCAACGCGAAGCGGAAGTACGGCAGGTCGGTGCCGAGCCGGCTGAAGATCGCGTCCAGGCCGGGGATGCGCAGGAAGTCGGCGTTGGAGCCGAGCGCCGGCAGGCCGAAGGCGGCGAAGAACATCACCACGGTCAACGGCATGTTCCGGAAGACGTTCACGTAGCCGGTGCCGACGGCGCGCAGCGGCGGCACCGGCGAGATCCGCATCACCGCCACGACCGCGCCCAGGACCAGGGCCCCGGTCGCGGCGAGCACGCAGATCTGGAGGGTGAGCCAGAAACCACCCGCAAAGACGTCGAACCTGTCGATGAGTACGTTCACGGGTCGGTGTTCCTCCCCACCCTCCAGATCGAAGATCAGATCAGTAGCGGTTGATGGTCGGCGCGGCGCCCAGCTCCGCGCCGAACTTGCCGGCGGTGTCGTCCCAGGCCTTCTTCCAGCTACCGTCGGCGAACGCCTTCTCCAGCGTGTCGTTGATGAAGGTGCGGAAGTCGGTGTCCTCCTTCTTCACCCCGATGCCGTACGGCTCCTTGGTGAAGTTGTCGCCGGCCAGCTTGAACGAGGCCTCGTCCTTGGCGATGTAGCCGAGCAGGATGACGTTGTCGGTGGTGACCGCGTCGACCTGGCCGTTCTTGAGGGCGTCCCGGCACTTGTCGTAGGTGTCGAAGAGCACCAGCTGGGTGGCGACGTCCTTGACGTACTCCTTGATCTTCTCGGCCGGGGTGGAGCCGGTGACCGAGCAGACCTTCTTGGTGCCGTCCTTGAAGGAGTCCGGCCCGGTGATCGTGGTGTCGTCCTTCTTGACCAGGATGTTCTGGCCGGCCTCGTAGTACGGCCCGGCGAAGGCGATCCGCTCCTTGCGCTTGTCGTTGATCGTGTAGGTTGCCGCGACCAGGTCGACGCTGCCATCGACGATCTTGTCCTCGCGGACCTTCGACGGCGTCTCCACGAACTCGATCTTGTCCTCGGGGATGCCGAGTTCCTTGACGATGATCTTCGCGACCTCGACGTCGAAGCCCTCGGGCTTGCCCGACAGGCCCTTCTGGCCGAAGCCCGGCTGGTCGAACTTCGTGCCGACCTTGATCTTCTGAGCCTTGTTCAGCCGCTCCATGGTGCTACCGGCGGGGAAGGACTTGCTGCCGGTGCCCTCCCCGGCGTCGTCGCCACCGCAGGCGGCCAGGCCGAACGCCAGGGTGGCGGCCGCCGCGAGCGCCGCTACGCGCTTGATACGCATACTCTTCTCCTTCTTCGACGGAGCCCGCCGGGGGACGGCGCGCTCCCTGTACGGACGCCTAGTGCGTGAGGATCTTGGAGAGGAAGTCCTTCGCCCGCTCGCTGCGCGGGTTGGCGAAGAATTCGGCCGGCGGCGCGTCCTCGACGAGCTGGCCGTCGGCCATGAAGATGACCCGGTTCGCGGCGTGCCGGGCGAAGCCCATCTCGTGGGTGACCACGACCATCGTCATGCCCTCACTGGCCAGCGAGGTCATCACGTCCAGCACCTCGCCGACCATCTCCGGGTCCAGCGCGCTGGTCGGCTCGTCGAAGAGCATCGCCTTGGGCTGCATGGCCAGCGCGCGGGCGATAGCCGCACGCTGCTGCTGACCGCCGGAGAGCTGGGCCGGGTACTTGTCGGCCTGGTTGGCGATGCCGACCCGGTCGAGCAGGGCCAGGCCGCGCTCGCGGGCGGCGGCCGGCTTCTCCTTGCGGACCTTGATCGGGCCGAGGGTGACGTTCTCCAGGATGGTCTTGTGCGCGAAGAGGTTGAACGACTGGAAGACCATGCCGACCTCGCTGCGCAGCCTGGCGAGGGCCTTGCCCTCGGCGGGCAGCGGCTGCCCGTCGAAGGTGATGGTGCCCGAGGTGATCGGCTCCAGCCGGTTGATGGTGCGGCAGAGCGTCGACTTGCCGGAGCCGGAGGGACCGATCACGACGACGACCTCGCCCCGGCCGACGGAGAGTGACACGTCGTCCAGCACGTGCAGGGGGCCGAACCACTTGTTGACCCCGTCCAGCACGATGAGCGGTTCGCCCTTCGCCACGTCGTCCACCGTCCCTGTCGTTCGTCCCGGAGAGCGGGGTCGGTCGACCCCCGGTCTGGGCAACTGTAGGCGGGGTGACGTGGCGGAACGCAACCCAGTTGGTCACGGAGCGGTAACACCGGTCCGGGCCGTGCTGCCGCGTCCGATTTCGGATGGTCACCGGGCCGGCCTCGCGGTGACCGGCGTGGTCCGGCCGGAGGAGCTGATCACCCTGGAGGCCGGCCGGCCGGGCGGGCCTGCCGCTGTCGCTGACCAAACCGCTCGGCTTGGGGGTGCTGAACACCCGGCACAAGCGAACCGGGGAACGTTTCGAGGCGGCGGTTGCCGCGATGGCGACCCTGAACCGGGAGGCGGCCCGCGCCGCCGTCGCCGCCGGGATCCGGTGCGGCACCGACGTCACCGGCTTCGGGCTGCTCGGGCACGCCTCGAAGCTGGCCCGGGCCAGCCGACTGACGGTGGCGATCGACGTCGCCCGGGTGCCGTACCTGCCGGGGGCGCGCGAGGCGGTTCGGGATGGGTACGTCAGTGGCGGCACCCGCCGCAACCTGGAGTGGGTGACCCCTTGGACGGAGTTCGGTACGGCCGGCGAGGCGGACCGCCTGCTGCTGGCCGACGCGCAGACCTCCGGCGGCCTGCTGGTGGCCGGGGAGGTGTCCGGCGGCACGGTGGTGGGTGAGCTGTTGCCCCGGGGTGAGCACCTGGTCGTGCTGCGCTGATCGGTCGCGACTCGGCCGCTCGGGATGCTTCGGGCCGGCCACCGTACCCGATAAACTGTCATCTTCCCGCTACTCCGAGCAATGAGCTGCGGGGAATTTTGCCCGGAATGGTCACAGACCGGTAACTTGCCCCCGGCTGAGGTCATATGCACCCCACCATCGTCTGTAAGGCCCGATCCGGAGGCCGGTGGGACGAACGCAGCGAGGAGGCGGCGTGACCGAGCTGTGGAACTGGAGAATCGACCGGGCGGCACCGGTGGACGTGTACCCGGCCCTGGCCGAGGCGATCGGCCGGGTGGTGATGCCCCTCGCCATCGCCGACCCGGCGCGGCTGCCCGCGTACGCGGTGGTCTGCGACGTATGGGAGGCGCCGGGGGAGTTCGGCACGATGGTGGACTGCTACGGGGTGCCGGAGTCGCTGAACGAGCACACCAGCGTCGCGGCGCTGGCCCGGCTGCTGCGGCGCAACTGCCTGCTGGCCGACGACACCCTCGACGCGGGCCGGCACCTGCTGGTGGCGCCGGACGGCACCATCCGGCCGGTGCACTTCGAGGTGACCGAGACCGACGACGGCGAGGTGTTGACCAGCCAGCGGCTGTGCACCCTGGCCCATCCGGGCTGCCGGGGCTGGTCCCGGTGTCACCGTTCGAAGTGGGCCCCCGACTCGATCAACCCAGCCCTCGCCGCCGCCTGACCGACCCGCCCGACCGGCCGGGCGCGTTCCGGTCAGCGGGTCGCGGCGGGACGGGAGCCGCGTACCTGCAGCTGGTCCAGCAAGGTCGCGGTGGCGGCGGCGACCGCCTGCACCGCGGCCTCGAACGCCTCGGCGTTGTGCGCGGCCGGCGTCCGGAATCCGGAGATCTTCCGGACGTACTGCAACGCCGCCGCCTGGATGTCCGCCGGGGTCACCTCCGGCACATACGGCTCACGCAGGGTCTTGATGCTGCGGCACATGGTTGCTCCTCCTCGTTCGGGTCGTCCCGGTCGGCCCGGATACGCTGTGCACGTCATGACTACCGCAGCCGAACGCAGCCCGCGCACCTACCAGGTGCGCACGTACGGCTGCCAGATGAACGTGCACGACTCCGAGCGGATCTCCGGCCTGCTGGAGCAGGCCGGTTACGTCCGCGCCGCCGAGGCCGCCGACGACCCGGACGTGGTGGTGTTCAACACCTGCGCCGTCCGGGAGAACGCCGACAACCGGCTCTACGGCAACCTTGGTCACCTGCGCCCCGTGAAGGACCGGCACCCGGGGATGCAGATCGCCGTCGGTGGCTGCCTGGCCCAGAAGGATCGCGGCGACATCGTCCGCAAGGCCCCCTGGGTGGACGTGGTCTTCGGCACACACAACATCGGCTCGCTGCCGGCGCTGCTGGAGCGGGCCCGGCACAACGCCGCCGCCGAGGTGGAGATCCTGGAGTCCCTCGACGTCTTCCCGTCGACGTTGCCGACCCGACGGGAGTCGACGTACGCCGGCTGGGTGTCGATCTCCGTCGGCTGCAACAACACGTGCACGTTCTGTATCGTGCCCTCCCTGCGCGGCAAGGAGAAGGACCGCCGCCCCGGCGACATCCTCTCCGAGGTTCGCGCCCTGGTCGCCGAGGGCGTGCTGGAGGTGACCCTGCTCGGGCAGAACGTCAACTCCTACGGTGTCGCGTTCGGCGACGCCGGCGAGCCGGACTGGAAACGCGGTGCGGGCCGGTCGGCCTTCGCCGAGCTGCTGCGCGCCTGCGGCGACATCGACGGGCTGGAGCGGGTCCGCTTCACCAGCCCGCACCCGAAGGACTTCACCGACGACGTGATCGCCGCGATGGCCGAGACGCCGAACGTCTGTCCCTCACTGCACATGCCGTTGCAGTCCGGCTCGGACGACGTGCTGCGGGCGATGCGCCGGTCGTACCGGTCGGAGAAGTACCTGGGAATCATCGAGAAGGTCCGGGCCGCGATGCCGGACGCGGCGATCACCACCGACATCATCGTCGGCTTCCCCGGCGAGACCGAGGCCGACTTCCAGCGCACCCTGGACGTGGTGCGGGCAGCCCGGTTCGCCTCGGCGTTCACCTTCCAGTACTCCAAGCGCCCCGGCACCCCGGCCGCCACCATGGACGGCCAGTTGCCCAAGCAGGTCGTCCAGGAGCGCTACGAGCGGTTGATCGCGACGGTGGAGGAGATCACCTGGGCGGAGAACCGCAAGCTGGTCGGGGAGACCGTCGAGGTGCTGGTCGCCGTCGGCGAGGGGCGTAAGGACGAGCGCACCGGCCGGCTCTCCGGCCGGGCCCTCGACGGTCGCCTGGTGCACTTCGACGCCGGGTCGTACGCCGGGTCGATCCGCCCCGGCGACATCGTGCGCACCAGGGTCACCTACGCCGCCCCGCACCACCTCAACGCCGACGGGGAGCCGCTGGCACACCGGCGCACCCGGGCCGGTGACGCGGCGGAAGCGGGGCGCTCCCCGCGTACCCCCGGGGTGCTGCTCGGGCTGCCCACGGTGGGTGCCCCGGCGGCGGCACCCACGCCGACGACGGGCTGCGCCGCCCACTGACGGCGACCGGGGCCCGCCGTGTGGCGGGCCCCGGATCGGGCGTCAGACGGAGATCTTGCCGGCGCCCGCCCCAGCGGTCACGATCGACTTGACGCTGCTGGCGGCGTCGAGCGGGTACGGGTACGGGATGCTCCGGACGCTGCCGCCGGACTGCCCCCTGCCGGAGTTGACGAAGTGGTTGTTGCGGGCCACCAGGGTGCCCGGGCCGGAGCTGCCCTCGCCGAGGTGGAACGGGTCGGCGACGCTCTCGAAGTAGTTGCCCTCGACGAGGACACCGGCGTTCATCGTGGACGCCACGCCGTAGCCGCGGTTGGCGCGGTAGTAGTTGTTGAACACGTGTACCGGGTTGCCGAAGCGGACCCGGGGGTGGCGCTGGTTGCTGCCGTCGAAGTAGTTGTGGTGGTAGGTCACCCGCAGCCGGCCGGTGTCCTGGCCGGCGTTGCTGTCGCTGTGCCCGAGCAGCATCGACTTGTCGTGGCTGTGCACGCGGTTCCAGGACACGGTGATGAAGTCCGAGCCACGCTTGATGTCGACCGCGCCGTCGTACCCGCTGGTGAAGGTGTTGTGGTCGATCCAGATGTTCGTCGCCGACTCCTGCACGTTGATCGCGTCGTCGTTCCAGTTCCGGAAGGTCAGGTTCCGGATGATGACGTTGCGGTCGCCGCTGATGTTGAAGCCGCAGCCGGCGATGGTGGCGCCGGCGTTGCCGAGGATGGTCTTGTTGGACCGGACCCGCAGCATGCCGGAGCAGTTGATGGTGCCGGAGACCCGGATGACCGAGGCGCTGCTGGAGCCGAGGGCGGAGGTGAGCGCGGAGGCGCTGGTCACCGTGGTGGTCGGGGCGTTGCCGCCGCCGGTGGTGCCGCCGTTCTGGGTGGCCCAGCCGACCAGGTAGTTCGGGGCGGCGGCGGCTGGCGTGGCGCTGACGGTGAGGGCGGAGGCGGCGAGCACCGAGGCGGTGGCGGCGGCGAGCAGGACCCTCGGACGTCGGGATGTGATGCGCATGTGCTTCCCTTCGGTGGCGGCGGGTTCACGGACCGTCGGTCGACCCTGCTGGCGCCGTGCCCGTCGGCGTCGAGGTCGGCCGGGGACGGCGGTCGGCGTGCCCTGCCGGGGTGAGCGTGTGGGGTGAGGAGCGGCTCCCGTACCAGGCTTGCCCGACGTGACGAGGCAAGCGCTTTCCCCGATGAAAGCACAGATGCTTATCGATGTAAAGTGCCTCCCCACCTGCGGGGAGCGAATAGTCGGCCGCCGCGCTGAGGGATGTTCACGGTCGCTGGAGGCAAACTCGGCGGGCCTGCCAATGACGGACGGTGCGTCGACCTGCGCGGGCGCGGACACGCGAAAGCCCTCGGTCTGCCGTGGGACCGAGGGCTTCCGGAGCGGATCAGGTCAGCCGGACCGCTCGGCCAGCTGGAGGAACTGCCGCTTGGCGGCCAGGGCCTGCTCGGCCTCCTTGACCCGGCGGGTGTCTCCGGCGGCCTGCGCCCGGGCCAGCCGCTCCTCGGCCTCGGCGACCTGGGCCCGCATCTGCGCGAGCAGCGGATTGTCCTGCGGGGTGGTACGTCGCCAGGCCGAATCCATGACCTCGCGGACCTTGTCGTCGATCGCCCGCAGCCGGCGCTCCAGCCCGGCGGCGGCCTCCCGGGGCACCCGGCCGGCCTCGTGCCACTGCGCCTGGATCTCCCGCAGCTTGGCCTGCGTGCCCTTCGGGTCAGCGTCGACGTCCAGCGCCTCGGCCTCGGCCAGCAACGCCTGCTTGCGTTCCAGGTTGGCCTTCTGCTCGTTGTCCCGCGCCGAGAAGACCTCGCTGCGCCGGCTGAAGAAGCCGTCCTGCGCGGCCCGGAAGCGTTCCCAGAGCTTCTGCTCGGCCTCCTTGGATGCCCGGGGAGCGGCCTTCCACTGGTTCATCAGCTCCTTGAGCTGGTTGGCCGTGGCCGCCCACTCGGTGGAGTCCTTGAGCTTCTCGGCCTCGGCGACCAGCTCCTCCTTGACCGTCTGCGCCTGCTTGCGCTGCTGGTCGAGCGAGGCGAAGTGGGCGCCCCGGCGCCGGGTGAAACCGTCGCGGGCCGCCGCGAAACGCTTCCACAGCTCGCCGTCGGTCTTCTTGTCGACGCCGCGGATGGTCTTCCACTCGTCGAGGATCTCCTTGAGGCGATCCCCGGCTGTCTTCCAGCCCGTCGACTCGGCGGCGATCTTCTCCGCCTCCTCGACCAGGGCGGTCTTGCGCGCGAGGGCCTCGACCCGGGCCGCGTCCCTGGCGGCACGGGCCTCGCCGGCCTTGTCCTCGGCGACCGCGGCGAGCTTGTCCAGCCGTGCGGCCAGCGCGTCGATGTCACCGACGACGTGCGCCTCGGCCAGGGAGGCGCGGATCCGGCGGATCGTGGTCAGCGAGTGGCCGGCGTCCGCCGCGCCCGAGTTGAGCCGGGCCTCGGTCAGGTCCACCTCGGTCACCAGGTCGGCGAAGCGTCGGGCGAAGTGGGCCAGCCCCTCCTCCGGGGCCCCCGCCTGCCAGGATCCGACCACCCGCTCGCCCTCGGCGGTCTTGACGTACACGGTGCCGTCCGCGTCCACCCGTCCGAAGGCAGTCCAGTCGCTCATGTGCCCATCCTCGTTCTCCCGGCGTCGACGGGACTTCTCCCTCGATCGCCGCCACGGCGCAGCAAAGTTGCTCTCGGCATTGTCACAGGTCTGACCCCGTTCGCGTCGAGCGCCTGTCTCTGACCGTGACCATACGGTGTCCTGCCATTCACCGACAGGGTCCGCAGGGGAGTGTCGAGCCATGCCGCATGGTGTACCGTACGGCGTACGACACTGAGTGGGTCCGCCCGGCGGGCCAGTGAGGAGCACAGGATGACGCAGTCCCGGAGCCGGATCACGCCCCCGGCCGACGCGGGCTTCGTGCCGGACGCGGCCGCGCTGACCGAGCTGGACGAGTGGTTCCGCCGCTACGACGCCCTGGCCGAGGCGGGCGACGTGGCCGGCACCGCCGACCTGGCGATGTTTCCGCTGAACACGGTCACCGACGACGCCGCCGGGGAGGGCTCCGCCCAGCAACTCGACCGCGCGGCGTACCTGGAGATGATGGGCGGCGTCCTCGGCGGCGGTGGCGGTGGCGACCTGAGGATGGAGTCGCGCCGCACGCCGTACTTCCTCACCCCGAGCCTGGTCGTGGTCTTCACCGAGGCCGAGTTCACCGTCGACGGCGAGCGGCAGCAGGTGCGCTACGCCGACCTGCTGGTCAAGTCCGGCGGCCAGTGGCGGTTCCAGACCATGGTGCAGGGCGGCTGGGGCGGTCAGCCCGGCTGAGCGGCGGGTGCGGGGGCGCCGGGCACCGCCGTGCCGATACGGTTGCCTGGTGCCCCTGGTCGCCGCCGCCGTCTGCCCCCACCCGCCGCTGATCGTGCCCGAGTTGGCCGGCGCCGCCGCGCCCGAACTGGACGGGCTCCGCGCCGCCTGCGACGCGGCGATCGCCGACCTGATGGACTCGGGGGCCCACCGGATCGTGGTCGTCGGCGACGGGCCCGAGAGCCGCACCTACCACTCCCCGTACCGCGGTTCGCTGGCGCGGTGGGGGGTCGACATCGAGGTCTCCTTCGGTGCCGGACGCCCCGGGTACCGGCCGGCCCCCCTGCCGCTGAGCCTGACCGTCGGGGCGTGGCTGCTGTGCCGCCACCCGACCGGCCCGTCGGCGGTGGCCCGGATGCACGCCGTGGCTACCGAAGCCGACCCGGCGGTGGCCGCCACGCTCTGCGCGGGCCACGGCAGCGACGCCGACTGGGGGCTGCTGGTCATGGGAGACGGTTCGGCCTGCCGGGGCCCGAAGTCACCCGGCTACGACGACCCGCGTGCCGAGGCGTACGACGACGGGGTGGCCCGGGCCCTGGCCGACGCGGACGCCGAGGCGCTGCTCGGCCTGGATCCGGCGCTCTCGGCGGAGCTGAAGGTCGCCGGCCGGGCGCCCTGGCAGGTGCTGGCCGGAGCGGCCCGCGCGGCCGGCGGCGACTGGCGCGGCGAACTGCGCCACTACGGCGCCCCCTACGGCGTCGCCTACGTCGTGGCCTCCTGGGAACGCGCATGACCGTCGTCGCCGTGGTCGGGCCGACCGCGGCCGGAAAGTCGGCGCTGAGCATCGCCCTGGCGCACACCCTCGACGGCGAGGTGGTCAACGCCGACTCGATGCAGCTCTACCGGGGCATGGACATCGGCACCGCCAAACTGACCCCGGCCGAGCGTGAGGGCGTGCCGCACCACCTGCTCGACATCTGGCCGGTCACCGAGCCGGCCAGCGTCGCGGAGTACCAGCGGCTGGCCCGCGCGGCCGTCGACGACATCCTGGCCCGGGGGAAGGTGCCGTTGCTGGTCGGCGGCTCCGGGCTGTACGTGCGGGCGGTGCTGGAGCGGTTCGAGTTCCCCGGCACCGACCCGGCGGTCCGTGAACGGCTGGAGGCCGAACTGGTCGACGCCGGCCCGGCCCCGCTGTACGAGCGGCTGCGCGCGGCCGACCCGGCCGCCGCGGCGAGCATCCTGCCCGGCAACGGCCGGCGCATCGTCCGTGCCCTGGAGGTCATCGAACTGACCGGGGAGCCGTTCACCGCCTCCCTGCCGCAGCCCACGCCGTACTACCCGTCCGTGCAGCTCGGCGTCGACCTGGACACCGCGCTGCTCGACGAGCGGATCGCGCGGCGGGTGGACCGGATGTGGGCCGACGGGCTGGTCGCGGAGACGCAGACGCTGGTCGGCCACGGCCTGGCCGAGGGGCGTACGGCCAGCCGGGCGCTCGGCTACCAGCAGGTCCTGCGTCTTCTCGCCGGCGAGACGACCGAGGCCGAGGCGCACGACGAGACGATCCGAGCCACCCGCCGCTTCGTCCGGCGGCAGCGCTCCTGGTTCCGTCGCGACCCGCGTGTCCACTGGCTGGACTCGGCGTCGCCCGGCCTGGTCGACGCGGCGCTGCGGGTGGTCGCCGCGCATCGGGGATGATGGGGGCGTGGAGTTCACCAAGGGCCATGGCACCGGCAACGACTTCGTCATCCTGCCCGACCCGGACGGCACCCTCGACCTGACCCCGGGCCTGGTCGCCGCGATCTGCGACCGGCGGCGCGGCGTCGGCGGTGACGGCGTGCTGCGGGTGGTGCGGGCCGCCAAGCACCCCGAGGGCGTCGGCCTCGCCGGCGAGGCCGAGTGGTTCATGGACTACTGGAACTCCGACGGCTCGGTCGCCGAGATGTGCGGCAACGGTTCCCGGGTCTTCGTCCGCTACCTGCTGGAGACCGGGCTCGCCGCGCCGTCCGGCGTGGCGCTGCCGGTGGCCACCCGGGCCGGGGTCGTGCGCGCGCGGGTCGAGGCCGAGACCATCGCCGTCGAGATGCGCCGCCCTCGGGTGTACGACGCGTCGACCGCGACCCTGGGCGGGCTGACCCTGCCCGGGACGGCGGTGGACGTGGGCAACCCACACCTGGTCTGCGTGCTGCCAGCCAACCTGGAGTTGACCGGCCTGGACCTCACCCGGGCCCCCGGGTACGACCCGACGGTCTTCCCCGCGGGAGTGAACGTCGAGTTCGTCACGCCGGGCGAGCCGGTCGCCGACACCGACGGGCACGTGCTGATGCGGGTGTACGAGCGAGGTTCGGCCGAGACGCTCTCCTGCGGCACCGGAGCGTGCGCGGTCGCGGCGGTGGCGCTGCGCGACGCCGGGCGGGACACCGGCAGGGTCGCGGTCGACGTACCCGGCGGCCGTCTCACCATCACCGTCGCCGAGGGTTCCTGCTGGCTGTCCGGCCCGGCGGTGCTGGTCGCCACCGGCGAACTCACCCCCGCAACCCTCCCCACGTAGCC
>NZ_SMKN01000112.1 GCF_004348675.1 Micromonospora sp. KC606 | reverse complement strand
CCAGTCGAAGGCGTACCGGCCGGGGACCGGTTCGAGGCGTGACCAGGCGAACACGCCGACGGTGACGAGGTTGACCCGGGCCTGCCGCATCAGCGCGACGTCCTCGCGCCAGACCTGCGGCGACCACTGCTCCGGGTTGTAGTCCCCGCCGAAGCAGAGCCGGCCGTCGCCCCACATAACCCACATCCCATCACTTTGTTGGGTAGGCGTCCAAATTATGGACCGGGTTTGTCCATGTCAACGAGGAATGAGGAGGCGGACGGTGCGGGGCGTCATTGACAGTTTGTTGGGAAGCCAAAGAAACTGGCGGGAGCGCCGGGCCCGTACCCTGAGGAGACGCCATGCCCTACCGTCCACCCCTGGTCCCGTACGAGACCTTCGTGGCCGACCCGCCCGACCTGCCCGTGCGGGGCCCCGGTGAGGACGGGGCCGTCATCGTCGACCGGGCCACCGTCGCCGGAACTGACCCGCACGGCGTCACCCTCACCGCCGCCACCTCCGACGGCGGCACCCTCACCGCCCGCGTCGAGGCCGCCGGTGAAGGCGTGATCCGGGTACGCCTCGCCGAGGACCTCGACGCCCGCAGCCGCTCCGCACGGGCACTGCCGCTGGTCCACCCCGCCGCCCACCCCGCCGTGGTGGCCGTCGACGGGGGCGCCGTGACCGTCGACGCCGGGGCCGTCGTCGCCGAGATCACCCTCGATCCGTGGCGGGTGCGGTTCCGCGACGCCGACGGACGGCTCCTGGTCGAACAGGACCCGGGCACCAAGGACATCAGCGGTCGGCGACGCACCCTGCCGTTCGGACGCTCCACCGCCGACGGCACGCCCGTCGCCTGGCACGAGAGTTTTGTCGCACCCGGCGACGAACACTTCGTCGGCTTCGGTGAGAAGTTCACCCCACTGGACAAGCGCGGCCAGCGGGCACTGATGTGGAACTTCGACGCCTTCGGCGGCGAGTCCGACCGCTCGCACAAGAACGTGCCGTTCTACCTGTCCGACCGGGGCTACGGGGTGCTGGTCGACAGCGGGCTGCCGGTGGAGTTCGACGTCTGCCAGTCCACCCACAGCAGCGTGCAGATCCTCGTCCCGGACGACCTGCTGGACTACTACGTGCTGGCCGGGCCGACGCCGGCGCAGGTGCTCGACCGCTTCGACGCGCTGACCAGCCGGCCGTACCTGCCGCCGAAGTGGGCCTTCGGCGCCTGGATCTCCTCGGGATTCTTCCCGGACAGCCAGCAGCGGGTGCTGGAACGGGCGCGGCTGATCCGCGAGCGGGGCATTCCCTGCGACGTGCTGCACCTGGACTGTTATTGGCAGGTCGCCGGCCGCTGGTCTGAGCTGCGTTGGGACTCCGAGGCGTTCCCCGACCCGGCTGGCATGCTCAAGACCCTCGCCGACCAGGGCTTCCGGGTGTGCCTGTGGATGAACCCGTACCTGATGACCGACAGCCCGCTGTACGCCGAGGCGGCCGAGGCCGGCTACTTCCTGCGCCGCCCGGACGGCACGACGTACGTGGCCGACGTGTGGCACGGCAGCCACCCGGCGAGCGCCATCGTGGACCTGACGAACCCGGCGGCGGTGCGCTGGTTCCAGGGCCTGCTGCGGCCACTGCTGGAGCAGGGCGCGGCGGTGTTCAAGACCGACTTCGCCGAGGGGGTGCCCGTCGACGCGGTCGCCCACAACGGGATGACCGGGCTGGAACTGCACAACGTGTACGCGCTGATGTTCAACGACGTGGTCGCCGACGTGACCGAGGAGGTCACCGGGCACCGGACCGTGTGGGCGCGCTCGTCGTACCTTGGCGGGCAGCGGCACAGCGCGCAGTGGAGCGGCGACGTCAACGCCACCTGGCCGGCCCTGGCCAGCACCCTGCGTGGCGGGCTGTCGCACGGGCTGTCCGGGGTGCCGTTCTGGAGCCACGACACCGGCGGCTTCCACGGCACGCCGGAACCGGACCTGTACGTGCGGTGGACCCAGTTCGGGGCGTTGTCGCCGCTGGTCAGGCTGCACGGCACCACCAGCCGACTGCCGTGGGAGTTCCCCACCGAGGCCGAGCGGGAGGCGGTGGCGGCGTTGCGGCTGCGCTACCGGCTGCTGCCGTACCTGTGGTCGGCGGCGGTCGATTCGGCCCGCACCGGGGCGCCGATGATGCGGGCACTGCTGGTCGACACCCCCGAGGATCCGACGGCGTGGACCAGCGACCTGCAGTACCGACTCGGCACCGATCTGCTCGTCGCCCCGGTCCTCGATCCGTCCGGACGGCGCGACGTCTACCTGCCCGTCGGCGACGACTGGGTGGACGTGGCCACCGGCGAGCGGCACCCCGGCGGCCGGCACCTGCGGGTCACCGTGCCGATTCACCGGCTGCCGCTCTACGTCCGCCACGGCGCGCTGGTCCCGGTCGTCACGCCGGCCGACCGGATCTGGGACGGGCCGTTCCACGATGTCGACCTGGTCAGTTGGGGTGGTGTCGACGGCCGGACGGTGATCCGCGACACCGACGGCGACACGGTCGTCGAGGCGGAACGCGACGGGGACACCCTGCGGGTGCGCACCATCGGCCCGCTGGTGGTGCGAAGGGTGAGCGTGGTGGGCGCCGATGCCCCTCGCCAGCTGCTGCTCAACGGTCAGGTCGTGCCGGTGGCACCGTTCGAGGAGTGGTTCTCCCGCTGACCCCCGACGCGGGCGCCCGCCCCGGTGACCGTGGCGGGCGCAACCCCCGCGGGCACCGCCGCGGTTTGCCGGGCCCGGCCGCTCGGCTAGAATTATTTAGTTGGGAAACCAACCTAACAAATCTCATCGACGGTGATCCGTCCCACGAACAGCGGTGACCACACCGCGGCCGGCAGGCCGGGACACCGCGGTACGCGATGATGGACGCGCACCGGGATGGCGCAGCGTCAGCGCAGGGAGCGGACAGATCGTGATCGACATCCAGACCGAACCGCAGCCGAGCGACCTCGGCGACGTGCGGGTCACCAACCGGGCGGTCGTGCTACGGCACGTACGTCGGCACGCGCCCTGCTCGCGCGCCGACATCGCCGCGCACACCGGGCTGAACAAGGCCACCGTCTCCAGCCTGGTCACCGAGCTGATCGACCGCCGGCTGTTACGGGAGACCGGGCTGACCGAGAACCGGGTCGGCCGGCCGGCCACCATGCTCGTCCTCGACGGTGAGCCGTACGCCGCGCTGGGCATGGAGATCGGCGCCGACGAACTGATGGTGGTCGCGGTCGACCTGGGCGGCAACCGGCTGCTCACCTGGCGTCGCGCGTTCGCCGCCCCGTCAGCCGCCCCCGCCGACACCATCCGGGCGCTGGCCACCCTGGCCGGCCGGGCGATCAGCCGGATCACCGGGCAGGGACGCACCGTACTCGGCCTGACCGTGGGAGTGCCGGGCCTGGTCGACACCGCCGGCGCGGTGCCGCTGGCCGCCGCGCTGAACTGGCGCGACGTCCCGGTCGCCGCCGAGCTGCGCGCCGCGCTGCGCGACCCGGACTTCGCCGTCGCCGTCGACACCGACGCAAACCTCTCCGTCCTCGCCGAACAGCGGCACGGGGCGTACGCGGGGACTGCCGACCTGGTCCACCTCACCGGCGGCGTCACCGTCGGCGCCGGGGTGCTCACCGGCGGCCGGCTGCTCCGCGGCGCTCGGGGCTTCGCCGGCGAGATCGGGCACGTCCCGGTCGATCCGGGCGGCCCGGTCTGCGGGTGCGGGCGACGCGGGTGCCTGGCCGCGCTGATCGGACTGCCCGCGGTCGTCCGCCGGCTGCTACCCGACGCCGAGGCCGACGGGCCGATCATCGACTGGCTGCCGGAGATCGAGCGCGTGCGGGCGCTGGCCCGCCAGGAGGATCCGGACGTCCTGGCCGGGCTGGCGGAGATCGGCCGACACCTCGGCCATGGGGTGTCCATCCTGGCCAATGTGCTCAACCCACAGGCGGTGACGGTGGGCGGGCACTTCGCCGTCCTCGCGCCCTGGCTGCTCCCGGCTGCCCGGGCGGAGCTCGCCGCCCGCACCCTCGCGCCGGAAGCCGGCGGCTGCCGCCTCGACGCCAGCCGCCTCGGCGCGACAGCCACCGCCCTCGGCGGGGCCACCGTCGCCCTGGCCACCGTCGAGTCGGGACGGCTGCCCGTGCGCTGATCCGCTCGTCTTCCGGGCGGTGCGGGGTGACTGCGCCGCCCGGAAGGTCGACGAAGATCGGTTGGGTGGGCACCGACTCTTGACCTGGCCGGGGCGGTGGTGCCAACCTCGAACGGCCGCCCCGTCGCTCGGGCACACGGGGCGGCAGATTTGCCGCAGTCGTCGAAGCGCTTCACCGCTCCCCGGGTCGGCGACCGCCACCACCCCCACCGCACTGCCGCGCGCGCTCCCACGATGATCGTCGAAGCGCTTCGACGATCATCCGACGCGACGCCGCGCGAGCCATGGAAGGTACGCGACCATGACCGACAGCCCCGTCCCGTCCACCCGAGCCCGCATCGACGACCTGCTGGCCCGGCTCACCCTGCCAGAGAAGGTCGGCCTGCTACACCAGTGGCAGGCGCCGGTGCCCCGCCTCGGCCTGCCCGGTTTCCGCACCGGCACCGAAGCGTTGCACGGGGTGGCCTGGCTCGGCCCGGCCACCGTCTTCCCGCAGGCCGTCGGCCTTGCCGCCAGTTGGAACCCCGACCTGGTACGAGCCATCGGCACAGCCGTCGGTGTCGAGGTACGCGCCAAGCACCACGCCGACCCGCAGCACGTCGGGCTGAACGTGTGGGCCCCCGTGGTCAACCCGCTGCGCGACCCCCGGTGGGGACGCAACGAGGAAGGCTGGTCCGAGGACCCGTGGCTGACCGGCAGGCTGGCCACCGCCTACGCGTGGGGCCTGCGCGGCGACCACCCCGACCGGTTGCGCACCGCGCCGACCGTCAAGCACTTCCTCGCCTACAACAACGAGACCGACCGGGCCACCACCTCCAGCGACCTGTCGCCCCGCGTGCTGCACGAGTACGAGTTGCCCGCGTACCGGGAACCCCTGGAGACCGGCGCCGCGGTCGCCGTGATGGCCTCGTACAACCTGGTCAACGGGGTGCCCGCGCACCTGAGCCCACTGATCGACGGTGAACTGCGCGGCTGGGCTCCCGACGAGATCATGGTGGTCGGCGACGCGGGCGCGGTGGGTAACATCGCCGGCCTGCAGGCCCACCTGCCCGACCACGTCGAGGGATTCGCCGCCGCGCTGCGCGCCGGCATCGACAACGTCACCGAGGACGACGCCGACCCCACACCCACCGTCGACCGGTTCACCGAGGCGCTGCACCGTGGCCTGATCACCGAGTCGGACGTGGACCGGGCGGTCCGGCGCATCCTCAGCGTCCGGATCCGCCTCGGCGACCTCGACCCGCCGCACGAGGACCCGTTCGCCGACGTCCCCCTCGACGTGATCGACTGCCCGGCGCACCGGGAACTGGCCCGGGAGGCCGCCCGGCAGTCGGTCGTCCTGCTGCGCAACGACGGGCTGCTGCCCCTGGACGCCGCGCCGGCGCCGCGGGTGGCGGTGCTCGGGCCGCTGGCCGACGCGGTGTACGAGGACTGGTACAGCGGCACCCTGCCGTACGCGGTCACCCTGCGCCAGGGGCTGGCCGAGCGGCTGCCGGTCGTCACCACCCACTGCGGGGCGGACCGGATCACGCTGCGGGTCGGCGACCGGTACGTCCACTGCCCGGACACCCCCGACGGGGGCCCGCTCACCCTCGGCACCCAGGCCACTGGTTTCGACGTGTTCGACTGGGGACGCGACATCCTGGCGCTGCGTGCGGTGTCCAACGGCCGGCACCTCGGTGTCACCGCCGAGAACGGCGCCCTCGCCAACGACCGGCCCGGACCGGGCGAATGGGTGGTGCGGGAGACCTTCCGGTTCCGGCCCGGCCCCGACGGCACCACCCTGCTGCACCACCTCGCCACCGACCGGTACGTCACCGTCGACGCCGAGGGCCGGCTGCGCGCCGACGCGCCGACCGCCGCCGCCGCGACCGGGTTCGCCGTCGAACTGATCGCCGACGGCGCCGCCGAGGCCGCCGCGCTGGCCGCCGCGGCGGACGTGGCGGTGGTGGCGCTGGGCAACCATCCGATGGTCAACGGGCGGGAGACCGAGGACCGGGTCGACCTGGCCCTGCCCCGCGCCCAGGAGGCGCTGCTGCGTGCCGTGCACGCCGCGAACCCGCGCACCGTGCTGGTGGTCACCAGCAGCTACCCGTACGCGGTCGGATGGGCGCAGGAGCACCTGCCGGCGGTGCTCTGGTCCGCGCACGGCGGGCAGGAACACGGCAACGCCCTGGCCGCGGTACTGCTCGGCGAGGCCGAGCCGGGCGGCCGGCTCACCCAGACCTGGTACGCCGACGCGGCGGAACTGCCCGACCTGCTCGACTACGACGTGATCGGCGCTGACACCACCTACCTGTACCACCGTGGGGATCCGCTGTACCCGTTCGGCCACGGGCTCAGCTACACCGGGTTCGACTACGATGATCTTCGATTGAGCGCGACGGCGGTGACCGCCGGAGAGCAGGTCGAGGTGCGCGTCGAGGTCACCAACACCGGCCCCCGCGCCGGCGAGGAGGTCGTGCAGCTCTACACCCGCCAGCGTCGTTCCCGGGTCAAGCAGCCCCTGCGTCAGCTGCGGGACTTCGCCCGGGTCAGCCTCGCCCCCGGTGAGCGACGCACGGTCACGCTGCGGCTGCGTACCGACGAGTTGCGCTGGTGGGACGAGAGCCGTGGCGGGTTCGTGGTGGAGGAGGCCACGCACACCCTGATGGTCGGCCGGTCCGCCCGCGACATCCGGCTGGTCGGCGCGCTGACCGTGCGGGGCGGGCACCGCGCCGACGGCCCACGGCCGGAAGCCGTCGCCGGACGGCGGTCGTGACCGCCACGGCGGGCCGCCCGTCGCCCGGTCAGGTCACCATCGCCGACGTCGCCCGGCACGCCGGCGTGGCAGCAAGCACCGTGTCGTACGTGCTCAGCGGCAAGCGGGCCATCTCCGCGCTGACCCGCAGCCGGGTGCTGGCGAGCGTCCAGCTGCTCGGGTACCACCCGAACGCGGGAGCCCGCGCGCTGGCCAGCCGGCGAGCGAACGTCATCGCCCTGGTGCTGCCGCTGCGCGCCGGGATGCAGGTGCCGGTGGTGATGCAGTTCGCCACCGCCGTGGTGACGACCGCCCGCAGCTACGACCACGACGTCCTGCTCGTCACCTCCGACGAGGGGCCGGCCGGACTGCACCGTATCGCCGCCAGCGCCCTGGTCGACGGGGTGCTGTTGATGGACGTGGAGCTGCACGACCCGCGGGTGCCGCTGCTGCGGAAACTGGCCCTGCCCAGTGTGCTGATCGGTGTCCCCGCCGACCCGGCCGGGCTGACCTGCGTGGACCTGGACTTCCACGGCGCCGGTGCGGAGTGCGTCGGGCACCTGGCCGGGCTGGGCCACCGTCGCATCGCCCTGCTCGGCGCGCCGGCAGCCGTCTACGAACGCGGCACCGGCTTCGCGCACCGCACCCGCGCCGGGGTGCGGGAGGCCGCCGACCGGCACGGCGTGCAGGTGGTGACGCTGCCCTGCGAGGACGGCGCGATCGACGTGCGGCGCACCTTGACCGACCTGCTGGAGCACCACCCGGACGTCTCCGGTCTGGTGGTGCAGAACGAGGCCGCGGTCGGGCCGGTGCTGGCGACCCTGCCGACGCTGGGCCGGCGGGTGCCCAGCGACGTCTCGGTGGTCGCCATCTGCCCGGACGAGTTCGCCGCGCGCAGCAGCCCCGCGCTGACCTGCGTGCCGGTGCCCGCCGAGGAGGTCGGGCGGCAGGCGGTGACCCTGCTGATGGGCAAGCTGCGGGACGAGGCGGGGCCCGAGGCGACGCTGTTGGCGCCCCGGCTGACCGTCCGCGACAGCACCGCCGCCGCCCCGGTCGTCGGTGTCGGCGGCGACCGGTGACCACGCGAAGGGACCTGTCGATGACGGACGACCTGCCTCCCCCAGCCCATCGCATCTGGGCGCCGACACCCGCCGCGAGCTGGGAAGACGCGTTCCTGTCCGGCAACGGCGAGTACGGGATCATGGTGTGTGGCGACCCGCACGCGGAACGGATCATCGTCAACCACCACCGGTTCGTGCTGCCCAACGGCACCCACGACGCCCGCCCGCCGGAGCTGGCCGCCCGGATGCCCCACATCCGGGAGCTGGTGCTGGCCGGCCGGCGCGCCGAGGCGGCCCGGCTGCTCACCGGCGGCCGCGCACTGGAGTGGACACAGTCGTTTCACCCCGGCTTCGCCCTGACCATCGACGCGGCACAGCCCGGTCCGGCGGTCGACTACCGGCGGTCGACCGAGTTCGACACCGGTCAGGTCGTCGTCGAGTGGGCGGGCGGGCGGCGGCGGTCGTTCGTCTCCCGCGCCGACGCGCTGGTCGTCACCGCGCTGGACCTGGGCGCCTGCACGGTCGGGGCCACCGGCGACCTACCCGGCCGCCCGGACGACGTGCGCTACGAATGCGTCGCGTACCGGCGAGGTGATCTGGTGTTCCTGCGGGTACGCGGCCACTACCCGCAGGCCGGCGGCGCGTACGGCTTCGAGGGGGTGACCCTGCTACGTGGCGACGTCGAGGTCCTCGGCGACCGGGTGGCGGTACACGGCCCGGCGCTGCTGACCACCGCGCTCGACCGGGTCGACAGCCCCCGGTGGCGCACCGGTGAGCTGGAGGAGCGGCTGGCCGCCGCCGACACCGACTACGACCGGCTGCTGGCCCGGCACCTGCCCCTGCACGCGGGGCCGTACCGGCGGGTCAGCCTGGATTTGGGCGTGCCGGCCGAGGACCGGGAGCTGCCGGTCGGTGAGCTGCTCGCCCGGCAACTCGCCGACCCCGACGTGCCGCAACCGGCCCTGCTGGAACGGCTCTTCCACGCCGGCCGGTACCTGCTGCTCAGCGCCAGCGGGGTGCTGCCGCCCCGGCTGACCGGGCTGTGGCTGGGGTCGTGGGACGCCGCCTGGGCGGGCGACTTCACCACCGACGCCAACCTCAACCTGCAACTGGCCGGCGCGAACATCGGCGCCCTGCCGGAGGTGACCGCCGCGCACGCCCGCCTGGTGGCCGGCCAGGTCGACGACTGGCGGCGCAACGCGCAGGCGATCTACGGTGCTCGTGGCCTGCTCGCGCCGAGCCGCACCGACGGCGAGCACGGGCACCTGTTCCACGTTCACCCTGACTGGCCGTTCGCCGCCTGGCTGGCCGGCGCGGACTGGCTGTTGCACCCGCTGTACGAACACCATCTGGTCACCGGGGAGCCGCTGGGCGAGGTGGCCGGCTGGCTGGCGGAGGCGGCGGACTTCTTCACCGACGTCGTCACCGAGGTCGACGGCGCGGTGGCGCTGGTGCCGTCGTACTCGGTGGAGACGGGGCCGCCCGACGCCGACGGGCAGCCCGCGCCGGTGACGGTCAACGCCACGATGGACCTCGCCGCAGCCCGGCACGCGCTGCGCGTCGCCGCCGAGGTGACGGGTTCGCACCGGTGGGACGAGCTGCGGGGCCGGCTGCCCGCGTACCGGGTCGACGAGCGCGGCGCGCTCGCCGAGTGGGCCTGGCCCGGCTACCGCCCCGACGACGACCACCGGCACGTCAGCCACCTGTACCCGGTGTGGCCGTTGGGTGAGATCAACCCCGACGGCACGCCGGAGCTGGCCACGGCCGCGCACCGGGCGCTGATGCTGCGGGGTGACGAGAATCTGTCCGCGCACGGCAGCCTGCACCGGGCCCTGGTCGCGGCCCGGCTGCACGATGGTGACCTGGTCGGGGTGAACCTGTGCAAGATCCTCGGTAACGACATGTTCTTCCAGTCGCTGATGAGCTCGCACAACCCCGGACTGGTCACCTACAACGCCGACGCGGCGCACGCGCTGCCGGCGGTGCTGGTCGAGACGCTGGTGCACGCCCCCCGGCCGGGACTGGTGCGGCTGTTGCCGGCCGTGCCGCCGGGCCTGACGCGCGGGACGCTGCGCGGGGTGACGCTGCCGGGGCGGCTCAGTGTCGAGGAGTTGTCCTGGGCGCCGGGCCTGGTCCGGGTACGGCTGGTGTCGGCGGTCCCGCAGACCGTCGAGGTGCGTACCCCGCACGGGGCCACGACCACGACGTTGGTCGCCGGCGCGCCGGTCGAGGTCACCCTGCGGGGCCGGGCGTGACCGGGCAACGTCTCGCGCCCGTGCTCCGGGTCGCCGACAGCGAGTCGGCACACCGCTGACGTGACCGCAGGCCGGGCGCGGCGCGCCGCTGGTTTGACCCTGACGCTACGTCAGTTTCTAGCATCGGGGCCATGTCGATCACTGTTCTTGACACCTACTCCGCCATGAGGCAGATCATGCTGGCTCCGGCTGCGGACCGCGTTGATCTGCTGCGTTCGATGTTGGAGCCCATCATGGGCATGTTCCGCTACCACCCCGGCGAGGTCGACCTGGTGGCCATGCACCTGGCAGCGTCCGGGTTCCCCATCGACCGCGACGAGGCGCGTTGCCTGGACGCGGTCGAAACCCTGGCGGCGGCCGGGGCCTGGGAGCGGATGCAACGCGCGTTGGACGACGCTCACGCCGTTCTGCTGGAGGCGACGCCCGGGCTGGAGGCCCCGGACATCACCGTGCTGCTTGTGCTCGGCGATCCGGGTGACGAGCACTTCATGGGCCCATGTCAGGGAACGACCGGGTTCGGCGGAATCTCCGGCCAGATCATGATCACGCTCTGGCCCTACCCCGAGAACGTGGAGCGGCTGGAGGCCACCGCCGTGCACGAACTCCACCACAACCTGCGGTTCGGCCCGGGCGGAATCGTGTGGGACCCGATGACCGTCACGGTCGGCGATCACATCGTCTCCGAGGGCCTGGCCGACGCCTTCGCCCGTCAGCTCCACGGCGACGAGCTCGGCCGCACCCGCATCGGCGTGCCACACCTGCACGACGACGAAGTCTTCGCCAAGGTGCTCACCGGGCTCGACGTGACCGGCATGCACAATTTCACCGCCTGGGTGCACGGCGACCCCAGCGCCGAGCGCTTCGGCCTCACCCCGGTGGGATTGCCGATGGGCGCCGGTTACGCCGCCGGCAACCGGCTGGTCGACACCTACCTGGCGGCGACCGGGCAGACGGCGGCGCAGGCCCTGTACGCCGACAGCTCGGAGATCATCGCCACCACGCTCCGCCGCGGGTAGCACTGCACGGATGGAGTAGACGATCCAGGAGCTCGCGACGAGGGCCGGCATGGCGCAGGTGGCGACGGCGGGGTGCGGTTCATGGCGTACGCGGGGGCGGACCCGCACTAGACTTCCGCCTCGATGGACGCCCAGCCCGCCCCCGCCGACACCCGACCGTGTGCCCACTGCGGCCGTGACGTGCCCCAACGCGCCGGCGCGGGCCGGCCGTTCCGCTACTGCCAGGACAACGACGGCGCCTGCCAGCGCGCGTCGCGCAACTCGCGGATGCGCCACCGCAACGCCCCCGGCCTGCCCGGTCAGGTCGCCCGCACCTGGGAGGCGGTGGACCGGCTCGACCAGATCGTCGAGACGTTGACCGAGGCCCTGCACGCCGAGCTGTCCCCGGTCGGGGTGGAGCGGCAGCTCGCCCAGTTGCGCGCCGAGACCGCCACGCAGGTCGCCCAGGCCCATGCCGAGCGCGACGACGCCCGCGCCGACGCCGAGACCGCCGCCGCCGAGGCGGCGCGCGCCCGGTCCGAGGCGCGCGCCGCGCTCGCCGACCGCGATGCCGCACTGGCCCGCGCCGCGCAGGCCGACGCCCGCGCCGCCGACGCCGCCCGCCGCGCCGAGACGGCCGAGGCGGGCCGGGAGGCCGCCCGCCACGACGCCGGCGCCGCCGAGGCGTTGCGAGTGCAGGCCGAACGGGACCGGGATGCCGCCCGCCACGAGGTGCGGACGCTTCGCGCCGAGCGGGACGCCGAGCGGCAGCGCGCCGCCGACCTGACCGCCGCCCGGGACGGCGCCCGCGCCGACCTGCAACGGGCCGTTGAGGCGACGGAGGCGGCGCGCCGCCGGGCCGACGAGGCGACGGCGCAGGCAGCGGCGGCACGGGCCGACGGCGAGCGGCACGCCGAGGCCGCCCGCCGAGCTGGCGCCAACGCGCAGGCGGCGCGACGGGAGGCCGACGTCGCGCGGGCCGCGGCGGACGAGTCCCGCCAGGAGGTCGAGCGGGCCCGCCAGGAATCGGCGGCGGTCTCGGCCCGGGCCCGCGAGGAGCTGGCGGCCGTGGCCGGGCAGCGTGACGCGGTTGCCGCAGAGCTCGCGACGGTCAGGCAGGCCGGCACCGCCGCCAGGGCCCGCCTGGCCGAGCTGGAGGTGCGCCTGCGCGCGGCGGAGGCCGACCGGGATGCCGCCGAGCGGCGGGCGGCGCAGCTGGCCGACCAGGTCAGCCACCTGGCCGCCGCGCTGGCCCGGTGGGGCACCCCCACCCAGGCCGGCTGAGCCGCCCGGCGGCGTCACTCCCCGTCGGGAAGGCCCGCACACCTTCCTTTTTGGTCAACTGCCCAGTACAGTCGCCTTGGGCATTCGACCAAGGAGGGTGGCGTGGTGACGGCGGCGCAGCGCGGGCAGGAGGTGCGGCAGCGCCTGCTGCGGGCAGCGGCAGAGTTGATCGTGGAGCGCGGCTGGACGGCGGTGACCACCCGTGTGCTGGCGCAACGGGCCGGCGTCGCGCCGGGACTGGTGCACTACCACTTCACCTCGGTCCAGGCGCTGCTCGTCGAGGCGGCCGTGGACGCGGCGCGGTCGCTGGCCGCGCAGACCGGCCCCGTACTGGCCGGCGCGCACACCGCGAGCGAGGTGTTGACCGCGCTGTGGGGCTCGCTCGACACCGTCAGCGGCACCGACCCGACATCGGTGTT
Source organism: Micromonospora sp. KC606 (assembly GCF_004348675.1). Lineage (GTDB taxonomy): Bacteria > Actinomycetota > Actinomycetes > Mycobacteriales > Micromonosporaceae > Micromonospora. Next base: position 6,181 of record NZ_SMKN01000112.1, on the reverse strand, counting down.
GTTCGTCGAGGCATACCTGGCCGCGACCCGCGACGAGCGGCTTCGCCAGGCGCTCGGCGAGGCGATCGGGCTGTTCCGTGGGCAGCTCGCCGAGCGCCTGGCCGCCCACGCGGTGCCTGACCCCGAGGCCACCGCGGCCGTGCTCGCCGCCGCGATCGACGGCGTGCTACTGCACCGCGCGCTGGTGGCGGGTCCGTCCGGCGACGCTCTCGCCGCCGTGCTGCGCAGGCTGGTGACGCCAGGATCGGAGGACGCACGATGAAGGTGATCATTTGTGGGGCCGGAATAGCCGGGCTGGCCCTCGCGCAGCGGCTCGGCTCGTCGGGCACCGAGGTCACCGTGCTGGAGAAGGCGCCCGGCCCCCGCACCGGCGGCTACATGATGGACTTCTTCGGGCCCGGGTACGACGCCGCCGAGGCAATGGGACTGCTGCCGAGCATCCGCGCGCAGGGCTACCACGTCGAGGAGCTGGCGTACTGTGACGAGTTGGGACGCCGACGTGCCGGCCTGGGGTACGGGCAGTTCGCCAAGGCGGTGGGCGGGCGGTTGGTCAGCCTGATGCGCCCGGACCTGGAACGGGCGCTGCGCGAACACCTGCCGGCAGACGTCACCGTGCGTCACGCCAGCACGATCACGGCGGTGGACAACCGCGCCGACGGCGTGACGGTCACCCTGAACGACGGCAGCACCCTGCACGCGGACCTGCTCGTCGGCTGCGACGGCATCCACTCGACCGTGCGGGCCCAGGTCTTCGGCCCGGAGCACCACTTCCTGCGCCACCTCGGGTACCACACCGCGGCCTTCTCGTTCGACGACCCCGCGGCACACGCCGACATCGCCGGCCGGTTCTGCATGACCGACACGCCGCACCGCGCGATGGGCTTCTACGGGCTGCACGGCAGCCGCGTCGCGGTGTTCGCCGTGCAGCGCACCGACGATGCGGGCCTGCCGGTCGACGCCCGCGCCGCGTTGCGCCGCGAGTACGGGTCACTCGGTTGGATCGCGCCTGCGGCGCTGGCCGCCTGCCCACCCCCGCAGCAGGTGTACTACGACCAGGTGGCGCAGGCCGAGGTGCCGTCGTGGAGCCGGGGCCGGGTGGTGCTGCTGGGCGACGCGGCCCATGCGGTCTCCCTGCTGGCCGGGCAGGGCGCCTCGCTGGCCGTCGCCGGAGCGTACGTCCTCGGGGAGGAACTGGTCCGGTGCGACAGCGTCGAGACCGCCCTGGCCTCATACGAGCGGGCGCTACGCCCGGTGGTCCTCGACCGGCAGCGAACGGCACGCAGGAGCGCGCGCTGGTTCGTGCCGGCGACCCGGGGAGGGCTACGGCTGCGTCGGGCCGCACTCGTCCTGGCCCGGCTGCCGCTCACCGACCGGCTGGCGGCCGGCGCCGTGGTCGGCAGGCCCACCACCGTCATCGCCGAACTGCGGGCCGCCCGGCGCCCGGTGAGCCCCGGTCACGGGTAGGCCGACCGTGCCCGGCCCGCGGCTACCGTGGCAGGTCCGCGCCGTCGCCTCTGGAATCGCCGCCGCAGGCACCGGCCGAGGCGGCCTCGACCTCGACGCGGGTGTCGTGGAAGGTGGGGCCGCCGCCGAGGTCGGTGTCACGCACGGCGGTGACGGCGTTGACGGTGTTGCCGCCCGGGCTCAGTCGCGCCCAGTACGCCTTGTAGGTGAATGCCAGGCCGGGGCGGGTGGCGTCGTCGACGGCGACGGTGGCGAGGAAGGCGCCCCGGTCGTTGCGCACCCGGGCCCGGTCGCCGTCGGCCAAGCCTCGGGCGGCAGCGTCGACAGGGTGTAGGTGGATGCGCGGTGGGCCGGTGCGGTCGCGGTGCCAGGGCAGCGACGCGAAGGTGGAGTTCATGAAGTACCGGCCGGCCGGGGAGATCAGGGCGAGAGGAAAACGGCGGGCCAGTTCGGCGTCGCCGGCCTCGGCGGGCGGGGTGTAGCCCACCAGTGGGTCGACGCCGTGGGCGGCCAGCCGTGGGTCGTGCAGGCGGGCCCGCCCGTCGGGGGTGGGGAACCCGCCCGCGGCGTACGGTGCCGTGCCGACGTCGACGCCGGTGGCCCGGGCGTAGGTGTTTCGAACCAGGTCCTCGTAGCGCAGGCCGCTGCCGTGCAGCAGCTGCCGGGCCAGGTCCTCGTCGGTGTCGCGCAGTCGGGGATGGTCCAGGCCGAGGGCGGCGGCGATCCGCCGGAAGATCTCCGTGTTGGGCAGCGCCTGCCCCGGCGCGACGGTGGCGGGCAGGTTGAGGGTGGCGTAGTGGTGGCCGTAGGAGGTGTGCAGGTCGAGGTGTTCGGGCTGCATCGTGGCCGGCAGCACCACGTCGGCGTAGTCGCAGGTGTCGGTCCACCGCTGTTCCAGCACGACGGTGAACAGGTCGGCCCGGGTCAGCCCGCGACGTAGCCGGTTCTGGTCGGGGACGGTGGCGGCCGGGTTGGCGTCGAAGACCACCAGCGCGGTCACTGGCGGGTCGGCCGCGCCGGTGAGCGCGTCGGCCAGCCGGCTCATGTTGATCGACCGGGCCGGCGGGGTGGGCATGCCGGCTGGCCGGGCCACCCGGGCGGGGTCGATGCGGTGGTGTCCGGAGGCGCCCGCGAGGGCGCCGCCCCCCGGGTGCCGGAAGTCGCCGGTGACCAGCGGGATCGCCGCGATGGCCCGGACCGCCTGGCCGGCGCCGGCGTGCCGTTGCAGGCCGTAGCCGATACGGATGGCGGTGGGTCGGGTGGCGGCGATCCGCGCGCCGAGCCGGCGTACCAGGTCGGGGTCGAGGCCGCACTCGGCGGCGGCCCGGTCGACCGGCCACCGATCGAGGCGGGCCTCCAGCAGGTCCCAGCCGGTGGTGTGCGCGGCGAGCCATTCCCGGTCGGCGCCGCCGACGTCGCGGATGTGCCGCATCAGTCCGAGGGCGAGGGCGGCGTCGGTGCCGGGCAGCGGGGCGAGGTGCTCGTCGCTGCGGGCGGCGGTGTCGGTGCGCAGCGGGTCGATGGTCACCACATACGCCCCGCGCTGCTGCGCCTGGCGGACGAACGGCCAGTGGTGCAGGTTCGTCGACAACGGGTTCGCGCCCCACAACAGGATCAGCCTGGCGTCCACGATGGATTCCGGCTCGAAGCCGACAGACCCGCCGTAGAGCGAGCCGAGGGCGGCGCGGGCGGCGGCGGTGCAGATGGTGGTGTCCAGCCGGGACGCCCCGAGGTGCGCGAAGAGCCGGGGGCCCATCGTCCAGCCCTGCACGAAGCCCATGGTGCCGGCGAAGTAGTACGGCAGGATCGACTCGGGGCCGTGCCGGTCGGTGGCGGCCCGTAGCCCTGCCGCGACCCGCTCGATCGCCTCGTCCCACGAGGCGGGCCGGTACGCCACCGGCCCGGCCCCTCTCGGCCCGACCCGCAGCAGCGGTGTGGTGAGCCGGTCGGGGCCGTTGACCGCGTCGAGATATCGATTGACCTTCCCGCAGAGCGCCCCCCGGGTGAACGGGTGGTCGGGGTCGCCGCGCAGGGCCACGGCCCGACCGTCGGTGACGGTGAGCTGCCAGGTACAGGTGTCCGGGCAGTCCAGCGGGCAGGCGCCGGGGTGGACGCTGGTGGTGGGGGCCATGGCGGGGATGCTATCGCCCGCGGGCGGGCCGGGACCGTCGCGCCGACGGGTCAGTGCATGCCGGCCATCAACCGGGACACGTGCCGGCTGAACATGACCGCGCCGACGCCCAACGCCACCGACGCCAGTCCGAAGGTGAGGAAGTACGTCGGCGCCGGCCAGGTCTCCGCGAGCCGGGCTACCTGGCCACCGACGGCGTCGCCGACGGCGGTGGCGAGAAACCACAGGCCCATCATCTGGCTGGCGTACTTGACCGGGGCGAGTCTGGTGGTGGCGGACAGGCCCACCGGGCTCAGCGACAGCTCACCGGCGACCTGGATGGCGAACACGGCGACCAGCCACCACGGAGAGACCAGGTCCCCGCCGACGGCGGCCCGCGCGGCGGCGGCCATCAGGACGAACGACAGGCCGTTGAGGACCAGACCCACGGCGAACTTCACCGGGGTGGAGACGCGGTGACCCAGGCGCAGCCACAGCCAGGCGAACAACGGCGCCCCGACGATGATCAGGATGGGGTTGACCGACTGGAGCCAGGAGGCCGGGAAGGTGAACCCGAGCACGTCGCGGTCGGTGTTGTCGGCGGCGAAGATGTTCAGCACCGATCCGGCCTGGTCGTAGATCAGCCAGAACGAGGCGGCGAAGACGAACAGCCACAGGTACGCCTTCATCCGGCTGCGTTCGGTGCTGCTGATCTCCTGGTCGGTGAGGATCCGCGCGAAGTAACCGACGGTGATCACGATGATGGCGACGGTGAGGAGGTTGACGACGGAGTTGACGGTGAACAGCCCGGCCACGGCGAGCACGGTGAGCACCAGCAGCAGCGCCGCCACGCCGATGCCGGCGCGGGTCAGGGCGCGGCGCCGGTCCGCGCCGAGCAGCGGGTCGGCGGGGCGGGCTCCGGCGTCGCCGAGGTGGCGCCGGCCGATGACGTACTGTGCGACGCCGAAGGTCATGCCGATCGCGGCGGCTCCGAATCCCAGGTGCCAGTTGACTTTTTCGCCGAGGAACCCGCAGACCAACGGGGCGATGAACCCGCCCAGGTTGATTCCCATGTAGAAGATGGAGAACCCGGCGTCGCGGCGCGGGGAGTCCCGCTCGTACAGGTCGCCGACCATGGTCGAGATGTTGGGTTTGAGCAGCCCGGTGCCGAGCACGATCAGGGCCATGCCGGCGAAGACGCTCCAGCCGGTGGGCACGGCCATCACGTAGTGCCCCGCGGCGATGATCACACCACCCCACAGCACGCTGCGTCGCGCACCGATCAGCCGGTCGGCGACCCATCCGCCGGGCAGCGCCATCAGGTACACCAGCGCGTTGTAGGTGCCGTAGACGGCGTTGGCCGTCGACTCACGCATGCCGAGCCCGTCCTCGGCGACGGCCGCGGTCAGGTACAGCACGAGGATGGCCCGCATCCCGTAGAAGCTGAACCGCTCCCACATCTCGGTGAGGAACAGCGTCGACAGCGCCCGCGGATGACCGAAGAAGGTCTTCCCGCCGGGTGGCCGGGCGCCGGCCGGCGTGTCACTGGGCATCGTCACCTCCCGCACGCGTGCGGCGGTTAACATGCCCGGTGAGCGCCGAAACACGCATCCGATTCGACCCGGCCGGGACGACCCCGCCGGGCTCAGGTCATGGCCAGCTACCCTTGCAGGGGCCACCGGGCCGGATCAGCCACCCGGGCGGGGAATGCCCCGGTGGCGACGGGCCGTTACACCGAGAAGACCAGCACCGAACGAGGGGAAGTCGATCATGGGCGAGCGTATGCTGCGCGGAAGCCGTCTGGGCGCGGTCAGCTACGAATCCGACCGCAACACGGAGCTCGCGCCGCGTCAGACCCGCGAGTACCTGTGCGCCAAGGGCCACCAGTTCGAGGTGCCGTTCGCCGTCGACGCCGAGGTCCCCACGACCTGGGAGTGCAAGTTCGACGGCAGTGTCGCCCGACTGGTCGACGGCACCGAGCCGGAGCAGAAGAAGGCCAAGCCGCCGCGCACCCACTGGGACATGCTGCTGGAGCGCCGCTCGATCGCCGAGTTGGAGGACATCCTCGCCGAGCGACTGCAGGAGGTCCGCACCCGCCGTGTCCGACTCAGCTCTGCCGCGGCTCCACGACCTCACCCTCCACGACCTCACCCTCCACGACCTCACCCTCCACGGCCCGGCCAGCATCGACCACCGCCGGCCCGGCCGGCCCCGACGACGGTTGCGGGTCGCCCCGGCGCACCCGCACCGTCCGCGGCCCGAACAGGTCACCGGCAACCATCGACGACACCCGCCGCTCGGTGCCACGCCGCACCCCGGCACGGGCCAGCCCACGTACCGGCGGCACCAGCAGCAACACCCCCACCAGGCCACTGACCAAGCCCGGCGTGGCCAGCAGCAACGCCCCCAGCAGGCCCACCAGACCATCGATCACCCGCCGCCCCGGCGGCTGCCTCGACTGCACCGACTCCCGGAAGCCACGCCAGGCCCGCATCCCCTCGCGGCGCAGCAACACCAGCCCCAGCAGCGACGCCGCGAACACCAGCAGCACCGCCGACCCGAAACCGATCGCCCGCCCCACCCCCACGAACACGGCCAGTTCCAACA
>NZ_SMKN01000111.1 GCF_004348675.1 Micromonospora sp. KC606 | reverse complement strand
GGGTGGTGGAGCTGCTGGCCAGGAAACCGAGGGTGGCTTCGGCACCCGGATTCAGCGCGCCGTTCCAACCCACGTTGCGCGCGGAGACCGAGGTGTCGGTCTGGGTCAGCTCGGCGTTCCACGCCTGCGTGATCCGCTGGCCGGAGGAGAGGGTGAACCCGACCCGCCAGCCGGTGGTACGGGCGGTGCCGGTGCTGCGCACCGTCACCTCGCCCTGCCAGCCGCCCGGCCACTGCCCGATGATCCGGTAGGTGGCGACGCAGGCCACCGACGGCGGCGCCCCCGTGGGGGTCACAGTCGGGCTGGTGGTCGGACTCGGGCTGGTCGTCGGACTCGGGCTGGTCGTCGGACTCGGGCTGGTGGACGGGCTCGGGCTGGCGCCGGAGAGGGCGGCCGCCAGGGCCGGGTACCAACGGTCGGACATCTTCCGGTCGCCGGTGGCGTTGGGGTGCACCCCGTCGTAGGTGTCGGTGGCGGTGTTGAAGCCGGTCCACTGGTCGACCACCGAGATCGGCGACTGCGCGGTGGTCTTGCCCGCCGCCCAGCCGTCGATGGCGTTGTTGAAGGTCACCACCCGCTGCCCGCACTCGGGGCAACTGGTCGGGGCCATCGGAATGATCTTCGCGACGATCACCCGCATCGCCGGGTTGCTGGCCCGCATCTGGTCGACCAGCTTCGAGTACGCGGCCAGGATGGTGCTCGGCGGGATGTTGCTCCACACGTCGTTGGTGGCGAAGTGCATGAGCACGATGTCGGGGCGGGTGGCCGAGAGCCAGCCGGGCAGCAGGTTCTGGTTGGCGACGTTCGTCACCAGGTATCCGCCGTGGCCCTCGTTGTCCCCGTCGTGCGGCTGGCCGCATCCCTGCGGGCCGAGGGTGCCGACGAAGTCGATGTTGGTGTGGCCGGTGGACTGGAGGCGGTTCCAGAGGATGGCGCGCCAGCAGCCGGGCGATCCGGTGATCGAGTCGCCGAGCGGCATGATCCGCACCGGTGCGGCGGCCGTGCGGGCAGGGGCGGCGTCGGCCAGCCCGAGCAGGGTGAGGGGAACGGCGACGAGTGCGGCGAGCAGGGCGGAGAGGAAGGGCCTTCGGGGCATGATGAGGAGACTCCTGTCGCGTCGACGAGGTGCGGTGAATGACAGCCCATGCTCCCGACGCCATTCCAGCATCGAACATCGTCGAACTCAATGCCCGTGCCAGCAGGCGAGCACCGTCGGTCGTGAAACGGTGGTCAGGGTGCCGGCGGCCATGCCCACAGCCCAGGCAACCCGCGGCGTCGGCAGGTCAGATCCGGCCCGTCACTCCCCGTCGACCCGCCGGTCCCGTTTGCGCTGCGACTGGCGCTTCTTGTCGGCCAGCCGGCGTTCCTTGGCGCCCCGGGAGGGCCGGGTCGGCCGCCGCGGCGGAGGCGGGGGCGCGACGGCCTCGCGCAGCAGCGCCGTCAACCGCTCCCGGGCCGCCTCCCGGTTGGCGAGCTGAGCCCGGTGCTCGCTGGCGGCGACGGTCAGCACCCCGTCCACCAGCCGCCCGGCCAGCCGGTCCATCGCCCGGGCGCGCAGCGCGGGCGACAGGCTGCCGGTGGCGGCCAGGTCGAAGCTCAACTCCACCCGGGAGTCGGTGGTGTTGACCCCCTGACCGCCTGGACCGGACGATCGGGAAAAGCGTTCCCGCAGCTCGGCGGAGGGAACGACCCACCGGTCGGTCACCCGCAGTCCATCGTCCACAGCTGTGAGGCTAGCGCCCCTTCACGCCGGCCTTGGTGGAAGCGGTCGGAGAGGGGCTGGGGGCCGGCTCGGCGCGCTCCTGGTCGGGGCCGGCGGCGGCGTACGCGACGGCGCCGACGAGCAGCAACGCGATCACCCCGACCTTGGTGGTGACCGCTCGGACCAGCAGCCACGCCGCCCGGCGGGCGCCGGGCACCGCTCTCTGGGCGGCCTTGTAGTCGGTCCAGCCGCGTTTGGCCCGGGCGTACTGTGTGCCCACGCCCCATCCGAGGAAGAGTCCCACCGCCAGCAGGACCGCAACGAAAGGAAGCTCCACCCACGCCAGTATCCATACTGAGCGTGATATTTCTATCGTCCGATGGGCCCACGCCGCATACCTGACAGTTCTACCGTTACAGCCATTCTGGTGGATCTACCCGGTTCAGCCGCCTTTACCGATGATCGTATCGGCGGTCTGCTGAACCTGGTCGATCGGGATGGCGAACCCGATGCCGATGGAGCCGTTGCCGTCGATGGTGGCGATCGCGGTGTTCACCCCGACCACCTCGCCCCGGGCGTTCACCAGCGGGCCGCCGGAGTTGCCTGGGTTGATGGAGGCGTCGGTCTGCACCGCGCTGCGGCGGGTGGTGCCGAGGCGCACCTGCCGGTCCAACGCGCTGACGATGCCCGCGGTGACCGTGCCGGGCAGCCCGAGCGGCGAGCCGACCGCCAGCACCGGCTCCCCCACCCGGGTCGAGCGGGGCTTGGCCAGCGGCAGCGGCGCGAGACCAGCGTCCGTCGGCACCTTCAGCACCGCCAGGTCACTGCCCGGCTCCCGGCCGACCACCTCGGCGCCGTACCGGCGGCCGTCCGGCAGCTCCACCGTCACCGTACCGCCGCCCCCCTTGGTCAGGATGTGGTCGTTGGTGATGATGTGCTGCTGGTTGTCGATCGCGAAGCCGGAGCCCGTCGCGCCCGACCCGCCGGAGCCGGCCATCACCGACACCACGCCCGGCACCGTCCGCTGCGCGGCGGTCACCAGCTCCGCGGGCACCGGCGCGGCGGAGGCCGCCGTCGCTCCCGGGCCGCCGTCGTTGTCGGCCACCCAGCCGCCGGCCGCCGCGCCGGAGACGGTGGAGAGGGCGACCACCGCTGCCGCGGAGAGCAGTCGCCCGTGCCAGCGCCGCCGTGACGGGTCCTCCCCCGACCCCGGTGCGTCCCACCGGAGCCGTCCGTCGGGCCCCAGCACTGGCGAGACGAACCAGGGCCCCCGCGGCTCACCCAGACCGGTCTGCGCTGCCATCCACACGCTCCTCACTGTCGCTTGTGCCCGGCCCGTGCCGGTCGGTCCCTCCGCCGGGACTGTTCTCGTGCCGGCTCAGGGCAGGCGGGAGAACCACCGCATCGAACCGGCGGCGGCGGCCATGGCGAACACCAGTCCGAGGCCGATGAACCGGGCGGAGATGTCCTGGCGTTCCGTGCGCCATCCCACCGAGGAGCCGATGTCCTCGTACACCTCGCGCAACTCCCGGCTGCTGCCGGCCTCGTGGAACCGGCCACCGGTGTCCTCGGCCACAGCCTGGAGGGTCTGCCCGTCCACCGGGACCCGGATCGGCCGGCCGCCCCGGTCCACGAAACCGCCGGGTGTGCCGAAGGAGATGGTGTGCACCGGCACCTTCGCGGCCACCGCCGCCGAGGCGGCCTCCATCGGATCCATGCCCGAGGTGTTCGCACCGTCGGAGAGCAGGATGACCCGGGCCGGCGGGGGCTGTTTCGCCGCCCTCTCGTCCAGGCTCTTCACCGCGCCGAGGGAGGCGCTGATCGCCTCGCCGATCGCGGTGCCCTGCACGCCGGTGATCCCCTCGGCGAGCCGGTCGATTCCCTCGTGCAGCGCCTCCCGGTCGGTGTTCGGCGGCACCAGGACCGCCGCGCTGCCGGCGAAGGCGACCAGTCCGACGTTGAACTCGTCGGGCAGGCCGTCGACGAAGCGGCGGGCGGCCGCCTTGGCCGCCGCCAGCCGGTCCGGTTCCACGTCGGTGGCGAGCATCGAGGTGGAGACGTCGACGGCCACCATGACGGTGGCCCGTTCCCGGGGCACCCGCACCTCGGCCTCGGGCCGGGCGAAACCCACCACCAACAGCGCCAGCATCGCCAGGAAGAGACCGGCTGGGACGTGCCGCCGCCAGGCGGGCCGGACCGGCGCGACCCGGTCGAGCAGCCGCAGATTGGTGAAGCGGACGGCGTACCGGCTCCGCCGGCGCTGGGCGAGCAGGTAGCCGACGGCCAGCGCGAGCACCCCGAACAGCAGCAGCAGCCGGGCGGGTGACTGCCAGGTCACGCTAGACCTCCCCGGGCCGCGGCGGGCGCCGCCGCGAGGCGGCGCTGGGTGTGCACGTGGCGCACGATGTCGGCGGTCCAGTCCCCGTCGGTGCGCAGCGCCAGGTGGGTCGCGCCGCACCGACGCAGCACCCGGCGCACCTGCTCGCGTTGGGTGGCGGCGGCGCTGGCGTAGCGCCGGCGCAGAGCGGCGTCGCCGGTCCACACCTCCCGCCGGCGGCCGGTCTCCGGGTCGACCAGGGTGATCAGTCCGACGTCCGGCAGCTCCAGCTCGCGGGGGTCGGTGATCTCTACCGCGAGCACCTGGTGGCGGGCGGCGAGCCGGCGCAGCGCCGGCTCCCAGGGGGCCGGATCGGCGCGCTGGTCCGGTAGGCCGTCGAGGAAGTCGGAGACCACCACGACCAGGCCGCGGCGGCGGGCGACCCGCTGCACCGCCGCGAGCGCCGCACCCAGGTCGGGCTGGGCGGCCGACGGCTTCCCGGGGTCGTGCCCGTCGGCCCGCGGGGCGGCCAGCAGCGCCCGGAGCAGGCTCAGCAGGTGGGTCCGACCACTGCGCGCCGGGAAGCGGCGCAGGCCGCCCTCGGTCAGCACCTGGGCGCCGAGCCGGTTGCCCGTTCCGGCGGTGAGGAAGCCGACCGCGGCGACGGCGGCCACCGACAGCTCCCGTTTGTCCAGCTCGGCGGTGCCGAACTCCATGCTGGGGCTGGCGTCCACCAGCAGCCAGGTGGTGAGTTCCCGGTCGGCGTCGACCTCGCGGACGTGCGGCACGGTGGTGCGGGCGGTGACCGCCCAGTCCATCCGGCGTACCTCGTCCTCGCCCGGCCGGTACTCGCGGCTGCCGGCGATCTCGCTGCCCGGTCCGGGCAGCAGGCCCCGGTGCTGCCCCTGGAGCAGCCCGTCCAGGCGGCGGGTCACGGTCAGCTCCAGCCGGCGCAGCCGCTGGTCGGGGGCGAGGTCGGCCAGCCCCGGGGCGGCCGGTGGCGGCGCGGCGGCGCGTCTCATGCCGCCGCCAGGTCGCGAGTGTGCTCGGGCTGCCCGGCGGCCAGCGTCGGCGGTGGCACGGCCTGCACCAGCCGGCGCACCACCGCCTCGGGGGAGATCCCGTCGGCTACCGCGTCGAAGGAGAGCACCAGGCGGTGGGCGAGGACGTCCACCGCGAGTTCCCGCACGTCCTCGGGGAGCACGTACTCCCGGCCGCGCAACAGCGCCTGGGCCCGTGCGGCGGCGACCAGGCCGAGGGTGGCCCGGGGGCTGGCACCGTACGCCAGCATGGGGGCGATCTCGGGCAGCCCGAACCGGCCCGGGTCGCGGGTGGCGAGGATGAGCCGGACGACGTACTCCGCGACGGCGTGATGCACGAAGATGTGGGCGGCCCGCCGTTGCAGCTCGCGCAACCGGCCGGGGTCTAGCACCCGGCGGGCCCGGGGCCGGTCGCCGCTCATCCGGTAGAGGATGGCCAGTTCCTCGGCGTCGTCCGGGTAGTCCACGACGATCTTCATCAGGAAGCGGTCGCGCTGCGCCTCGGGGAGCTGGTACACCCCTTCGGACTCGATCGGGTTCTGGGTCGCGAGCACCAGAAAGGGCTCCGGCACGGGCCAGGTCCGGCCGCCGATGGAGACCTGCCGTTCGGCCATCGCCTCCAACAGCGCGGACTGCACCTTCGCGGGGGCCCGGTTGATCTCGTCGGCCAGCACCAGGTTGGCCATGATCGGGCCCAGCTCGACGTCGAAGCACTCCGTCGACGCTCGGTAGATGCGGGTGCCGACGATGTCGGAGGGGACGAGGTCGGGGGTGAACTGGATGCGGGAGAAGGTGCCGCCGACGACCGTGGCGAGGGTCTGCGCGGCGAGGGTCTTGGCCACGCCGGGCACGCCCTCCAACAGGCAGTGCCCCTCGGCGACCATCGCGGTGAGCAGGCGTTCGACGAGTTGATCCTGCCCGACGATCACCCGTTTGACCTCGATGAGGGTCTGTTCCAGCCCGGTGCCGCCCGGTTCGTCTGTGGCTGCCGTGGGCAGGCTGGCCAGGGTGTCCGAGATGTCCGTCACGGTGCTTGCTTCCCGGGCCACCGGGTGGGCAAACCTCGGATTTTCCGACCCTTTACGGGCGGTCAGGCGCAGATCGGCATGAGCCGCCCGCCGTGCGTCGCGCGCCGGGCCTCACGGTATGCGGCAGGTGGGTTCGTCCGGCTCGGTGGACACCGCGACATGCCGCAACCGAAGTCGATCATGCCGTCGGGAGTCGGGAGTCGGGAGTCGGCGTCGACCGGGACGTCCGGCCGGCCGGACAGACCGGTGCCGGCCCCGGTCCCCCGGGGCCGGCACGTCGCTGTGGTCAGTTGGCCACGAGCAGGTGGAACGGACGGTCCGCCGGGGTGCCGGCCGAGTCCCGGGTCTGGACGAAGACCCCGTTGATGGTCGACAGCCGCGGGGCGACCGAGATCTCGCCCGCCGGCGGGATGTTGTACTGGTCCGTGGTGCCGATCGTCGCCTGGAACGCCTTGCGGCTCACGTCGTAGTTGAACAGCACCTGGTACTGGCCGGGGCCGTACCGGGTCACCGAGACCGCCTCGGGGGAACCGCGCAGCAGGCTGCCGCCGCTGCTGGCGACGGCCCAGGCCACGGTGCCCGCAGCGGTCGCCTGCGCCCCGACGGCGTCGAGCGCCGCGCGGGCCCGCTTGGCATCCGCCGCCGAGACGGGCGGCTGGGTGGCGCCGGACGACCGGGCACCGGGCTGAGCAACCTCGGTCGAAGCCTTGGTCGTCGGCTGGGCTGCGGCGATCCCGCCGCCCGCCAGGGTGAGCGCCAGGACGCCGAGCGTCACCGCCGTCGCCTTACGCCTGAGGAATGTGGCCATAACAGGTCTCCCTTTGTGTGACCGTGGTGATTCGGCCGACTCGCGTTTCCCGCGAGTCGGATAACAGCTGTGGAAAGGCCGGTAAAGCGAAGGGAAAACCCTTGCCCCCGCACCGCGAGGGGCCGACTACGTTAGCCCTCGCACCCGGTCTGATCAGGCATTACTACGCTCTGTTGGGACGCCTCAACCAGGAGGAACGTAACCCCTCAAAAGCCGTCCGTCAATAGTCGATCAGCGCGTTTCGGCATCCGGTTGGCAATTTGTGAGCAACGCGAGCGGGGAAGGGTGCGCCATTCATGAAATGGCGACGCACCGATTACCGGAGGAATCCGGCTAGGCTCACTTTGTGATCGACACTGTCGTGCCGCGCCGCCTCGACCGCCGGGGCGCGACCATCCTGTGCCGGCTCGCGGTCGTGCCGGGGGTGGCCTGGGCGGCGGTGCGCCTCGGCGGGCTCGAACACGGCCCGCTGGTGCAGGCGCTGGCCTTCACCCCGTACGTGGCGGCCGGGAGTGTGCTGGTGCTGGCGCTGACGCTGGCCCTGCGACGTCACTGGCCGGCGGCGGTGGCCGCGTTGACGACGCTGGCGCTGGTCGGCGTGGTGGCCCCGCGGGCCGTGGCCTCCGGGCAGCCCGCCGTCGACGGGCCGGCGCTGCGGCTGCTCACCGCCAACCTGCTCAAGGGCGGGGCGGACGCCCGCACCCTGGTCGGTTTGGTCCGCCGGCACCAGGTGGACGTCCTCGCGGTGCAGGAGTTCACCCCGCAGGCACAGGCCGAGCTGGACCGTGCTGGCCTGGCCGGCCTGCTCCCCCACCGGCAGCTCAATCCGGAAGCCGGCACCACCGGCTCCGGCCTCTACGCGCGTTACCCGCTCTCCGCCGGCGGCTTCCGGCGCAACAGCGGCTTCGCCTTCACCCAGGCGTACGCGACCGTGGCGGTCCCCGGCGCGCCGCCGGTGCGGGTCGAGTCGGCCCACCCGGCCGCCCCGTACGCGGTCGACGTGGTCGACGACTGGTTCACCGACCTGCGGGCGCAGCCGCGCGCCACCCCCGACGGACCGTTGAGCATCCTCGCCGGCGATTTCAACGCCACCCTCGACCACGCCCCGTTGCGCGCCCTGCTGGACAGCGGGTACGTGGACGCTGCCGACGCGGCCGGGGCCGGGCTCGCCGGCACCTGGGGTCCGTACGACGGAGACCCGATCCCGCCGGTCACCATCGACCACGTCCTGGTCGACCGCCGCATCGCCGTCGACGCGGTCGAGGTGCACGGCGTCTCCGGCACCGACCACCGCGCCGTCCTGGCCCGCCTCCGCCTGCCCGGTTCCTGACCGCCCCGGCCGGTTCGGCGCGACGCCGTGCCGGGCGGGGCGGGCAGGCCGGTCAGACGCGGGTGCGGTCCAGACCGTAGGTCAGGGCGTCGACCAGGGCGTGCCAGGATGCCTCGACCACGTTGGGGTGGACGCCGACGGTGGTCCAGTCGCGGCCGGCCCCGTCGGCGGTCTCCACCAGCACCCGGGTCACCGCGCCGGTGCCGTGGCTGCCCTCCAGGATGCGGACCTTGTAGTCGGCCAGCTCGAAGTGCCGCAGTTCCGGGTAGTGCCGGGACAGCCCGACCCGCAGCGCCTCGTCCAGCGCGTTGACCGGGCCGTTGCCCTCCGCGGTCGCGATCACCCGCTCGCCGCGTACCCGGATCTTCACGGTCGCCTCGGAGACCACCGCGCCGTCCTCGCGGTGCTCGACCAGTACCCGGTACGACTCCAGCGCGAACGGCCGCACCGGTTCGGCGCCCGGCAGCTCGGAGCGGACCAGGAGTTCGAACGAGGCGTCGGCGGCCTCGAACGACCAGCCCCCCGCCTCCAACTCCTTGACCCGGCTGGTCACCTTCGACAGCGTCGCCGGATGGGCGGCCAGGTCCAGGCCCAGCTCGCGGCTCTTGAGCTCGACGCTGGCCCGGCCGGCCATCTCGGTGACCAGGATCCGCATGTCGTTGCCCACCACCGACGGGTCCACGTGGTTGTAGAGCAACGGGTCGACCTTGATCGCGCTCGCGTGCAGTCCCGCCTTGTGGGCGAAGGCCGCGGCCCCGGCGTACGCCTGGTGGGTGTCGGGGGCGATGTTGGCGATCTCGGCGATGGCGTGCGAGACCCGCACCATCTGTGCCAGGCAGCCGTCCGGTAGGACCGGCAGCCCGAGCTTGAGCTCGAGGTTGGCGACGACCGCGAAGATGTCGGCGTTGCCGGGGCGCTCGCCGTACCCGTTGGCGGTGCCCTGGAAGTGCCGGACCCCGGCCTCGACGGCGGCGATTGTGTTCGCCACGGCGCAGGCGGTGTCGTTCTGGCAGTGGATGCCGAGCAGTTCCGGGGCGACCCCGGTGCGCGCGGTGAGGTCGGCGATGGCCGCGCTCACCTGGGACGGCAACATCCCGCCGTTGGTGTCGCAGAGCACGAACCGCTCGGCGCCCGCGGTGAGCGCGGTCTCCACCACGGCCGCGGTGTACGCGGGGTCGTGCCGGAATCCGTCGAAGAAGTGCTCGCCGTCGACGAAGACCCTGCGCCCCTCGGCCACCAGGTGGGCGACCGTGTCGCGGATCATCGCCAGGTTCTCCGCCCCGGTGGTGCGCAGCGCCCGCTCGACGTGCCGGGTGTCGGCCTTGGCGACCAGCGCGACCGCCGGGGTCTCGGCGTCGAGCAGGCCGCGCACCTGCGGGTCGTCCCGCACCGCCACGCCGGCCCGGCGGGTGGCGCCGAAGGCGACCAGCACGGCGTGTCTCAGGTCCAGCTCGGTACGCGCCCGGCGGAAGAACTCGGTGTCCTTGGGCACCGCACCCGGCCAGCCGCCCTCGACGAAGCCCACCCCGAACTCGTCGAGCAGCCGGGCCACCGCCAGCTTGTCGACCACCGAGTAGCTGAGCCCCTCACGCTGGGCGCCGTCGCGCAGCGTCGTGTCGTACACCTGGAACGTCATGGGAGTCCCTTCTTCGCGGGCTGGGGAGTCTGCAACGGGCTGGGAGTCTGCAACGGCGGGGAGCAACCCGGGGGAGCAACAAAAAGACCCCCCGCGGGGTGCGGGAGGTCTGCGCGCTCGGCGGAGGGGAGGCCGGCGCGCTAGGTGCCAATAATCAGGACGGTGCTGCTCACGGTCGCCACTCTGCCACCGCGGACCGCCTTCTGGGAGCAGAATCCACATGGCGGGACGGTGACTCTGGGTACGCAATACCTGATCCACCGCCGCATTGCGGGCCGAAACCGTCAGAGGTGATCGGCTTCACAAGTCGCCCGGCCGCCACCAAAGAGGAAGCATTGCTACGAAAGCATCTGGAATCGATCCAGTTACCGGCCTGCATGCCGCTGTCAAGGAGGACCCGTGCTCACTGTCGGTGATCGCTTCCCCGAGTACGAACTCACCGCCTGCGTCTCCCTCGACGCCGACCAGGCGTTCGAGACGATCAACCACAAGTCCCACGAGGGCAAGTGGCGGGTCGTCTTCTTCTGGCCGAAGGACTTCACCTTCATCTGCCCGACGGAGATCGCCGAGTTCGGCCGGCTCAACGGCGATTTCGCCGACCGGGACGCCCAGGTGCTCGGCGTCTCGGTGGACAACGAGTTCGTGCACTACGCCTGGCGCAAGGACCACCCGGACCTGCGCGAGCTGCCCTTCCCGATGCTCAGCGACATCAAGCGCGAGCTGACCGCCGCCTGCGGCGTGCTCGGCGAGGACGGCGTGGCGCAGCGGGCGACCTTCATCGTCGACCCGGACAACGAGATCCAGTTCGCCATGGTCACCGCCGGTTCGGTCGGCCGGAACGTCTCCGAGGTGCTCCGGGTGCTCGACGCGCTGCAGACCGACGAGCTCTGCCCGTGCAACTGGAACAAGGGCGGCGCCACCCTCGACGCCAACGCCCTCCTCGCCGGCGTCGGGGCCTGACGATGGGTCTGGACGCGATCAAAGCGGCGCTGCCCGAGTACGCCAGGGACATCAAGCTCAACCTCGGCTCCACCGTCGGCACCTCCACGCTCAAGCCGGAGCAGGCCTGGGGCACCGCCCTGGCCTGCGCCGTCGCCGCGCGCAACCCGCGGGTGCTCGCGGAGATCGCCGACGAGGCCGCCGCACACCTGACGCCGGAGGCGGTCGAGGCGGCCAAGGGCGCCGCCACGATCATGGCGATGAACAACGTCTACTACCGGGCAAAGCACCTCATCGGCGACGAGCAGTACGCCTCGATGCCGGCCCGGCTTCGGATGCAGATCATCGCCCGGCCGGGCGTGGACAAGGGCGACTTCGAGCTGTGGTGCCTCGCCGTCTCGGCGATCACCGGGTGCGGGGTCTGCCTTGAGTCACACGAGAAGGCGCTGCGCGGCGCCGGGTTCACCCGCGAGCAGGTGCACGAGGGGCTGCGTATCGCCGCCGTCGTGCACGCCGCCGCGGTGGCGCTCGACGCGCAGGCCGCCCTGGCCTGAGCCATCCGGCCCCCGGCGGGGGCCGGGGGCCGCGTCGTCACGGCCCCGGCCCCGGCCCCCGCCGGCGTTTTCCGGACCGGCTCGGTCCACGGCAGGGCGGGAACCGACCACCCCGACCCGGCCCAGGACGCACCCAGGGTGTGGGAGACAGCCGGACCGGGTACCTGATCTTCGAACGAGGAAGCCTCACCTCCCAGACGGCTGTCGTCAGCCGAGGCAGGAGTACACCCATGGACCGGCTCGACCCGCACGCCACCCACGGCAGCACCGATCCCATCGTCGACGACGGCCAGGGCGCCGTCGCCGGCGGCGCGCCCGGCGGCGCCTTCAACCCGTGGAGCTACCGGGACGAGGCCGGAGTGACCGACGCCGACCTCGTCGGCTACAGGGTCGAGGCCACCGACGGCGGCATCGGCAAGATCGACAGCGCGAGCCACGAGGTCGGTGGCAGCTACCTCGTCGTCGACACCGGGCCGTGGGTCTTCGGCAAGAAGGTCATGCTGCCGGCCGGCACCGTGAACCAGGTCGACCACGACGACCGGAAGGTCCACGTCGACCGCAGCCGGGACCAGATCAAGGCCGCGCCGGAGTACGACGAGACCAGCCACAGCGACCCGGCGTACCGGGACACGCTGGGCGGCTACTACGACGAGACGTACGGCAACCTGCCCCCGGGCACGGCCCGCTGACCCGACGGCCGCGACGGCAGGACGGGGCTGTCGCCCGCCGCCCGTTACCGTG
Source organism: Micromonospora sp. KC606 (assembly GCF_004348675.1). Classification (GTDB taxonomy): domain Bacteria; phylum Actinomycetota; class Actinomycetes; order Mycobacteriales; family Micromonosporaceae; genus Micromonospora. The sequence continues at coordinate 7,060 of NZ_SMKN01000111.1, read as the reverse complement.
TTCGGTGTGGACGACACCGAGGCCACCCGCCGCATCCCGTTCTCCGTCATGTTCAACTGCCGCGACGTCGGCGGCTACCCCGCCCGCGACGGCCGTGCCGTCCGCTGGGGACGGCTCTACCGCTCCGACACGCCGCACCGGCTCGACGGCGCGGACCTGGCGGCGTTCGCCGCCCTGGGTGTCCGGACCGTCGTCGACCTGCGCCGGCCCACCGAGGTCGAGCGGGACGGTCGGGTGCCCCACCTGGACGGCATGGTGTACCGGCACATCCACCCGGAGCACGTCGACTGGGCCGAGAACCCGTACCGGCCGGGCAACGACCTGGCCCGCTACCTGGCCGAGCGGTACGCCGGACTCGCGGATACCGGTGCAGCCGGCCTGGCCGAGGCGGTCAGCCTGATCGCCGATGCGGCGAACGCCCCGGTGCTGGTGCACTGCGTGGCCGGCAAGGATCGCACCGGGGTCGTCTGCGCCCTGACCCTGGCCGCGCTCGGGGTGGCCGACGCCGACATCGCCGCCGACTACGCGCTCAGCGCCGAGGCGCTGGACCGCTTTCAGACCTGGTACGCCACCGTGGGCGGGCGGTTGGGGCAGCCGCCGCTCACCACGCCCGCCCAGGCGATGACACTCTTCCTGACCGGGCTGCGCCAGCGGTACGGCTCGGTGGAGGACTACCTGCGCCAGGCCGGACTGACCGGCGCCCAACTCGTCGCCCTCCGCGCCCACCTGCTGACCTGACCCGGGCGGGTCAGATGACCCGCTGCACCCAGCCGTGCGGGTCCTCGGCCTCACCGCGCTGGATCGCGACGAGCTGCTTGCGCAGCGCCATCGTGGCGCGACCGGGCTCACCCTCGCCGATGAGGAACTCCCCGTCGGGGTACCGCACCTGGCCGATCGGGGTGATCACCGCGGCGGTGCCGCAGGCGAAGACCTCACGCAGTCGGCCGCTGGTGGCGTCGGCCTGCCAGTCGGCGAAGCTGACCGGCCGTTCCTGGACGCGGTGCCCGGACCGGGCGGCCAGGGCGAGGATGGCATCCCGGGTGATGCCCGGCAGGATGGTGCCGGTCAGCGGCGGGGTGACCAGGGTGTTGTCGTCGTACACGAAGAAGACGTTCATGCCGCCGAGCTCGTCGACGAAGCGGCGTTCCACGGCGTCGAGGAAGACCACCTGCTCACAGCCCGCCTCGATCGCCTCGGCCTGCGCGGCCAGCGAGGCGGCGTAGTTCCCGCCGCACTTCGCCGCGCCGGTGCCGCCCGGGGCGGCGCGGGTGTAGTCCGGCGAGACCCAGACCGTGACCGGCTTGACGCCGCCGGCGAAGTACGCCCCGGCGGGCGAGGCGATGACGCAGTAGAGGTACTCGTTGGCCGGGCGGACGCCGAGGAAGACCTCGCTGGCGAACATGAACGGGCGCAGGTAGAGGCTGGCGTCGTGGCCCTCCGGGATCCAGTCCCGGTCGATCTCCACCAGCCTGCGCAACGACTCGACGAACGTCTCCGCCGGCAGCTCCGGCATGGCCAGCCGTTGCGCGGAGACGATGAACCGGGCGGCGTTGGCCTCGGGCCGGAACATGGTGACGGAGCCGTCCGTGCCCCGGTACGCCTTCAAACCCTCGAAGATCTCCTGCGCATAGTGCAGGACGGCGCTCGCCGGATCCATCGGGATCGGTGCGCGGGCCTCGACCCGGGCGTCGTACCAGCCCTTGCCCTCGGCGTAACGGATGGTGACCATGTGGTCGGTGAAGACCCGGCCGAAGCCCGGATTGGCCAGCAGGGCGGCCCGGTCGGCGGCGGATACCGGGGCGGGATTCGGACGGATCTCGAAATCGAGCTTGTCACCACCGCTCATCGCGCTGACCTCCCTGAGGGTTGAACGGCGCACGGGACCGCACGCCGACATCGTGCCAGAAACTTACCCCGAACGGTCGTTCAGCGGATAGCTCCACACCGGCGGACCGGGGTGCCCGACCGCCGTACGTGGGCGTCGGATCCGCCCGACAGCGGGACGACACGGCCCGGCGCGGGATCTGGCGGACCCGGTGCGGACCGGTGGGGATGGGCGAGGGAACGCCGGTCAGGATACGGCGTACCCGGCGAGCCGGTCGCCGACCTCCTCGGTGCGCAGGGGTACGCCGGGGGTGCGGCTGGCCAGCTCGGTGGCGACCGCGGCGGTCACCCGGGCGGCGGCGTCCGGGTGGCCCAGCTGGTCGAGCAGGAGGGCGACGGAGAGCACCGCGGCCACCGGGTCGGCCAGCCCCTTGCCGGCGATGTCCGGCGCCGAGCCGTGCACCGGCTCGAACATCGACGGGTACGCCCCGGTGGGGTTGATGCTGCCGCTGGCCGCCAGCCCGATGCCGCCGGTGACCGCCGCGGCGATGTCGGTGAGGATGTCGCCGAAGAGGTTGTCGGTGACCACCACGTCGTACCGCTGCGGCTGGGTGACCAGGAACATCGCCGCGGCGTCGACGTGCTGGTACTCGGTGGTCACGTCCGGGTGCTCGGCGGCGACGGCCTCGAACGCGCGCGCCCAGAGCGACCCGGCGTGGGTCAGCACGTTCGTCTTGTGCACGAGCGTGACCTTGCGCCGCTCGCGGCGGGCGGCGCGGGCGAAGGCGTCCCGGATCACCCGCTCCACCCCGTGCCGGGTGTTCAGGCTCTCCTCGGTGGCGACCTCGGCGGGGGTGTCCCGGTGCAGGGAGCCGCCGGCGCCCGCGTAGAGCCCCTCGGTGCCCTCCCGGACCACCACCAGGTCGACCTCCCCCGGCTTGACGGCGGCCAGCGGCCCCGCCACGCCCGGCCAGAGCCGGGAGGGACGCAGGTTGACGTACTGGTCGAAGTCGAAGCGGAGCTTGAGCAGCAGGCCGCGCTCCAGCACGCCCGGCGGCACGGTCGGGTCGCCCACCGCGCCGAGCAGGATGGCGTCGTGCCCGGCCAGCTCGGTCAACACCGAGTCGGGCAGCACCTCGCCGGTGCGGTGGTAACGCGCCGCGCCGAGGTCGTACTCCGTGGCCTCGATCCCGGGGAGCAAGGCGTCGAGAACCTTCCGGGCCTGCCCGATCACCTCGGGTCCGATCCCGTCCCCGGCCACCACCGCGATCCGTGCCACCTGGCGCTCCTCACCTCGTCGCTCCCGTGCACCGTACGTCGCCGTCCCGTCTCCCGGTACACGTCTTCCACCATGCGGGAGAACCACACGCTCAGGAGGCTCCCAGCTGACATTCATGGTGCGGTCATCTCCACTACCTAGGGTCGACCACAAGCGGGTCACGGGGGCACGCCACGGATCCGCCGCGACGACGCGGCGCGGTCAGCGAAGGAGCAGCAATGCGGATCGACCAGCGTCGCGGGGCGGCGGGATTCGACGAACAGCCGCGCACCCGGTGGATGGACCAGGCAGCGTTCACCCTGCGCCGACCGGATCTGCGCCTCGGCGTCCGCAGCCACCGCGTCGACCGGGCCGGTGATCCCACCGGCGACCGGATCTCCGCCGCGCACACCGTCCGCACCAGCACCGCCGAGTACACCCTGCTGCTCAACGCCCCCGAACACGTCGGCCGCCGGGCCGTCGGTGACGCGCTGCGCGACGCCGTCGCCGAGCTGCGCGCCGTCGACCTCACCTACGGGCCGAGCCGCCCGGACAGCCTGGTCTCCCGGCTGCGCCGGGGCGAGATCAGCCCGGAGTCGTACCCGCCACTGGCCGACCTGGTGAACCGGTGCGCCGCGATGCGGGCGGCCACCGACGGGTGGTTCGACGCCTGGGCGGTGCCCGGCGGCTTCGACCCGGGCGGCCTGCTCAACGGCTGGGCGGTGGAACGGGCCGCGGCCCGGCTGCGCGCCGCCGGCATCACCGACTACGCGGTACTCTCCGGGGCCGACCTGACCGTGCGCGGCCGTGCGGCGCACGGCGGCCCTTGGCGGGTGGCCGTGCACCACCCGACCGACGGGGGACGCGCTCCCCTGGTGCTGGAGATGACGGCCGGCGCGATCGGCACCTCCGGTGTGACCGGCCGACACGGGCACGTGGTCGACCCGCACACCGGCGAGTCGGCCGAGCACCTCGTCGCGGCCACCGTCGTCGGGCCGGACCTGGCGGTCGCCGACGCCTACGCCACGGCGCTGTACGCCGCCGGCCCCACCGGGTTGGCGTGGTTCCGCAATGGATCGGGATATCAGGCTCTCTTCGCCCACCGGCGCCGTTGAGTGGCGCCGAGGCGCGTCGGCCGGCCCGTGGAGGGGGTCCACGGGGTGGCGCGGTCGACGGGCCCGCGATCGGCCCCCGCGGTCTCGGCAACGACCGTGGGGGCCGGTCAGCGACGAGTGCGCGTGGCTCGCGCAATCGAGGGGTGCGGACCGGTCGGCCGGACGCCTGACCTCGCCACCCGAAGACGAGCCGAACGCCCTCACTCAGACCGGTGACCGCACGGGTACGCTAGCGAATCGGCGCAACTCGACGCAAGAGACTCCACAGCGGACCATCGTGGTGACCGCCGACATCCCGTTCCCGGGCATGTCGGCGGGGTCGTTGCACGATGGTGAACAACGGATGGCACGCTGTCCGCCGTGAGTTTCGATCTGAGCGTGTGGGCCCTGCCGGCCGGGGCCACGCCCGAGGACGTCCGGGCAGCGGTACGACAGTGCCGCGAAGGGGGACGCCACGGCGACCGGCACCCGGACCCGCGGGTCGTCGCCTTCTACCGGGCAGTCACCGCCACGTACCCTGACCGGCCGGCCGGGGCGGGCACCCCGTGGGCGACCCTCCCGCTGCACACCGCCAACGACCACATCGAGCTGTATCTCGTCCCGACCTGCGCGGACCAGGTGCTGCTCGACATCGAGCGGCTGGCCGGCGAGCACGACCTGATGCTCTTCGACGCCCAGGACGGGTCGGTCTACCCGCCGCCGTCCCGCGTCGCGCGCTGACCGCCCGGCCTGGCGTGAACCGCTCGGCCCGACGGCGTGGCGCGGGACGGCCCCGGGCCCGACGGCGTGCCGCGGACCGGCCGGCATCGGCTCCGGGATGGATTCCTCGTCCTCGACCGCCCGAGTGGCGCCGCCCGGCCCGACGCGTCGGCACGGCGCGAGGTGGCCCCTGGATACGCGCGGGGGCCCGGCCGTGTCGGCCGGGCCCCCGCGACTCGGGTCCGGGCTACTCGTCGCGCAGGTCCGCCGCGCTCGCCGAGGTGGCTCCGATCGAGTCGGCCGCCGAGGTGAGCAGGTCCGCCCCGAGCGCCTGGTCGACGGTCAGGGTCATCAGCGTCTCGCCACCGGCCTCCCGGCGCGCGACCTGCATCGCGGCGATGTTGATGCCGGCCTTGCCGAGCAGGGTGCCGACGGTGCCGACCACACCGGGACGGTCGGCGTAGCGCAGGAAGAGCAGGATGCCCTCCGCTCCGATCTCGACGTCGAACCCGTCCACCTCGGTAAGCTTGAGGACGTCGCGGGCACCGGCGTGGGTCAGCGTGCCGGAGACGCTGACCGTACGGCCGTCCGGCAGTGCGCCCCGGACGGTGACCAGGTTGGGGTGGTCGGTCGTCTCGACCTGCGTGACCAGACTGACCTCTACCCCCCGCTCGGCCGCCAGGTGCGGAGCGTTGACGTAGGTGACCTGCTCCTCCACCACGGAGCTGAACAGTCCCTTGGTGGCGGCGAGTTTCAGCACCGACACGTCGTGGTTGACGATCTCACCGCGTACCTCGACGGTGACGCTGGCCGCGACCCCGCCGGCCACTGCGGTGAACGCCCGGCCGAGCTTCTCCGCCAGCGGCAGCAGCGGGCGGACATCCTCGGCGACCACGCCACCGGCTTGGACGTTCACCGCGTCCGGCACGAACTCGCCCTGCAGGGCCAGCTTGACGCTCTTCGCCACGGCCAGGCCTGCCTTGTCCTGTGCCTCGTGGGTGGAGGCCCCCAGGTGCGGGGTGGCCACCACGTTGTCGAAGGCGAACAGCGGCGAGGAGGTGCAGGGCTCCTTGGCGTACACGTCGACGCCGGCGCCGGCGACGCGCCCCTCGGCGATCGCGTCGGCCAGGGCCTGCTCGTCAACGAGCCCGCCACGGGCGGCGTTGACGATCCGCACGCCCGGCTTGACGATCGCCAGTTCCTTCTCACCGATAAGGCCCACGGTCTCCGGGGTCTTCGGCAGGTGGATGGAGATGAAGTCGCTCTCCCGCAGCAGCTCCTCCAGGCCGACCAGTCGCACGCCGAGCTGGGCGGCGCGGGCCGGCTGGATGTAGGGGTCGTACGCGATCAGCCGGGTGCCGAAGGCGGCGATCCGCTGGGCGAACAGCACGCCGATGCGGCCGAGGCCGACGACGCCGACCGTCTTGCCCTGGAGTTCGACGCCGGTGTACTTGGACCGCTTCCACTCCCCCGCCTTCAGCGCGGCGCTGGCGGCGGCGGTGTTGCGGGCCACGGCCAGCAGCAACGCGACGGCCTGCTCGGCGGCAGAGACGATGTTGGAGGTGGGGGCGTTGACGACCATGACGCCCCGCGCGGTGGCGGCCGGCACCTCGACGTTGTCCAGACCGACGCCGGCCCGGGCGACCACCCTCAGCCGCGGCGCGGCGGCGATCGCCTCGGCGTCGATCTGAGTGGCGCTGCGCACGATCACCGCGTCGGCCTCGGCAAGCGCGGAGAGCAGGGCCGGGCGGTCGGCGCCGTCGACATGGCGTACGTCGAAGTCGTGCGCGAGCACCTCGATGGCGGCGGGGGCGAGTTCTTCGGCGATCAGTACGACAGGATTCATCGGTCCTCGTAGACGTCGTGTGCGGTCGGCTTGTGGCGCCGGGACGCCGCGCTGCGCCCCGCGCTGATCCGTGCCATGGCCGTCAGGTGCCGGCTACGCACCTATTCATGGATCGTAGGGGGCGCTCTGGCCGAGGTGCCCCGGGGTGCGGGGTGAGTGCCCTCACACAGTCCGTCGCACGCCGGTCATCCCCCGTTCATACGTCAAACTCCTTCTCCCAGAAACCGATCATCACCGCGCCGCCCGCGACTGACCCGACCCGCCGCCACCGTCCGAGGGAACACCCCGGGGAGAACGACCCGGCCGACCACCCCAGGC